>JBBRBX010000094.1:0-24467 GCA_038205395.1 Caldilineales bacterium
GATCAGCCCGCCGCCGATGGCGTAGATTACGACAGCCGCCACCAGTCCCGCATAGGGCGAGGGAGAGATCAGCGGAAAGACACCGAGGCCGATCAGCCCGACAGCGCAGAAAATGTGCGCTGCCACCACTGTCCGCCGGTAGCCGATGCGATCCGCATATTTGACCGCAAACAGATCAGCCCCCATCTGCGTCGCAAAGTTGATTAAGATCAGCCGCCCGATCATCTCGAATGAGATGGCGAACTGGGTTTGAAAGACGATAAAGAGGATCGCAGCCAGATTGTTGACGATGGCTTGGGTGATATACCCGGTATAACAGGCATACAGGGTCTGTTTGTAGGTGGGCACGAAGACGTTCTGCTTTCCGGCTGGCTGGATGAGAGGCGGCGGTTGTCGTCACGCCTGACACATTGTATACCGGGGATCGATCCCCGGCGCAACTTCAAAACCGGCTGGAGATATTGTTGCATTTGCCGGTTAGCTTATCCTTGCTTTCAGCACAGCAGAACATGCGGCAGGCCCAGACAGAGGAAGTTTGGCCTGCCGCATCACATTGCCGTCAGCGCCCGCTTTGGATGGCGGGCAGGAAGAGGAACTGGCTTGCTGCCCACGGCGAAAGGATGCCATGCGGGCCGGGGCCGCTGGGTGGCGTTGCGTGGCAGGTGGTGCAACTGCTGAGCGTGCCGGGATGTCCTTGCCAGCCGATAAACTTGATGGCGTCATTGGGCTGGCTGCTCTGGGCAATGGCGTGTGGGCTGTCGTGGCAGCCGGCGCAGCGTACACCGCCATGGCCGGTGGACATGCGGTAGAGCGGCTGGTCCTGCGCATATTGAGGCTCCTTGTGGCAGCCATCACAGCGCGGTTCCTTGAGCCAGGGGTTTGGGTTTTCCGACACCTGCTGCATGCTGCCGTGGCAGTCCGTGCAGGTCATTCCTGCCTGCGACATCACATCGCGCAGACATTTGGTGGTTGGCCCAGGGTGGCAGTTGTAGCAGAAATTCTCGGCCAGAGCGGCCCCGCCAAGTGCATCGCCGCCCTCATTTTCAACCTCGGCATGTTTGGCATGCATGGCCTTGGACAGATTGGGTATCCCCGGCTTGCCCGGCATTCCCAGTGCATTGGCCGCGTGGCAGGTGGCGCACAGGACAGGCCGGTTGTCCATCAGCTTGCCAAAACCCGGCGGATAGTCTTCGGCATTTTCCTTGTCGTGCAGCGTCAGGATGTTGGTCTCTACACGCCCTGTGCGAATTCCCTCCACCCCGCCGTCATGGTGGCAGTAGTCGCAGTGCATTTCCGTCGAAACTGGGGCTACGGCGAGCGTGCGCGCCAATTCTGCACCGGCCTGGTCGCGCGCAACAACCGTGGCAAGTTGGTAGGGGTAGGGATCGCTGGGGGCGCTGTCACGAAATTCGGTGAGCGGGATGCCTTCAGCACTAAAGTGGTTCGCAGTCACCTCCATTTCACCGGCCAAACCCCGTCCGGTCAACCCGATGTTGGGCGGCAGATCTACGCCGAACAGCGCCTTATCATAGTCCCAAAAGTTGGACTTGCCCACTGAGTAGCTGTTATCGGCAAATGAATAGTCGACGCGTACGCTGTTGGTGACGATCTGCGGCGGATCACCCACCTGGATCACCTGTGCCCACAGCGTGTTGTAGGGCGGCAGCACCGCCAAATCCTGAAAATCACGGTTGTAGCAGTGCATACCCAGGTCGTTCCATGCCAGCACCACCCACTTGGCCGTGCCGGGAGTGGCCGCTTCTGACTGTGCCACGGCAGGTTTGACTGGGGGCGCTGTGCCAGCCAACAGAATGATGACAACGAGCGCGACGATTAGCACGGCCATTTTGTGCAGGCCGGCGCTGAGACGGAAGCCAACAGGCTGCATGGGAACCCTCCCTGTTAATTGTAGGAACTGCAAATGGACAGACAGTCGCAGATGTTTGCCGACCTACTTATAAGTGTACGCCTGCGGGCAGAAAAATACACCTGCCAAGTGGCTAGGAGAAACGTGGGAACGAGAGGGAGTGCTATGTCTGGGCTTGTGGAATTTTGGCCACCTCTAATGCAGTCCGCGCCGCGCGCACGGCCAGTACAGTGTTGGCGATGAAAAAGAGCAACACCAGCACGTTGAGCATGCCACCCCACAGCCGCGCCGGCCAGTAGGGGATCAGATCGCCCGCCACGCGCAGGATCAGGCTCAGGTGCAGCAGGATGAGATGGCTGTAAAAGCGTGGAGTGTAGGCCAGCGGGATCCCCAGCACCGCCGGAAAAATGATCGGCGCGTGCGCAAAGATCATGGCGAAGACAAAGCCCAGGAAGATCGAGTGCAGGGTGGCGTCATACAGCGGGCCTGCCATCATGCCGCCGTGCCACAGCGCCAGCACCCCGCCGATTGCCAGCCATACGTAGCCCGATAAAAGGCTGATGCCGATAAACCTGGCCACGCCACCGGCTTTGATGCGGCGGCGGGCAATGTCGTAACGCAGCAGCCAGGCCGCCATCGCTACTGACCCTGCACCCAGCAGCCGCATTCCCGGCGCATAGTACCAACTTCCCAGCACTGCCCCCGCCAGCAGCAAGGCTGCCGCCGCACCAAAGAGAAGCTGCGCCGTGCGCGAAAGCTTGAGCATACGGCTCAGTTCCAACCGCTCACCGGCAATCGTCAGCACCAGAAAATTGATCCACCACAGCACAGCCACCGCAATCGGTTGGCCGCTGAGCCAGAGGCTGTTGCCCACCACCCAAGTCAGGCCGCCCAGCGCGATCACAACTGTGAAGAGCGCCGGCAGCAGCCGGATCAGCGTCAGCAGCACGGCAAAGGTGATCACACTGCCCAGCGTGATCAGCAGAGGGCCAAGCGGTGCGGGTGCGCCAAGCAGGGCCAGCAGTGCACCGGCGGCGGTCAACCCTGGCCCGGCGTAAGCCCACTTCATGCCTGTGCCGACGGCGCGCTCCAGCCCGATCAGTGTACCTAGGAAACCGCATACCATCAGGGGGCCGTGCAGCATCGGCAGCGGTGGCTGCCAGACCGGCAGCACCCAACCCAACCGTATGAGACCCGCCCACATGCCCACCAGCAGCGCGCTGACAGACAGCAGCATCAGCCCGCCGCGCAGCAAGCGATTGGCCCCGCTCTGCTGTGCCCCAAGCTGCGCCAGACGGGGTGATTTGCTTGTAGTTGCCATCGCTCAGCCTATCATTGAGAGCAGCATCAGCGTGTCACTTTGCGCCACGACGCTGTGCGCCAGACCGGGCTGCATCCGGATCAGTGTGCCCGTCTGCGCTGCGGTGCTTTCTCCCTCCGCACCTTTGCCCAGCGTAACCGTCGCTTCGCCGCGCAAAAAGTGCAGCACGGCTTCCTTGCTGGAGGTGTGCTCCGACAGCTCCTGGCCTGCGGCAAATCCAAAGAGGATAATGCGCAACGCCGGCCCTTGATAGACCGTGCGGCTGACGATGGAGTCAGGCGTGATCGATGCGATCATGCTCTCGATGGCGGGAATGATAGTGAACTCATCTGTACTGTGGGTTTTGCTGCTGCTTGTTATATTCGTTGATGTATTGGTTGTCATCATAATTATCTTCCGGGTGGAAATACATGAATTTCGTCGCCTGGCTGCACTGAAGTGGATGGGCCGCCGATATAGCTGAGATCCTTGCCGTTGAGCAGGACGCGCCACATCGGTTTGACGGTAAAGGCCGGCTGCGCCATAAACCAGGGTGTGCCGTGTGCGTCCACCTGTTCGCCCGGCTGCCACTCAATATCGAAAACCTCACTGCGCGCTTGCGGAAAGTAGTTGAAGAACTTGCGCAGAGCAAGTTGGGCGTCGGCTCCTGCCGGCAGTCGTATATTGACGCTCTGTGCGCCGGTGATCGTGCGCATACGCCCAAACAGCGTGAACTGCAGCGCAAAGTCGCCGCTGTCGAGCGCCAGGCTGGCTGTATATCCCAACTGCATCAGGTGCAGATGCAGCGCCAGCACCTTGTTCCACCCTGCCAGGGCGAGCGGCACGGACGGGTGGCCCGGCATCTCCTCAGCCAGAAAGCGGGCAAATGCAGCGTGAACCAGGCTGATGGAGCCGGTGACAAAAATGGGAGGTACATGTGTGCGCCGCGGCCCATGCGCCGCATGCAATTTGCCGGCACGGAACAGATAGCGGGCTAGATCATCGCTGAAGTCCATCCCCAGCAGCCGCGCCAGCCAAACGGTGAAAAAGCGCCGCCGCTCGGCGAGATGCTGCGCGTCCGCCCCACCTTCCCAGCCAAGAATGGCTGCCGTCTCCGTATGCTGCAGCAGATAGTCGTAGGTGGCGACCACCAGTTCGTGGCCGCGCTTGAAGAGCGGCTCGACTGTCGCCAGCATTGCCTCCCGCTCCGTCGGGCTGAGGCCGAGAAAGCTGCGCATCCGCTCCCACTCTTCTTCCGGCCCTGGCTCCAGCCCGCCGATGCTCCAGCTTATGGGCTTGCTGCCGCCATTCAAATTGGCAAAAGGATTCATAAAAATCTCCGCTTCAGGCAAAGTATCTGCGCACTGAACGCTTGATCAGCTTGCCGATATGGCGCGGCGAAACGCGTTCTTGGTAGGTGACACGCAGCGTCCAGAGCGCATCGCTGTCATTGTGGATGCTGTGCGGGACGCCGGCGGGCACGAACACACATCTACCGCCGCCGCCGCGGAAGGTGCGGCTGTTTACAGTGAACAGACCCTCCCCCTCTATAACGTCAAATAACTCGTTGGTGTTCGCATGTACATGCGTCTCAATGGTGCTGCCCGGCGGCATGACAACCAAGTATGCGCGCATTTCGTCGCATTCAAACAGACGCACATTCTGGATGTCATTGGTATTCTGGTTGCGAAAACTATAGACGTCTAATTGTCCGGGTTGCATCTTGTTCTACTCCACTGGCTGGTGGATTGTGCGCAGATAAGCCACGATATCCTGCATATCCTGTTCGGTGAGAGCGGGGTTGCCTCCCTTGGGCGGCATGGCGACGCCGGTGGTATTAAGCGGGTCACCGGGGTCGCGGCCAACTTTGAGGAAGTCGACCATTTCCCCATCGCTTTTTTCGGCAATAAAGGTGCTGGCGGTGAGATCCTTGCCCAGCCCTTGCACGCCTTTGGCTTCAGGGCCGTGGCAGGCGATGCACAACTGCATGTAGCTTTTCTCTCCTTTGGCGGCATCTCCTGCCAGCGCGGCTACCGGTTGTACATCCGCTGCGGCTGGAGCCGCCGGAGCCGCTGCGGCAGTTGCGGGCATGGGTGTGGGCTCCGCTTCGTCACCGCCGCAGCCGCCCAGCACGAGCGCCAGCACAACAATCAGGGGTGCAAAAACAAACTTTCGCATTTCAAAGCTCCCTTTCTTCGTTCAAGCTGCCCCATTTATGGGACGGATTGCTAAACAGCTTTAATGTTGGTGGCCGGCCACTGCATGTTCGATGCGCACTTTGTCCCAATCCAGCACTTGGCCGCCCACTTCGCCGGCTAGTTGCGCAGCCGATTCCTGGGTGGCAAAGGCCGCTGTGCCGTGATTCATCGGCGTCTTGATCTGGTCGCTGACCACAAAATAGGCTCTGGTGGCGTCGATCCATTCTTCGCTGCTGTAGTCATGCACCCACCAACCGGCGCCTGTGAGCGTAAGATTTTGCTGCATGTGGTGCAGCATGTCGCCTATATCGTCAAAAATAAAGGTCTGATAAGCTCCCTGCCCCTGCTGCACCGCATAGGCGGCGGCAAAGCGGGCGTCGTTGATGATCATGCCGCAGTCGCTGCAAGTGTCCTCGCCATAGTGAATTTTGGGCGGCGCCGGCTGGGTGGGCTGGGCGCTGCAGGCTGCCAGGCCGAGCAAGCTTGCAAACAAGACAAGGTAGAGCCAATAACGCTGCATCGTGATGCTCCTCTTTTTCTCTAGCGGTTACAGATCGCTTTTGGTGGCAAACCGAGCATAGGCCAGCAGTGCCGGCGCCAGAATCCACAGCGCCATGACGCCCAGGAAAAGAAAACGCAGGCTGCGGCCAAACTCCTGCATGGCGTAAATGCCTGCCGGGCCTAGAATGTCGAGTGTGGCGTTGATATCCAGAATCGAGGCCATCTTAAAGACCTGCAGCGGGTTTAACAGTGCCAGCACAAACAATTGTTCAATGGGCAGCTTGAGGGCAATGGCAGTGCCCATCAGCCCCAGATCGCCCAGAAAGACAAAACCCAGCCACAAAAAGAGGCCGATGCCAATGGCTGCACCGGCGCGGCGGGTGAAGGCTGAAATCAGAAAGCCGCTGCTGAGCATGGTCAGGCTGAGCAGAAAGGTCTGGCCCACCAGGCGGATATAGGACGCTGGGCTGCTGGCACCGGCGCCGTTAAGCGCCATAACCAGGCCGGCAATGCCAAAGCCGAGGGTGAGCGACGCCAGCAGGCTGAGCAGAAGACCGAGGTATTTGCCCACAAACACTTCCAGCCGCGTCACCGGCTGCGCCAGCAGATAGGCTAGTGTGCTGCGCTCCTGCTCACCGGCCAGGCTTTGCGCGCCGATAGTCAGCGCCATCAGCGGCACGATCAGCAACACCAGGTTGATCAGACTGGCGGCGGTGCGCCCAAAGCCGGCAAAGCCGGCGATACCGGCGCCCGCCAGCGCCATATAGGAAAATGCCAGCGACAGCCCGACAAAGGCGACGGTATACAGCAGAAACCAGCGGTTGCGCAGCGCGTCACGCATCTCTTTTTGGGCCAACGTCCAGATCGTCACAAAGCTCATACGGCTACTCCATCTCAAAATCGGTTACTTGAATGTCGGCCTGGCTCAACATGTGGATTGGCCGCGCCTTGTCGCCGTGTGCGACTTCGACAATCACACCAACACCGTTGCGGCGGGCGGCAAAGCCGCCGGCTTGCAGCACATCCAGGGCAGCATCCAGTGCGAGGGGAGCCATGCGCAGCTTGACCTGCGCCCGCCAGCCCAAGCGTGTAGGCAGTTCGTGCGGATCGCAGGTAAAACGCACCTGCCCTTGCTCCATCACCAGCACCCGGCCGGCCAATGTTTCCACCTCTTCCATGCGGTGCGAGGAGAAGATAATTGTTTTGCCCCCGCCCCTGACCTGGGCCAGCAACTGCAGAAGCTGTTCACGCGCGGCGGCGTCGAGGCTGGAGGTCGGTTCGTCCATCACCAGCACCGGTGGGTCGCCCTGCAAGGCCAGCGCCAGGGCCAGCCGCTGTTTCATCCCGCCCGACAGCGCCCCGACTACCTTGTGCTGCTGGTCGCCCAGCCCCACCTGCGCCAGCAGAGCGCGCACCTGGCTGCTGGGTGCGCGCTTGAGTTTGGCAAAAAACAGCGCCGTTTCCAGGGTGGTCATGTCGTCGTAAAACGACTGCTGCTGCGGCACATAGCCGATGGCAGCGCGCGCCTGGCGCCCTTGTTTGTGTGCGTCATAGCCGTTGACTGTGATACGCCCGGCATAGGCAAGCAGACCGAGCAGACACTTGATGGCTGTGGTCTTGCCCGCACCATTCGGCCCCCAAAGTGCTACTGCCTCGCCCTCAGCCACCTGCAGCGAGAGACTGTCGACGGCCGTATAACTGCCGAACTTTTTGGTTACATCGCTAAAAGTAATCATTATGTCGTCACTTTCTAGACACTTTCCAGGCACTTTCCAGACAGACTGTTCAGTGCATTGCGCAATCAAACACCCCAATCAGAGCCGCAGGCGCAGACGGCGCAACGACGGCCACTGCAGACGCAGGCTGCCAAAGGCTGTGCCGGCGGCGGCCCACAGCACAAGCAGGGCAACGGCCAACAAAGCCAGCGCCGCCGCCAGGTTGCCGGCCAGCGGCGGCTGGGGTATGCCGCGCACCGGCGGCAGGCTAGGCGCTTCCATCAGCGGGCTGGGGTCCGCCATTTTGGGCTGCGGCTGGAAAATTGGAAACGCCTTGGCGGCCAGGTCCAGCGCGTCCGCCGCCGGACTGAGCTGGAACAGCCGCAGTTCGGGATGTTTGTCCATCAGCTTCTCATACAAGCTTTTGGCGCTGTAGGGTATGTCGCCGATGCCGTCGCGGTTGGCGTCATAGCCGGTGTAATCGCTCCAGTAGTTGCCGCGACCGTTCACTGCCCAGTTGTTTTCCACCAATTCACCCTCGCCCGCCACTGCGATCTGCTCGCTGTTCTCCAAAAAGATGTTGTCGCTGTAGCTGTTGCGGTGTGTGTTGGGCAGCATATTGACGGCGATATCGTTGTAAGCAAACAAATTGTGTGTGAACTCGACGCGGCCATCGGGGCGCAGCGGCGAGTTGTCGGTGTAGACGCCGACCCGGTTGTTGACCAGGCGGTTGCCGGCAAACTGGCCATTGTTGATCTCTTTGAGACCCAGCCCATACCCGCTTGGCCCGCGGCTGTCGAGGATCAGGTTGCGCCGGATCGTGTAGTTGTTGCCGTACATCAGATAGATGCCGACCGAATTGTGGCGCAGCACATTATCTTCGATGAGATGATCGTCTGTTGACATAAAATGCAGGCCATAGCGATTGCGCTCCAGCGTATTACCGCGCACGGTGCTGCCGGGCGAAAACCAGATGACGGCGTCGCGTGCGTCATGGATATTGTTGTTCTCCACCAGCGTGTTGGCGCTGTACCAGATCTTGAGGCCGTCACCGCGGCGTGCAATGGGCAAATCTTTGCCGATCACGGTGTTGCCGCGCAGCACGCTGTCGGGCGCGTTGTGCAGATAAATGCCAAAGAGGCTGTCCTCAACCAGGTTGTTTTCCAGAGTCACCTGCTTGCCACCTACGGTGATGCCGGCGTGCTCGGCATCCAGCGAGTCGCCGCTGCCGCGCACGACAAAGCCGTCCAGCGTGACATCGGGCGCCGTGATCTCGACCACATCGCCCGTGCCGTCGCCTTGCAGGGTGGGACGACCCTCTCCGATCAGCGTCAGCGGCTTGTCGATAACAAAGGGCGCGGCATAGACGCCGGGCGGCACGTGGATTGTGTCCCCCGGCTGGGCGGCGGCAATGGCGGCATGTAGATCAAAAGCGGATCGGGCGAAAGTGATGGCGGGCAGGCTGAATGCGGCCAGCGCCAGTGTGAGAGCGACCGGCACACCAATCCGTCGCACACAGGATTGCACGCAAAGCCATACGTGGGCGCGCTCACTCTGTGCTGTTTGGGCGTCCCCAGGGATGGGGCATGCGGTTGACGGTCGATTGCAAATTTGCATGGCAGCCTTCATCAATTTCACGGATGAGCAGTCAAGTCTGTTGTTTCGCAGCCGCACACAGGCGTGCTGCCTACACAGGCGTTCGATCCACCAGAGGCTTATAGGCGCGGCGGTGGAAGAATAGCCCCACTAGAATACAGCCGGAAGCCCACAACGCCAGCCAGAAGCCGCTGAGCAGCCGTGGTACGGTGCTGAACTGGGCAATTGTGCCAGTCCACAACACCGGGGGAATAAAGGGATCCACGCTGCTGGACAGGGCGGCAGTCGGGTCCAAATTCAAGCCGAAATTGGCCAACCAGAACTGTAGATCGGCCAGGAAAAGCAGCGGCAGAAAGAGCGCCGGCAGCGCCAGCAGCGCCGCCCAGCGGTTGTGCACAAAGGCGGAGGCCAGAATCAGCAGCGCCACCGCGCCGATGCCAAAGATCGACACGGTGCGCTCGAACTCGGCAGCCTCGGCCAGCGGACGCATCCCAATGTAATGATTGAGACCGTCAATTTCCGACACGTCGCCGGTCATCCGATTGACATAAGCCGTCACGTACAGTCCCTGCGGGTACTGCGGGGCAACGAGCTTGAGCCGCCACCAAGGGCGTGAAATCGACACCACCAGCAGAATGGCGGCGGCTGCAAAGAGCAGCGTCGGAATTAGATAGCGAGCACGATTGGCTTTGAATTCGTCTGCCGGCACGCGTGGGCCAAGCACTTTTTCCATATCGGTGGACATTTTTTACCCTTTTTCTTGCTTTGCTTGCTGCCTGTCTGGTGTTCACGCTGCGCTGGGCGTGGGCTGCAGCAGATGAACTGCTGCAGCCCACACGTTGGAGCGAAGCTGTGGCGCGGGCCGCTTTTATTTAGCAGCGACCGTGTCGTCCTCGACCAGCAGATAGCCTGCCATCTCCAGGTGCAGCGCCGAGCAGAACTCGGTGCAGTAGAAGGCAAAGGTGCCGCTCTGGGTGGCGTCGAACGCAAAGCTGGTCGTCTCGCCCGGCTCAATGCTGAGGCTGAGATTCTGGCCGCCCAGATCAAAGCCATGCGTAGCGTCGGGCGACGATTCGATGTTGGTGATGTGCCAGGTGACGTGGTCGCCCTTCTTGATCTGGACATGCTCCGGGTTGAGGTGCGAGCGCACTGCGGTCATAAAGACCTCGACATTGCTGCCGTTGCGCTCGACCCGTTCCTGGCCAGGCAAGGTGGCAAACTCGGAGGGGGCCTGTGTGCTTGGATCCCAGCCTACCTGCGGGTAGACATCCCACGCCTTGATCTTGTCGGCCCTGATCATCTGCGCGTAATGCGGCTCACCGATGCCCATGGGCATGTCGTACAGGACATTCATCCTGTCGCCGCCGATGTCGATCAACTGCTCGTTCTGCGGTTTGAGCGGGCCGGTGGAGAGAAAGCGATCCACAGACCACTTGTTGAGCGCGACCAGGTACTTGCCATCGGGGTTGACCGTGTCGCCCTCGGCGGCCGAGATGTGGCCGATGTTGTACTGCACGGGCAGCTTTTCCAGCAGCTTATAACCAGCCGGATCCTCGCCGCCCAGGCTCCAGTGCGCCACTGCGCTGTCCAGGAAGAGGCTGGTGTAGGCGCCGCCGCGGTCGTCAAACTGAGTGTGCAGCGGTCCAAGGCCTAATTCGACCTGCGCGAGCATGGTCGCATCAAAGTTGAGCACGGGGATGCCGAACTCGTCAGGCGTGTAAGCTTTATCGGCAATGGCCTGCATAATCTTTTCAAACGAATAGATTGTCACATGCGGGTCAAGCTTGCCGGAGACAACCAGATACTTGCCGTCGGGCGTTACATCCACGCCATGCGGGCTTTTCGGTTCGGGCGTCAGGAAGAGCACGCCTTCTTCCACTGCCGTGGGGATGCGAATGACGGGGATACCGTTGATGACTTCAGCCTTGCCCGCATCGACGACTTCCTTGGCCTTCTTCCAGTTGAAGATGTGCATATAGTCCGTGTCGCGCTGGCTGGCTCCCGCCTCAAACGGCGGGTTGCCCTCCTCGATACCGCCGGTGGCCAGTTCGGTGTTGAAGCTGTTGCAGAAGGCCCAGCCTTCGGAGACCAGCTTGCCTGCATCGCACAAGTCCTGCCAGTAGGGCGGCAGTTCAATGGCGAACGACTTGCTCAGGTCGATGCGCCCCTTTTCGCGGTCAAAGGCATAGAGCGTGACCAGGCCGCGATATTTCTCTTTGTATTCCGAAAGCGGTGCATACGTCCAGCCGAGCGGCGTCGCGTACTGGCTGGCCGATATGATGTATTCGGTGTTGGGCGTGACAAAGGTCGCGCCGTGGTTGCTGATCAGGTTGGGGTCCTTGACGATCTGCTTGGTCTCAAAGTCGCGCAGGTCGATCACGGCCAAGCGCGCGCTGGCCTTGTCGTTGATAAACAGATACTGGCCGTCATAGTCGCCCGCGGTCTCGCTCAGGGCAGGATGGTGCGTGTCTCCCATACGGATTTTCGTGTCGCCGACATTGCCGCTGTCGAGCAGCGCTTCCGTGTCCAATGCACCATAGCCATAGCCCTGCCAGGATTCGGGTGTAAAGACGGCGATATTCTTGAGGATGCGCATGGAAGGCACACCGATCACGATTACGCTGCCCGACTGGCCGCCGGACGAGAACATGTAGTACTCATCCATCTTGCCGCTGGGCGTGTAGGTCATCATCGCTGCGCGCACATCAGCCGGCGTCAGCCCGCGCTGGTTGGCGATCGTCAGCACATCGGCAGGCAGACCCGCCCCGGCGTCACCGGCATCGCCGGAGGTGGCCGCGCCGGCGCTGATGGGTACAAGCGTCGGCGTCGGCGAATCGATTGGCGCTTCGTCGTCGCTGCATGCCGCCAGCGCTATCGCCAGCAGCAGTACAATCAACACAAGAGACAACAGACGTTTCATGGTGTAAGCTCCTTCACCTGGGTAAAAATGGGTTTGATGCAGACCGTTCATTGAACTTTGAAATCAGATTGGTGTCATTTGTGCGTAATGGTTTGGGACATTCACCAACAGAGCCGCTTACACAGATCTGTGCAGCGACTCGGCAAATACGATCAGAAACGGCAAGGCAATGGCATGGTCCGGGCAGATGTCTTCGCACAGTATGCAATAGGTGCAGCGGTCGGGTGCGGCCAGCACCGCCTTGCCTCCTACCTGCGCCAGCGCCTGGGTCGGGCAGATCGCCACACAGCGTTCACAGCCGCTGCAAAGCGCAGCCGTAATGCGTGGCAGTGGCAGGTTGGCCATAAAACAGACTCCTCAAGAAAACGCTCTACCGACAGCCGGAACCAGTATACGGCCCCAGCATACCGCAAAGCCGGCAGGTGCGCTGCGACTTTTGTCTCACGTCGGCGAGCTTTTTAGGGCGCTTGCAGCCCATGGCAATCTTGTTTATGCTTGAATCAGATGTTCATACGTAAGGGGGTGGATAAGCGTAGAGGAGAAAAAAGGATCGCTATGCAGGCAACACAAGATCGTCCCACCACAATTGACGAATATATTGCCCAGTATCCGCAGAATGTGCAGGAGATTTTGAACAAGATCAGGGCGGTGGTGCAGGAAGCGGCGCCCGGCGCCGTGGAAAAAATTAGTTACCAAATGCCGGCCTTTTACTTGAACGGCAACCTGGTTTACTTCGGCGCCTACAAGCAGCACATCGGCTTTTATCCAACGCCGGGTGGAACGGAGGCATTTGCGGCAGAGCTGGCCCCCTACAAGGCATCAAAAGGAACAGTAAAGTTTCCGCTGAACAAACCTATCCCCTATGACTTGATCCGCCAGATCGTAGAATTTCGGGTGGCTGAAAATAAAAAGAAGTAGTGGCGCACGCGGGTGTACAAACTGGACAGTGGGAGGAGCGGAGAGGAAAGACCATAAAAGGCACTGGTTGGTGTGGAAGAAAGGGGGGAGCAGGCGCCGCCTGCTCCCCCCTTTATAGACAAGTCTGTTTTATGCTGCGCGCCCGGCTGCGCCCATCAGGCGCAGGCGGTGCTGTGCGACTTCGCGCACGCGATCCATTGACTGCTTGAGCACGCCGTAGTGGTCGCAGCCGGCTTCCAGCGCCTCGCGCGAGCCGGCGCACCAGGCGCGCGAGAGGGCGGCGCCGATGTTGATCTTGACGACGCCCCATTGCAGGGCGGCGCGCACATCGTCTTCGTGGATGCCGCTGCCGCCATGCAGCACGAGCGGGGCCTGCCCTTGTGCAGCAATCGCCGCCAGCAGATCAAGGTCAAGCCGGCTGGCCTGGCCATGCTCGGAGCCGACTGAGACCGCCAGCATGTCCACCTGTCCCTGCACAAACATCAACGGCACATCTTCCGGCTGCGTCAGGTCAAAGCTGCCCTGGCCGCCGCCAAAGGTGCCCAGCTCGCCTTCCACGGCTGCGTTGAGCGCATGGGCGGCGCGCGCAATCAGCGCCGTTTCTGCCAGCGCTTCCGCCAGCGGCAGGTCGTGCCCGTCAAACATCACCGAGCTGTAGCCGGCGTGCAGACAGCGCAGGTTGTAGTCAAAGCCCGGCCCGTGGTCCAGATGCAGAAAGACCGGCACCGGGGCCTCCTGCGCCATGGCCTTGATCAGAACCGGCAGCGGCCCCATGTCCGGGCCAAAGGCCGCATGCGCCAGATCGCCGGGATAGGTCTGCACGATCAGCGGCGCGTTCTCGATGACTGCCGCCTCGATGACGGCCTTGGCCATTTCCAGGTTGCAGACATTAAATGCCGGCATAGCAAAGTGCTGCTCATAGGCGAACCGTAAGTATTCGCGCGGGTTTTGGACTAGCATATATACCATCCATTTAGGAACACAATATGCGCACACAATCCACGTGCACAGTGGCGACGGCACGCTGTACGGCCAGTGGATTCCGTCGTTTGGCGCCACCAGCCACCGAATAGTGTACCATGCGGGCAGCCAATCCGGATAACGCGCGGAGATTCTACTTTGTAACAAACGCGGGGTCGGCGCGCTACCCTTCTTGCTCCATTGTCAACCCCGGCACGGCCAGGCGGCGCTCCAGCGCCCGCAGCAGAAAATAGGTGATGCCGACCAGCACGAGGTAAAAGAAGGCGGCGGTCAGATAGATGGGGATGGGCTGGAAGAATTTGCTGGATAGATTTTTGGCCTGGCCCATCAGATCCGGCACGGCGATCAGATAGACGACAGCCGTGTACTTGATCATCGACACGACTTCGTTGGACCATGCTGGCAGCACGAGGCGGAAGGCTTGCGGCAGAATGATGTTGACAATCGCCTGCACGCGGCTCATGCCGATGGCGCGCGCGGCGACCATCTGTCCTTCGCTGACGGATTGCAGCGCGCCACGCAGATACTCCGCCTGGTAGGCGGCGCTGTGCAGACCGAGGGCAATATAGGCGGCGGCAAAGCGGTCAAAGGTGACGCCGAACTGCGGCAGCCCATAGTAGATGATGAAGAGCTGCACCAGCAGAGGCGTGCCCTGAAAGACCAGCACATAGAAGCCGACGATCCGCCGCACCCAGGCTGGGCCGTAGACGCGCAGCACGCCCAGCGGCAGCCCCAGAGCCATCCCCAACAGCAATGAAACCGAGGCAAGCTGCAGGGTGATCAGCGTACCTTGCCACAGCAGCGGCAGCACACGCTGTAAAAACAGCAGAAACTGATCCATGAAAACTCGTTTTAGCGGCTACTTCTTGTTTTTGGTTTCGCCAAAATCGGCGATTTTGTTGAGAAATTCGCGCGTCCGATCCGTGCGCGCATTGGTGAACATCTCGTCGGGGTCACCTTCTTCGACGACATAGCCACCCTCCATAAAGACGATTTTGTCGGCCACCTCGCGCGCAAACTGCATCTCATGCGAGACGACGATCATGGTGTCGCCTTCAAACGCTAAGTTCTGCATCACCTCCAGCACCTCACCGGTCAGTTCGGGGTCGAGCGCTGAGGTCGGCTCGTCAAACAGCATCACGTGTGGGTCCATGCCCAGGGCGCGGGCGATGGCCACACGCTGCTTTTGCCCACCGGAAAGCTGGGCGGGATAGTGGCTGGCGCGGTCTGCCAGCCCCACACGCTCCAGTTCCCACATACTTTTTTCGCGCGCTTCCGGCTTCTTGATCCCCAACACTTTGGTCATGCCGATTGTGACATTTTCCAGAGCGGTTAGGTGGGTGAACAGGTTGAAATCCTGAAAGACCATACCGATGCGCTGGCGTACCTTGTCCTGGTTGACGCCGGGGGCCGTGATCTCCTGCTCCTCCAGCCAGATGCACCCGCTGTCGGGCGGGCTGAGCAGATTGATGCAGCGCAGCAGTGTGCTTTTGCCCGTGCCGCTGGGGCCGACCAGCACCACCACCTGGCGGCGATAGACAGAGAGGTTGATGCCTTTCAGCACATGGGTAGCGCCAAACGACTTCTGCACCCCCTCAATACGTACCAGCGGCGGCGCACTCAGGTCGGGCAGCGGGATGTCAGCGGGCAATGCTTCAGCCATAAAAGTCAAATCTTTCTCAAAGCGCTAATTAGAGCACAGGTCAGGTCAGCAAACGGTAGCGCTGTTCCACACGGCTCAGCACAAAGGTAGTGAGCATGGTAAGCACCAGGTAGAGCAGAGCGGCTGTGCCAAAGGCCAGGAACGGCTCCAGCGTGCGCGAACTGACATACTGGGCGCGGCGCAGCATTTCCGGCACGCCGACTGCAAACACCAACGTCGAATCCTTGAGCACCAGCGTGGCCTCGTTGCCCCAGCCCGGCAGCGCCAGCCGCACGGCCTGCGGCAGAATGATATGGCGGATCGCCTGCACTCGGCTCATGCCGATGGCACGCGCCGCCGTCATCTGGCCGGGCGCCACCGATTGCAGCGCGCCGCGAAAGATTTCGGATTGGTAGGCGCCGCTGGCAAAGCCCAACGCCAGCGCGCCGGCCAAAAAAGGTGTGAGATTGATGATGGAGGCAATCACAAAGTAGAGAATAAAGATCGTCACGACCACAGGCACCGCGCGCACGATCACGCTGTAGGCTGCGGCCAGCGCCGCCAGCGGGCGACTGCCGTAGACACGCAGCACCGCCATCAGCACACCCAGCACAAAACCAACCGCCAGCGCAATCACGGTGACGCTCACCGTCACGCCCAAACCTTCGAGCAAAAAAAGAATGGTGGTGTAGAACTTTTCGAGAAATGGCATTGGCGTAAGCACGTTTTACAGGCCGGCGGGAGATGGCGTGACCATCTCCCGCCGGTGGCGCGGGAAATTACGCTGTTTCTAATTCAGGTCGGGCAGATTGTTGGCTTGTTCGATCTGCAGTATAGTGCCGTCGTCGTTCAACCCCTGGATGATCTTGTCCAGTTCGGCTTTGAGTGCGCTCTCGCCATCGGGGATGGCAATTGCCTTGCCTGCCGTCGTTGTGCTGTCGGTGATCAACAGGATTTTCAGACCCAGTTGGTCGGCCAGCGCAATTGCCGGTTCAGCGTCGATCAGCAGCAGGTCAATGCGCCCGTTGGCAACATCCAATCCGCCCTGGTCGGCGCGTTCGTAGGAGAAAGCCTTGTCGGCAGGCGTCAGCCCGGCCCCGACCAGTGCGCTTTGCACCCAGCCTTCCTGTACGGTGCCGGTCTGGGCGCCGATGCTGTAGCCGGCGGCGTCGGTTCCGGTCTTCAGTTCAATGGCCGAGTCGGCCGCTCCCAAAAACGCATCTTTAGTCGGGCGGTAGTCGATGGAGAAATCGACCGTCTCGTCGCGTTCGGGTGTAGACTGCATGGCGGCAATTACGGCGTCGATCTTGCCCTCCTGCAGGGCGGCAATCAGCGAGTCGAAGGGCATGTCCTGAATTTCGACCTCTACGCCCAGCTTTTCGGCCACCGCGCGGGTCAGATCCATGTCAAAGCCGACATATTTGCCCTCGGCGTCGATGGATTCATAGGGCGGATAGTCCGCTGAGGTGCCGACAATAATCTTGCCGCGCTCCTTGATCGTGCCCAGCAGCCCTTCATCCACCGCAGCCGTTGCGGCTGCATCCGCGCTGCCGGTTTGCCCTGCACCGCCGGTCGCCGGCTGCACTGCCGTACAGCCCGACAGCAGCAGCGCCGCAATGACAACGAGTGCCCACAGTACCGTTTGTTTTCGCATGTTTCCCCCTTTGTAGTAAATGTTTTTTAAAAGAGCGGCAGCGCGAGTGGCGGCCGCAGCTTGCACTTTATGGATGGTTGGAAAGCCGGCACAGTCAGCGTGCGGCTGCGTCACTTCTGTGTGCGCATCGTCGAGGCTACAGCGGCAAGCGTGAAACTTGCCGCTCGCTTATCATATCATAGGTGCGTATAATTCTTTCCCTGGCGGAAAACTTTTTGCCGGACTACATGCGTTCATAGACCACACGCCCGTCGCAAATGGTCAGCACAGGACGCACGTGGGCAATCCGGTCGGGTGGACAAGTGAATAGGTCGGCGTCGAGCAGGACGAGGTCAGCCAGCAGGCCGGGCCGCACCTGCCCTTTGGCGTGCTCTTGAAATTCAACCCAGGCGGGCACGCGCGTGTAGCCGGCCACTGCTTCGTCCAGGCTGAGCGCATGGTTTGGCAGCCCTTCTGCCCAGGCGCAGCGGTTGACAACCGCTTCCAACCCTTGATAGGGATCCATGCTGACGATCGGCCAGTCGCTGCCAAAGACCAGCGGCGCGCCGCCGGCATGCAGGGCGCGCCAGGGAAAGGAGTCCTGCCAGCGCTCGCGCCCGACACATTCAGTCCAATAGAGAAAATAATCGTGGTCGGGGCGTGAGGCGTGCAGCGGCTGCATGGAGGCGGTCACACCCAATTCGGCAAAGCGCGCCAGGTCGGCGGGGTGCAGCAGTTCGATGTGCTCGATGCGGTGGCGGCTGTCGCGGCGGCCATTGGCGCGCTGTGCGGCAGCCAGCCCGTCCAATGTGCGGCGCACAGCCCCATCGCCAATCGCATGGGTGACAATCTGCAAACCCAGCCGGTCGGCTTCAGCGGCATACTGGGCGAAGGTTTCCGCCGCCCACAGCGCCTCACCGCACGTGTCAGGACGCAGCGCGTACGGTTCGAGCATAAAGCCGGTGAACGAGTCAATCACGCCGTCCATAAAGAACTTGACGCTGCCTGCCCGCACCATTCCGGACTGGTAGCGGTCACGCAGCGGTGCAGCTTCGCCGGCCAAGGCCGCCAGCGGTGTGCTGGGCTGTACGCTGTAGGCGATATAGACGCGCAGCGGCAGTTCGCCCAGCGCCGCCAGCGCCGCATAGCGCTCCATCTGCGCCGCATCCCCATCCATGTTGTGCACACTGGTGATGCCATAGCCCGCGGCTTCGGCCAGCGCCAGCCGCAGCAGCCGCGCGCGTGCCTGTTGGCTCAGTGGCGGCATGGCATCCAGCACATACCGAAAGGCGCCGCGCTCATTTAGCTGGCCGGCGGCCGTCCCGTCTGGCTCCATTACAATCTCGCTGCCGTGCGGGAGGGGTGCGCCGTGCAAAATACCGGCCAGTTCCAGCGCGCGCGTGTTGGCCCACAGGGCATGATAGTCGAGGGACATCAGCGCCACAGGCCGCTGCGGTTCGATGGCGTCGAGATCGTGGCGCGTCAACATGCGCTCGCCGCCCAGCAGATCATAGGCCAGCCTTTGGCCGCTGATCCAGAGCTTGTCGGGGAAATGGGCGGCGTGGCTGCGCAGCGCTTGCGCCAACTGCTCCAGGCTGCGCACTTCTTCCAGAGCAGCGTCTTCGTAGTTGGTCGATCCCCATTGCAAGTGAAAGTGGCTGTCGGTCAGTCCTGGCATCAGGGTGCCGCCCTGGGCATCCACCACGCGCGTGGATAGGCCGCGCCAGGCCATTCCCGCCTGCAGGTCGCCCACAAAGACGATACGGCTGCCGCGCACGGCCACGCACGCCGCCCAGGGCTGTGCAGGATTTGCCGTAAATACCTGTGCGTGCGTAATAATAAGGTCTGCTTGATCTTGCCGGTTCATTGGCTGCGCTTGCTCCTGTTGTTCTCTGCCGTTGTTCTCTGCCGTTGTTCTCTGCTCGATATCTGGTTGACGTGTTGTAAAAAGAACGAAATCCCATGACTACACCGCTAACGCTGGCCACCACGCAATCTGAAACTCCTGCCGATGTGATCGATTTTGGCCTGGGCCATCCGGCGTCCGACCTGCTGCCGCTCGCCATCCTGCAAAAGGCGGCGGCTCGCCGTTTGGGGCAGAGCGATGCATCGCTGCTGCAATATGGGCTGGAACAGGGCGACGGGTACTTTCGTCTGGCGCTGGCGCAGTTTCTGACCAGCCGCTATGGCTTTGCCGTCGGCCATGATGATCTCTTTGTCAGCGCCGGCGCCTCGCTGGCGCTCGATCTGATCTGCACACTTTACACGCAGCCGGGTGATGTCGTCTTTGTCGAAGAGCCGACCTATTTTCTGGCGCTGCGCATCTTTGCCGACCACGGCCTGCGCGTCGTCAGCATCGCCACCGATGAGCAGGGGCTGCGCATCGACGCCTTGCAAGAGGCGCTGGCCCGGCAGCAGCCGGCCCTGCTCTACGTGATCCCGACGCACCAGAACCCTTCCGGTGCGACTCTGCCGGCAGCACGGCGGCAGCAGTTGGTGAATTTGAGCCGCGACCATGATTTCCTCATTATAGCCGATGAAGTGTACCACTTGCTCAGTTACAATACGCCACCGCCGCCGCCGCTGGCGCAGGCGGCGGCGGCGGCGGGCGGTACAGTGCTCTCCATCAGCTCTTTCTCCAAAATCCTGGCTCCCGGCCTGCGGCTGGGTTGGGTGCAGGCTGCACCCGCACACATCCGGCGGCTGGTGCAAAGTGGGCTGCTCGACAGCGGCGGGGGGTTAAACCCTTTCACCTCCGCCCTGGTGCGTGTCGTGCTGGAGGAAGGGTGGCAGGCCGAGTACTTAGCGCAGTTGTACGCCACCTATCGCCCGCGCATCGCTGTGCTTGACCAGGCGCTGCGCCGCGAGTTGGGCGACAGGGTGCACTATGTAACGCCGCAAGGCGGTTACTTCTTCTGGCTGCGGCTGCCGCAGGGGTATGACGCGGCGGATATTATGCCGTATGCTGCCCGCCACAAAGTTGGCCTGCGCCCTGGCGTCCGCTTCTCCAGCCGCGACGGCTTGCGCAATTATATGCGTCTCAGCTTTGCTTTCTATGCGCCGGATCAGTTGGCGGAGGGTGCTCGCCGGCTGGGTGCAGCGCTGGCGGAGTATGCAGAGGATCATAAGACAGCCCTGTAATGGGACATGGAGGCGGCGGTGACAACGATTGTAGATGAACTGCGCCAGGCACTGGGAGCGGACGTAGTTTTGACAGGGGCGGAGGTGGCGGCGCGCCCGGCGAGCTGGATCGATTCTTCCCCTTTGCAGGCGGCAGCCATTCTGCGCCCGCGCTCGACTGCTCAAGTCGCTGCTGTCCTGCGTACCTGCTCGGCAGCCGGTCGGCCTATCATCACGCTGGGGGGCGGCACCAACCTGGTGGATGCTACCCACAGCGGCACCCAGGACTTGCTGCTGTCGCTGGAACGGATGAACAGCGTGGAAGCGGTGGACACCGCGGGCCAGACGATGACGGTGCAGGCAGGCGCACCGCTGCAGCGTGTGCAGGAGGCTGCGGCGGCAGCCGGGCTTTTATTCCCGCTTGATCTCGCCGCACGCGGGTCGGCTACGATCGGCGGCTGTGCGGCCATGAACGCAGGCGGCGTGCGGGTGCTGCGTTACGGGGTGATGCGCGATCTGGTGCTTGGGCTGGAGGTCGTGTTGGCTGATGGCACGGTAATTCCGTCGCTCAACCACATGCTCAAAAATAACGCCGGTTATGATCTGAAGCAGTTGTTTATCGGCAGCGAAGGCACATTAGGCGTTATCACCCGCCTCGTGCTGCGGCTGTACCCCGAGCAGCGTGCGGTGCAGACGGCATTGCTAGCTGTGGAAGAGTTTGACCAGGTCGTGGCACTCCTGCATCTGCTGCAAAGCGATCTGGGCGGGGCGCTGGCGTCGTTTGAATTGATGTGGCCGGAGTACTACCGGCTCACAACAACGCCGCCGGCAGCCAGTAAACCGCCGTTGGCGCAGGAAGCTCGTTTTTATGTGTTGGTTGAGGCGCTGGGGGCAGCGCCGGAGCGCAGCCGGCGCAGCTTTGAATCGGCGCTTGACCATGCCTCTCAGGCAGGGCTGGTGGACGATGCCGTGGTGGCAGGCAGTGAGGCTCAGCGCGCCGGACTTTGGCGTGTGCGTGAGGATTCGGAGCAGATTGAGCGCCAGCACCACCTCACCTTTGGTTTTGATGTCAGCCTGCCGGTGGCGGAGATGGATGAGTACGTGGCGGATGTTCGCTCCAGCGTTGAATATCATTTTGGCGTTGACGGGCGCTGCTGGGTCTATGGCCATGTCGCCGATGGCAACCTGCACATTAATATTTGGGCGCCCGCGCTGAAGCCTGCCGATCGCGCCACAGTGGAAGGGATTGTCTACCGCCCGCTGCGGCTTTGCAGCGGTTCGATTGCTGCGGAGCATGGGATCGGGCTTGAGAAAAAGGCGTATCTGGGCTGGTCGCGCACGCCGGAAGAGGTGGCGCTGATGCAGCGTTTGAAGCGCACCTTGGACCCCGG
The DNA here is from genome assembly GCA_038205395.1 of Caldilineales bacterium. Lineage (GTDB taxonomy): Bacteria > Chloroflexota > Anaerolineae > Caldilineales > Caldilineaceae > Fredericiella. The sequence continues at coordinate 21,783 of JBBRBX010000094.1, forward strand.
ACAAATCCTGAACCGGGGCAGAATTTTTGATATGTGAGGTGCAGCGCAGGCCGTATCAGCTTTTCCGGTCTTCTGCAACAAAAAAGGGGCGCCGCAGCAGGCGCCCCTTTTTTGTTTGTGTTGTGCTGCTAGTTGTGCTGTTGGCCGCTGCCGCGGATATCCACGAACAGGCGGGCCTGCTTGATCCAGGCTGCGTAGTCGGGGATCAAGGGCTTGCGCGCCTTGCAGATTTGGGCCAGTTGCTCTTCGCTGATATTGGCCAAATCGCGGTAGGTGCGAATCCCAGCGCTGTAGAGCCGCTGTTCAAAAACCTTGCCGATACCCGGAATCGGCTCGAAGTCGTCGGGCGTCTCGCCTTCGGACAACATGCCCACCGTGTTGGTCTCTTCGGCCAGCCGCTGGGCATCTGTGCGGGCTTCGTTCAGATCCATGGCCAACTGCTGCATTTCGGTCAGGCGCAGGATCAGTTCGAAGTCGTCGTCGGTCAGATGCGCTACTTCCCAGTAGGTGCCGGCCCCGGCGCGATAGAGGCGCTGCTCGAAGGTCACGCCGATATGTTTGATCTCGGCGAGGTCCTGCAGCGTCAGGGTCGTCTGCACCGTCGCACCGCGCGTTTCGGCAGCGGCACGAGCGGCCGCTTTGAAGTCGCTTACCTTCTTTTCCACTGGCGCTGCGGGTGCTTCGGGTGCGATGGGGACAGCCGTTAGCTTGTTCTCGGCTTCCAGCAGCGCGCTGTCCCGCTCGGCCAGCAGGGCTTTGGCTGCCTCACTGTCGGCGGTGGCTTCGGCCAACTGCGCCTGTAACGCTGCCAACTGTTCGTCGGCGTCGCGCAGGGCAGCTTGCTTGCTCTGCAGCGCCGCAGCGACTGTGGCTACGGCTGCAACCGGGGCTGCCCGCAGCGTTTGCGACTCACCCGGCTCGACCTGTGCATCTGCCCCGGCCTGTCCACCGGCCTGCACTGCACCGGAGCGGGTCAGCAATTGTTCGAGTGAACCTTCGTCGTCGCCCTCCACTGCCGCACCCAACGTCTGCAAATCTTGTGTAAGGCCGCCCAATGATGTCTCTAGCTGTGTGCGCAGAGCCTCGGCCTGGTCATACATCGCCTGCAATTCAGCCGTTTTTGCCTCAAGCGCCTGCACTTCGTCCGCATGTTGTGCCTTGACCGCTTCAAGCTGCTCCTGCAGCGCAGCAATCTGCGCATTAGTCTCTGCAAGCTGCTCTTGCAATGCTGCCGTCTGTGTCGTAGCTGCCTCAAGCGCAGCCGTCTGGTTCTGCAACTGCGCTTCCAGATCAGCCTTGGCTGCGGCCAGCTCGGCCTGCTCCTGCTGCGTTTGCTCCAACTGCGTGCTGGTCTCCCTGAGTGCAGCGCGCTTCTTTTGGATTGCGCCGGCTACTGCCACGGCGCCGCCGACTTTGATCAACGGCGCGTCCATGAGGCGTCTGTCACCTGTGGCAGCCGCGCTCTCATCACCGGCAGCCGCATCTGCTGCATCGCCAGCAGGGCTGAGGAGTTTCTGCGCCACGCTTTCCAGCGCCGTTTCATCGCCGGCATCCCATGCCTGGCCCAACTGGAGAAGGTCGTCGTTCAGCTGGCGCTGTTGGGCATCCAGGCGTTGGCGTTCCGATTCGGTGGCTGCCAGCGTTGCCTGTACACTGTCGAGCTGGTGCTGGAGTGTAGCGATGTCGCTCGTATAGCCGGCAATCGTGGCTTGCGCGCTCTCCAGTTGCGCGTTTACATCGGCAAGCGACTGCTCGCTTTGCTGGATTTGATCCTCCAGATCGCTCTTTTGTGACGTGAGCGCGCTGATTTCGTCTTCCAGTTCGCCAATGCGTACGTTTGCGCTGTTCAGGGCATCCTTGCTCCGGTTGAGCAGAGCGCCGATTGCCGTCACGCCGCCCAATGCTCCGCCCGGTTTGACGGCCGGGGCTGCCGGCTCGCCAGTGTCACCTTCGGTAGGGGTCGCATCTGCTGCCGGCTGCTCTGTTTGTTCCTCATCACTATACTGAGCAAGATAGTCTTGCAGCTGCTCGTTTATGTCGTGCAGTTGAGCTTGCAGATCAGTACGTGCGGCCAGGACGCCCTCGTACTCGCCTTGCAGCGCCTGCAATTTCGTCTCCACCTCGGCATGGCTGGCGCCTTTGTTCTTCAGTTCGGCAGCCAGCGATTCTTTGGCCGTCGCATAGCTGTCCAACTGCGTCTGCATACCCGTCAACTGCGTCTGCGCGTCTTCAATCCTACTGACCTGACGGCGCACCAGTTTGCTGACGGCAGCGGCGCCGGCTGTCAGCGCTGCAAGGCTGGACTCCTCTTGCTCCGGCTGCTCCGGTTGGATGTCCGCGGCTTGGTCAGCCGGGGCAATGGGGCCGACAGCCGCCGTTGGTTCGGCTGCTGCGTCTGCCGGTTGCAGCGCTGGTGAACCGTTTTCCGACTGCTGCTGAGCCAGGGCCTGCAAGTCAGCTGCTACACTGCGCACCTGCTCTTCCAGCTTGCGCCGCTCCAAAGCACGAATTTCCATGTCCGCTTCCAGGCTGCTGGTGTGGAGACTCAGGGCATCAAAGCGCATACTGCGTTGGGAAAGCCCGGCCTGCAGTTCTTCCAGCCTGGCCTGCGTGCTGACCAGTGACTGATCCTTCGCCGTCAGCGTCGATTCAAGCGTGCTCTTGGCGCCGGTTAGCGAGTCAAGC
>JBBRBX010000095.1:0-24389 GCA_038205395.1 Caldilineales bacterium
AGCCCTCCACAAAGCTTGGGCTGAGCGCGGCGCGCTGCCGGCGCGCTGTGTGCGTCTGCTCGTCGGCGGCTGCCTGCTGCGCCCGCAATGCCTGCGGGGGGGCCAGGTCGAGACGGTGCAGATAGCGGATGTTGAGCTGGCGCAGCCGTTCCTGCAGCCGTTTGCTGTTGGCGAAGGCATATTCGGCCCCGCGCACCCCGCGGCGGCGGCGAATGTCGCACAGGGTGTCGACCTGGGCGTCCAGCAGCACCTGGAAAAAGTGGCCGGCGTCAAAGCCATAGACGCCGATGGTGACAAATTCAACCATCCCGCTCCTCCCCTTCCTCCCCCTGCTCGTCGCTGGCAGCCTGATTGGCCTGTTCTCCACCCGCCTGCCCTTCACCCGTCTGCCCTATGTAGCGTTTGCGCGAGGCGCGCGTCGGCGCGTCAAAGAGCGTCAGCTGCGCCCCGTCCAGCCGGGCGTCGATCTGCGCCTGGCTGCACAGTTGGTCGTTCTCGTCGATGTGCATGACCGGGATGCCCAGGGCCGTCAGTGTGGGGCCGATCAGCTTGGCGCGGTGGCACTCTTCCGGCTTGCCCTCGCTGCACATCAGCACCACCCGGCGCTGCTGGGCAAAGGCGCTTTGCAGGCGGTCGATGCCGCGGCGGTAGAAGGGTTTGTCCTGCAGGCGATGATAATCCACCTTGCCTTCGACATAGCAGGTAGGATCGTCCGGTCGCCCGCCCAGCGCGTCGCCCAGAAAGAGATAGCGGATGCCCTGCGTCTTGAGCGCGGCTTCCAGCGCCTCCTTGGCGAATTCCGGCTTGTAGCGCGAATAGGGGGCCGAGCGCACGTCGATCAGAAATTCGATAGCCTGGCCGTTCAGGGCGTCCACCAGTTGTTCCAGCGTACGGGCGCCGTAGCCGATGGTGAAGATCGGCGTAGGGGCCGCGACCGGCTGCTGCGATTGCGTCGTCATCCTCCCCAGTATACCGCATGTGCGGGCGGAACGGACTCTGAGGTTTCTCTACACTCTGCGCGGCCAGGCGGCGCCGCTTTCACCGCGCAGGGATTAAAAAGCCTCCCTACAACAAATAGCGCCAGTATCCGGCGCTGTCGATCTGGTGGACGACGCTGCCGGGGTATGTCTCCAGAAAGTCCTTAGGTGGCCGCATTCGTTTCGCCGGGTTCCACTTGCATTCGTAGCCGGTCAGGCGACCGTCCATCTCTTCAATGTAGTCGATCTCCTTCTGGTCATAGGTTCGCCAGAAGTAGGTGTTAGGATGCTTGCCGGCATTGAATGTCAGCTTACGCCGCTCCAAAATACAGAAGTTTTCCCAAAGCTGGCCCACGTCGCTGCGTAGTTCCAACGGGGCAAAGGCTTGCAGCAGCGCGTTGCGCACGCCGAGGTCATAGAAGTACACCTTCTGGCTCTTGGCCACTTCTTTGCGCAAGTTGCGGCTAAACGCCCCGAGGCGAAAGACGACAAAACTTTGTTCCAGCACGTCGATGTAGTTTGCCACCGTACGCCGGTCAATGCCCAGCGCCGATCCTAACTCGGAATAGGCCACCTCCTGGCCGACCTGGAGCGCTAGCAGGCGCAGCAGCCCAGCTACAACGCTCGACTTTTTGACCCCAATATAGGTCAGCACATCCCTGTACAGATAGTTTGAGACTAATTCTTCCAACTGGAAGCGAGCCTCGTCATCATCCACACCCCAGAGGCTTGGATACAGACCAAAGCGCAAAATGCGCTCCAGGTGCGGATCGATCACACTGTGCCCCTGCCCACCGGCAATCTCGGACAGCGCAAGCGGAAAAAGCTCAAACGGATAGACACGACCCGTCAGCGCCTCGGACGTCTTGTTGGCCAAGTCAAACGACGAGGAACCGGTGGCAATAACCTGCATCTCCGGATAGGTGTCCACCAGGATTTTCAGGATGCGCCCCACATCCGGAATGTTCTGCGCCTCATCCAGGACGACGAGCTCCTGCTCGCCCAAATAAGCCTTGAGCGCCTCTGCCTCCTGGATGGCAAGCGCAAGCTGGACCGACTGCAAATCACAGTTGAGGTAGCGCACGCGCCTGTCGCGGTAGCGCTCCAGCAGCGCCTTGACCAAGGTGGTCTTACCCACCCGCCTGGCGCCCAATATGGTAATGACCCGACCCTTAAAAAGACGAGCAGCAATGTGCCCGCTGATGGTACGCTCAATCATCTGCAACCCTCACCCAGCAGCTACCGCGCAAAATGTCGCAATTATACGGAATTACGACAATCCAATGTCGCAATTATACCAAATTAAGACATTTTGCATGGCAATAGAGCAAGGTGAGTGCGTTTCGGATTTGGGGCGATCTGAAATGTAATGGGCCAAGGCGCCGTTGCATTGGTGGCTGCGCAGCTACGCCGGCCCGCCGCCGCCGGCGACGTGGAAGAGGTTGTCTTCGCGCGCCGCCGCTTCCACCGGCTTGGCGGCCAGCAGTTGGTCGAAGAGCGGCAGCTTGCCGGTCTGTACGGCGTTTTCGGCGTACAGGTACATGGCGGCAGACCAGGCCTGCTGCTCGAAGCCCATCGGGTGGCCGGTGGAGCCATGCAGCCACTCGTTAAAGGTCCAGTCGTGCAGCGTGCCCTGGCGGTTGGCCTCGGCCAGCTTTACCAGCATCTTCTCGGCATGGTGATCCCACTGGTGGCGCACCAGCGCGGCGACATGAAAGCCGCCGATCATCGGCCAGATGCCGCCGTTGTGGTACTGGTGGGGCAGGTTGAGATTGCGGCTGCGGTAGTAGTCGCGCCAGTGCGTCTCGCCGGGGAAGATGGGCGGGTAGATGGCCTTGGTCGGGTACGGCTCGGCCATGCCCACCTGCGCCATGTAGCGCAGAATGTGCTCGGTGCGGTGGCCGTCCGCCACGCCGGTGAGGATGGCGAGCAGATTGCCCAGGCTGTCGCACCAGTCGCCATACTCGCGGAACGCCGTCCAGGGCAGATAAAAGGGGCGGCTGGAGATGCTGCCCATGTTGTGGTAGAGCATAAACCACTCCAGGCGAATGGCCTTGAGCGTCTCCAGATGCTGCGCAAAATGCTCCGCCACCCAGCAGCGGTCGATCCACATCAGCAGATTGATGCGCATATGCACACCGTCGGCGTTGACGCTGGAGCGATAGATTTCGCTGCCCGGCGCAAGCTGCTGCGCCAGTTCGGCGTGCGCCAGCTTGGCGGCATAGAAGAGCACATTGTCGTAGAGCACGTTATAGCGCACCGCCAGCAGATCCATCCAGTCGCCCGCTTCCGGCACTTCGAGCAGGCCGCACTCGTTCATGTCCTGGTAGTCGAGCCAGCGCAGCGCCTTGTCGATCGTGGGCCAGTGGCTTTGCAGAAAGGCCGTGTCGTGGCTGTAGTGATAATAGAGATAATGGCCCAGGATAAACCAGAGGTTGGAATCCACGGCGCCGGCGTTTTCCGTGCTGACATAGCCGCTGTCGGGGTTGACATTGAGCGGGATCAGCCCGCGCTCGGTCTGAAACTGCCCCAGGGTGGCCAGCGCCGCCCTGCCGGAAGCCAGCAGCTGCGCATCGCCCGTGGCCACGCCGCCCAGAAAGGTGATGATGCTGTCGCGCGCCCACACCTGCGGATAGCCTGCCGCCAGCCCGGAGGCGCGGTAGCCGTAGGAGGTGGCGCAGCTATGCAGAACATGCAGCGCCTTGTCGTGCGCATCGTTGAGAAGCGTGGGTCGCGTCATGGAGTTCCTGCCTTTTGGAAAGTGGTGCACGGGCGTAGGAAGCCGGGACATGTCTGGAACGTTCCTCGCGGGGTCGATCATACCACCGTGTGCGCAGAAGGGGCAAGATGGCGCTAATTGCCCACAATCTCGCGCTCGCGGATGCCGATCAAATAGAGCAGCCCGTCCAGCCCCACGTCGGTGATGGTGCGTTCGGCCTGGCGGCGCACCACCGGCTTGGCGTGAAAGGCGACGCCCAGCCCGGCCACGCCCAGCATGGGCAGATCGTTGGCGCCGTCGCCGACGGCAATCGTCTGTTCGAGCGAGAGGCCCTCCTGCGCCGCCAGCATGGCCAGCAGCTCCGCCTTGCGCCGGCCATCGACAATCTCGCCCAGCAGCCGCCCGCTCAGCCGCCCGTCCACAATCTCCAGGCGGTTGGCGAACATATAGTCAAAGCCCAGCCGCTCCTGCACACGGCGGCCAAAATAATCAAAGCCGCCCGAGAGGATCGCCAGCTTATAGCCCAGCCGCTTGAGCGTGCCCGCCACCCGTTCGGCCCCTTCGCTGAGCGGCAGCCGATCCGCCACCTCGGCCAGCACGATTTCCTCCAGACCGGCCAGCAGCTCCACGCGGCGGGTGAGGCTCTGGCGAAAATCCAGCTCCCCACGCATGGCCGCCTCGGTGATGGCCGCCACTTCGGGGCCGACCCCCGCGCAGCGCGCCAGCTCGTCGATCACCTCGCACTGGATCAGCGTCGAGTCCATGTCGAAGGCCACCAGGCGGCGGTTGCGGCGATAGATGTCATCGGCGTGAAAGGCGATGTCGATGCCGATCTCGCCCGAAATCCGCCACAACTGGTCGCGCATGGCCTTCTCGTCCGCTAAATAGCCGCGCACCGTCATCTCCACGCAGGCTTTGGGGTCGCGCGCCGGGCTGCGCAGCGAGGGCCGGCCCGAAAGACGGGTGATCACGTCGATATTCAGGTCGTTGGCCGCACAAGCTGCGGCCACGCGCGCGATGTGGTCGGCGTTCAGCCGGCGGCCCAGCAGCGTGATTACGCGGCGCTCCTTGCCCTTTTCCGCCACCCACGCCTCATAGGCTTCGAGCGTGGTGGGGCGAAAGCGCACATCCAGCCCCAGGTCGTGCCCGGTAAAGAGCAGGTCTTTGAGCACGGCGGACGACTGCGCGGCCTCCGGCGCCTCGATCAAGATGCCGAGCGAAATATAGTCGTGGATCACCGCCTGGCCGATGTCGAGCACGTTGACGGCATGTTCGGCCAGGATGCCGTTAAAGCGGGCGACCAGCCCGGTGCGGTCTTTGCCGGTGACGTTGATCAGGTAAATTTCAGACATAGGCGGTTTCGGAACTCCGGCTCACGGTATCGTCGGTTATGGTCGCGTCACAGTCAGCAGCGCATTGGGGGCGGGCGTCTCCACCTGTGAGACGGCGCCGTCGGGCCAGCGCACCTCCAAGCTGAGCAGGGCGGCGTCGCTCGGAAAGCCAAAATGCAGGCGGGCCGGGTCGCCGCTGAGATAGCCGCTGCCGGCGCGCACAACGCGCAAGAAGTCGCCCTGGTCGGTGTGCAGCGTGACCTGCGCGCCCAGCGCCCGGCTGTTGGCGCCTGTCGCCTGGCGCAAATCCACCTCGAGGGCGGTGCCGCTGCAAAGGCGGTTTTCAAACAGCTGGGCCGGGCCGCGCAGGTTGTTGACGGCGATATCCAGATCGCCGTCGCCATCCAGATCGGCCATGACCATGCCGCGCCCGCTGAGGGGCGAGTCGAGCCGCCAGCCGGGCATGGAGCGGAAGCGCAGCCCGGCCTCGTTGCGGAATGCCTGGTTCTTCTCGACCAGCTCATGGTTGGGCATGTGGCTGAACAGCGTCTCTTCGATCATGCCGTTGACCACATACAGATCCAGATAGCCGTCGTTGTCGAGGTCGCCGAATTTGCTCGACCAGCTCCAGCCGCTGCCGTCGACGCCGTAGTCGGGGGCGAGGTTGAGATAGTCGCCCTGGCCGACCGGAAACTGCAGCATGTTTTCCATCGCCTGGCGGTCGTTCGTCACGCTCTCGCGCGTCATCCCCTCCATCATATCGTGCATGACCGGCATCATGTCCACCATGTCCGCCTCGTCATAGGCTTTCATATCGGCGGCGAAGAATTCGGGCCGCCCGTCGTTGTCGATATCGCCCTGGTCCAGGCTCATCGTGCTGTAGGTGGTGGTGGCAAACGGTTCGGCGGGCGTCCAGCCACCGTCCGCGTCCTGCAGCCAGATCATATCGGGCACCAGGAAGTCGTTGCCGACCATGATGTCGAGACGCCCGTCGCCGTTGAGATCGGGCAGCAGGATAGCCAGCGCCTGCGCCGCGTGCGCCAGCGGTTCTGCGGTGAAGCGCCCGCCCTCGTTGTAATAGACATAGACGCCCTTGCCGGCGCCGTTGACGATATAGGTCGTGCCGCGGTCGGTCAGCAGCCCGGCGTCATAGGTGCCCGTCACCAAATCCAGGTCGCCGTCGCCGTCCAGATCGCCCCAGTTGGTGGCGTAGGCGGGGGCGGCCACGCCGGGCAGCGTGCGGCGCGCAAACGTTACCGTGCCCGCATCGCTCTCGCTGGCCCCCTCATTGCCGGTGTCCCCCTCATTGTGGAAATAGTTGAGCGCGCCCGTGTTGCGGGTCAGCACCACATCCAGCCGGCCATCGCCGTCCACATCCACCATCTTCACATCGCGTGTTTTGCCCGTCGAAAACGGCTCGGCGCGAAAGCGCAGTTGGCCCAGGTTCCAGAGCAGCGTATCCGGGCCGTCGAGATTGCCGAAGAGCAGGTCGAGATCGCCGTCCTGGTCGAGATCACCCGCCGCCACCCCCGCCCCGTTGGCGGCAAACATGCGCACCGTGTCGTTCTCCACGGCCGTAAAGTGGGGCAGGGCGGTCGTGACGAACGCGCCCAGACACTCCCCCGCCTCAGCGGCCAGCGGCGTGCTCGTCACCGTAACCGGGGCCGCATCCTGGCCGTGCACGGGCGCGGGCAGCAGCAGGAAAAGCAAGGCGGCGCTGCGCATTGCGCGGAGCGTAAAAGAGCGGATGCGTGAGATAGTTGCAGCCATGCCCGCAGTGTAGCAGGGATTGCGCAGGCGCAAAAGCGGCGTGGGGGGGACGATGCCTGCCCACCGATTCAGGCACGGATTGCGCGGATTTAGATGACACGGATTTCCCTCATCCTACGCGTGGTCAGAATCTGGGGACAACCATCTTTGCTGCGCTTGCTGCTGCCATATTCGCGGCGAAAATCGGTGGACAGGAATCGGTAGTGGACGAGACGGGGACGGGGCGCGGCATGTAGGTCACGCTTGCAGCGTGACAAACCGGCTCGCAGGCGACGGCGTCAGTCGGCAGATTCAATACCCAATTTACACATGGTGATCGCCCACCTGCACGCGCGCCTGGGGGTGGGCGAAGACGCTGTAGGCCAGCCAGGTGGGGTCGCCGGAAGCGATGCCCTGGCGGCGGGCGGCGCGCAGGGCGTCGCCGACGGTGTCGGTGGGCAGGTGGTTGTAGAAGCTGGTGGCGAAGGCCAGGGCGCTGCGGTCGCTAACCGTCCAGAGCGGCGCAACGACGGCCCCGGCGCCGAATGCCAGCAGGCGCGGCGCCCAGCCGCTGAGGCTGGTCAGCCCCTGCCCCTGCCGCCCGCTGTGGCAGGCATTGAGAAAAAAGCCGGGCCGCCGGGCGGCAATGTGCGTCTGCGGCCCGTTGCCCAGAAAGCAGTCGCTGGTCAGCGGGTCGCCGGCGTCGAGCAGGATGGCCCCTGCCTGCTCGACGCCAGCGGCAGGGTCGGCGGGCAGGCCGTGCGCCGCCACATGCAGCCAATCGTAGCCGCCCGCCTCCGCCAGCCCGCGCACATCGCCCAGGCTGCATTGGTGTGGGCTGGCGTCGCGCACGCCGTGGTCCATCATCCACTGGTGCAGAAACGCCTGCTCCCGCTGGGCAGAAGGCAGGTTGGCGCTGATGGGGGCGACGCAGGCCAGCGCGTTGAGCGTCAGCGCCAGGCTGGGGCTGCGGCAGCCGCTGACATGCTCGCCGCGGCGTAGCCAGCGCATGAGATTGAGCGACAGGCACCACGGCTGGTCGTCCTGCCACTCACCGGCAGCATAAGGCCACACCAGCTCCCACGGAATATGCGGCTCGTCTGAGACCAGCAGCAAGGTCTTGCCCTGCCAGGCCTGGCGCTTCTCGGCGTAGTGGCGTTTGAAGTCATCGGGAAAAAGCTCCCACCAAAGCTGCTCGCCCGCCTGGCGCACGGCCTTCGGCAGGGTGGCAATGCCGTTGCTGCCGGCAAAGAGCGGGCCGCCGGCGGCGGCGTCCGTCCACTCGGCCAGCGAGTCGTAGAGCCGCTGCATGAAGCCCGCCAGGCTGCCGGGCAGGGGCAGCGGGGCAAAGCCGAGGCCTTGCTCGGCCCCGTCCTCATACAGCGTCATGCGCAGGTGCGGGCGGCCGTCGTGCATGTCGTCGGCCACATAGAGCAGCAGATCGGGGCGGGGCGCGGCCGGCTCAATCTCCAGCAGTTGGCTGAGGCGAATCGTCGTGGGCGACACCTGCTCGCGCGTGATCTCCACCGCCCACAGCACCGTGGGCAGCGGGCGGCCGCCCTGGACAAAGTCCAGGCTGATGTGGGTGAAGCCGGAGGCCTGCGGCTGGAGATAGAAGACCACCGGCTCGCTGTCTTGATCGGGCAGCACAACCAGCGGCCTGGCCTGCGGCCCCAGGACGGCAAAATTGGGGGCCGTGATGCGCACCTCGACCGGCAGGTCCGTGGTCAACTGCATGGCGGCAGGCGGCGCGTCGCTGTCGCGTGCCGGGCGCAGGGTCAACCCCACCACCACCGGCAGGCGGCGCTCGCCGATCCAGACGCGCTGCGGGCAGGTGATGTCCGTATAGCGCGTGACAAGCGGGGCCGGCTTCGGTGCGGCTGGGGCCATGCTGCGGTTGAGAAAAATGTTGGCCCCTGTCCAGCTTTCCGTCACATTGCCGGTTATCATCACACTGGCGGCCAGCGTCGAAACTTGGGCCGACAGCAGTTCGAGTAGCTCCGGATACTCGTCATGCAGCAGCGTGCGCAGCGCCATATACGCCTGCCGCCGCTGCGTCGGGTCAGTCGATTGTTCCAGCACCTGCCAGTAGCCGAACACGGCCTGCCAGAAAGGGTGCCAGCGCAGCCCCAGGTACTTCGGCAAGCTGGGCAGCAGCTGCGCAAAGCGCTGATAAAAGCGGGCGATTCGTTCTGGGTTCATACGGCTGCTCCTCCAGCAGGCTTGCGGCGGCAAACGGCGGCGATACCGGCAGGTCGCACAACCTGCCGCCTATGATCCGGTCAGGTAGAAGGCGGCCCACCAGTGCGGATGGGCAAAGTCGCGTTCACCGGGCCGAAGTTCCAGCAGATCGTCAAAAAACTCCTCGGCGACGGCGGTGGGCATGCGGGTGGCGCCGCCGCGGGGCAGCGCCGCCCGGAAGTAGGCCGCCTTCTCGGCATTGGTGCTCTCCCGCAGCCACTGCTGGGCCGCGCGCAGGGCGTAGACCGGTTCCAGCCCCTCTTGGCGCCAGCAGTCGTAAAAGCGCACCATCAGCATGGCCGTGCTCACGTCGGGCACCGACCACAGGGAGGCCAGCACGCCGGCAAAGCCCGCCTGCAGCAGCGCCGTGGGCAGCATGACCACCTCATCGGGCAGATTCGCCCCCACGATGCCGGTTTCACAGGCGGAGAGCACAGCCAGCCGGGCCGGCGCCAGATGCAGCCCCAGCAGGTCGCGCACGCTGAGCAGTTGGTTGTGGGCCAGCCGCAGACCGCTCTGCAGCGGGTCAGCCCAATCGTTGCCGCCGTGGCAGGAGAAGTGAACCACCGCCGCGCCCGGCAGCGCCTGCAGGACCGCCGCACGCGTGGCCTGCGCGCCGCGCAGCAGCACGGGGTGCGCAAAGTGGTCGCCTACGGCCGTGACCTCGCGTGCGGAATTGGGCAGCGGCCCGCCCAGCGTCAGCGGCAGCGGCTCATCCACGGCCAGCAGCGGCTCGTCCCCCGGCGCAAGCTCCCGCCGGCGGGTATAGTGCAGCGCCTGGGCGGAAGGCGCATACTGCAGGGCAAATTCGTCGCAGAAGTAGCGGTGGGCGGGCCGCTCAGCAGCGGCGGCCCCGGCAGCGGCAGGCAGCCAGGCGGCGTGCAGCGGCAGCAGCGCCAGCAGCCCTGACGGGATCAGCGTCACCACGGGCGGGTGAGCGTCAGCGTAGGGCGGCAGCAGTGGGCGCAGGGCGGCAGCCAGCGGCTGCATGAGCTGCTCCCCCAGCCGGCGCGTCACATCGTCGACGGTTGCCTGCCAGGCGCGCCGCGCGGCCGGGTTGGGCTGCCGCTGCCAGGATCGGTAAGCGCTCAGCCAGCCGCCCAGCGCTGCATCGTCCGCAGGGCCAAACAGCCATTCACGCACACGGGCAGCGGAGAGCGCGGGCAGCGGCAGCGCCGAGACGCAGCCGCCGTGCACGATCAGCGCCAGCCCACCGGCCGCGACGGCGACCAGATAGACCAGCGGCCGGCTGGCAGGTGCAGCGGCGGCAATCTGGGCAAAGGTGGGGGCGGGCAGAAAGGCGGCGTCCTCGCCGCGCACCGCCTGCACCGCCGCCTCCAGGTCGCGGCGGGCCGCTGCCAGCGCGGCCGACAGTTCTAAAAAGGAGCGCTGGCCGGGCGTGCAGGCGGGCAGGCGGGCTTCCGTTTCCAGGGCGCGAAAGGCGGCGGCGGCGCTTTGAAAGATTTGCCAGGTGGCGGCAGCGACCGCCGGCGGTTTGCCGGCATCCAGCGCCATGGACTCCGCCAGCCAGCGGGCGCGGTTGGTTTCGACGGCCACGACTGCCTGCTCCAGCGCCGCGCGATCCAGCGGCGCATGGCGGACCAGGGCGTAGGCCAGCGCGAGCGACACATCGCCCAGGCGGGCGAGCACAGCCTGGCGCGCTTCGGGCGTGGCCGCAGCTGTGTAGAGAAGTTGGCCCGTCTCCACCGCATGGCGCAGGTGAACCGCCGCTGCCTCCCAGCGCTGCATCTCCAGCAGCAAGCGGCCCAGGCCGGCGGATACGGATTGAAAATCAGCCGGCAAGGCATCCTGCGTCCTCACCTCCAGCGCTTGCTGAAAGCCTGCAATCGCCTGCTCCAGATTCTCCGCCCGCTTTCCACGGATGCGGCTTTGATAGGCATTCGCCAGATTCATCGTTGTCGTCGCCCATTCCAGCGGCATGGCCGCACGCGTCCTCACCCCCAGCGCCTGCTGGTAGGCTGCAATCGCCATCTCCAGATTCTCCGCCCGCTCGCCACGGATGCGCTTCGCGTAAGCAGTCGCCAGATTCATCGTCGTCTCTGCCCATTCTAGCGGCATGGCCGCACGCGTCGTCACCTCCAGCGCCTGTTGATAGGCTGCTATCGCCTGCTCCACGTTCTCCGCCCGCTCACCACGGATGCGAATTGAGTACGCATTTGCCAAATTCATCATCGTCTCCGCCCAGTCTACCGGCATGGCTGCATGCGTCCTCACCTCCAGCGCCTGTTGATAGCTCGCTATTGCCTGCTCCAGGTTCTCCGCCCGCTCACCACGGATGCGAATTGAGTAGGCACCCGCCAGATTGCTCGTCGTCATCGCCCATTTCACCGGCAAGGCATCCTGCGTCATCACCGCCAGCGCCTGCTGATAGGCTGCAATCGCCAGATCCAGATTCTCCGCCTGCTCCCCACGGATGCGCTTCGCGTAGGCAGTCGCCAGATTCATCGTCGTCTCTGCCCATTCCAGCGGCATGGCCGCACGCGTCCTCACCTCCAGCGCCTGCTGGGAGGCTGCAATCGCCATCTCCAGATTCTCCGCCCGCTCGCCACGGATGCGCTCGGCGTAGGCAGCCGCCAGATTGCTCGTCGTCTCCGCCCATTCCACCGGCATGGCCGCACGCGTCCTCACTTCCAGCGCCTGCTGGTAGGCTGCAATCGCCATCTCCAGATTCTCCGCCCGCTCGCCACGGATGCGCTCGGCGTAAGCATTCGCCAGATTGCTCGTCGTCTTCGCCCATTCCACCGGCATGGCCGCACGCGTCCTCACTTCCAGCGCCTGCTGGTAGGCTGCAATCGCCTGCTCCAGGTTTTTCGCCCGCTCCCCACGGATGCGGGCATAGTAGGCAGCCGCCAGATTCATCGTCGTCCTCGCCCATTCCAGCGGCATGGTCGCACGCGTCATCACCGCCAGCGCCTGCTGATAGGCTGCAATCGCCAGCTCCAGATTCTCCGCCCGCTCCCCACCTGGATTTTGCGCCAGGCTGATGCCAAGCGTCCCTTGCACAGCTGCCCACAGGCGTGGCTGCGCCCTCCTGTCCAGGCGCGCAAGCAGTTGGCGGCAAACGTCGACACGCTGCCCCATCTGCAGGACACCGGTCAAACGCTCCAATTCTTGCAGCAGAGGGCGAGCGTTCTCCGGTATTTCTTCCTCCTCAGCCTGGCCAGGCGCAGCGGCGGCCGCCTGCTTCTGCAGTGCCTGCCACAGGTCAGGATCGCTTTGGCGCAGCTGCTTCAGCGCGGCTGCCGGCTCCTCGCTCAGCGCAATGGGCAGCAGCGGACGCAGCACAAACTCCATCTGCTGCATCCAGGCACCCTGCCAGGCGTCGCCCAGCGCGGTGGCCAGCGCTTGTAATAAGCCGCCGGCTTGCTCGCGGTCCTGCTCGTCTGTCGTCTGTTGGGCGGGTGAGAAGAGCAGCGGCGGCACGTCCGGCAAAGTAAGGCCGCCGGCTGTGTAGACAAGCAGCGGTACATCAACGCTGCCGTCTGCGCCGCAGTGGGGACAGCGCAGCGTGTGCAGATCGCCGGCGCGCAGGTGCGCCAGCAGATCCGGACGCTCGTTAATGTCCACGACCAGCCAGATGCCGGCGTTGAAGGGGCGGCCACAATTGGGACAGGGAACATCAGCAGTTTGCGCCAGGGAGTTGGGCATGGGGGCCTCGCTTGGAATCGAATCAGGATGCAAGCATGCTGCGCCACAGGCGCACAGTGCTGCCTTGCAGTATAGCATAATTTTGGCCGTGCGCGCCTGCCGGTTTCGTCAGCCGCCGCGAGAGTTGGCGGGGGTCTGTGGATTACTGACGCCTGTCCACCGATTCAGGCACAGATTGCACGGATTGCACCGATTTTCGCCGCGGATATGGCGACAGCATGAGCCGCAAAGATGGTTGTCCCCAGATTCTGACCACGCGCAGGACGGGGGAAATCGGCGTCATCTAAATCGGTGTAATCCGTGCCTGAATCGGCGGACAGGCATCGGTAGTAGACGGGGCGGGGGCGCAGCCTGTAGCGCGCCCCGTCACGCTGCAAGCGTGACCTACAGGCTGCCGATTGCCAGCGTATGTCCATTCATCGGCGCGGTTGCGCGTGCCGGTCCCCCCCATTGTCAGCAAATTGTAATCTGCCGCCGGTTATGATTAATGTTACATTCAGCTTTGCGTAGACTGGCCCGAACAGCACTGAGTCACCCACCGCCGAACTCGGGACTGCGCCGCCTTTTCCAATGAGTTGCTATTCATAAAAGTACACAACCGTTACCCTTATGAAACGACAACCGGCCGCCGCCGTACAAGAACAGCCGGATGCACTGGATGCGCCGCTTTCGCCCGCCCAGCGCGCGATCTGGTTTACACAGTCCCGCAACCCGCAGGCGACTTTCTACAACCGGGTGCAGCGTTTCCGCCTGGCTGGCCCTCTTCACTATGTGGCGCTGACCCGCGCCTTGCGCTTTCTGACGGCGCGCCACAGCGTGCTGCGCACCCGCTTTGCCGTCAGCGAAGGGCAGCCCCAGGCGCGGATCGCCGCCGAGGTCGCCTTTGATCTGCCGCTGCACCGATTATCGCCGGGAGATGACGCCGCCGCGCAGATGCAGGAACTGCTGCGCCAGCATACGGAGCGCCCGTTTGACCTGGCAAACGAGCTGCCGCTGCGGGTTCTGCTGGTGCAGGAAGCGCCGGAGCGGTATACGCTGGCCTTTGTCCACCATTCCATCGCCTTTGACCACGAATCGCTGGCGCTGTTTGCCCAAGAGCTGAGCCACTGCTACAATGCTTTCGCCGCCGGCGGTCTGCCCGCTTTGCCCGCCTTGCCCTTCACGTATGTCGAGTATGCCGCCTGGCAGCTTGCCCCGGAGCAGGAAGAGCGAATTGAGAGGGCGAGCGCCTACTGGCGCGCACAGCTTGCCCCAGCGCCGCCCGCGCTGGAACTGCCGACGGATCGCCCGCCCCGCCTGGCCGCTTCCTTTGCCGCCGATGCCGTGGACTTTTGCGTGCCGCCGGCGACTTTGCGGCGGCTGACTGCCCTGGCGCTCAGCGAAGAGGCCACGCTGTTTATGCTGCTGCTGGCAAGCTTGCAGACGCTGCTCTCCCGCTACACCCAGCTCGACGACATCGCCGTGGGCGCGCTCGTGTCTGTGCACCAGCCGGCGGGCAGCGAGCGGCTGCTGGGCAATTTTTCCAATCAACTGGTGCTGCGCAGCGACCTGGCCGGCGATCTTAGCTTCCGGCGGCTGCTGCGGCAGGTGCGCGCGACCACGCACAGCGCCTATGCACACCAGGAGGCGCCGCTGGGCCGGCTGGTCGAGCAGCTGCGCCCGGCGCGCAGCGGGCAGAGCCACCCCTTTTTCCAACTGCTGCTGGATTATCAGGAGACCCCCCAGCCCCGCCTGGCACTGCAAGGGCTGACCGTCACCCCGCTGGCTTGCGCGGGGGGCGAAAGCGAATTTCCGCTTACGGTGACGGCGCGGCTGCACGCAGACCATCTGGCGCTGCGGCTGCACTACCAGCGTGATCTGTTCGCCGCCAGCGCCATCCAGCGTATGGCCGGCCACTGGAGCACGCTGCTGGCGGCCATCGCCGCCGACCCGGACCAGCCGTTGGCGGAGGCGCCCCTGCTCACGGCGCAGGAGCGCCGGCAGATCCTCCACGATTGGAACCCGCCGGTCATAGACGATACTGATCCCGCCGGCCCTGGCACTGGCCCCGCCGCCAGCCTGGTCGAGCAGTTTGCGCACCGGGTGGCGCGGCACCCGCAGGCGGCGGCCTTTGTCGCCCAGGGTGGGCAGTTGTCCTACCAGGAGCTGCACACGCGCTCCAACCAACTGGCCCACTATTTGCAGCGGAACGGCGTCAAGGCGGGGACGCGGGTGGGGGTCTGCCTGGAGCGGTCGCTCGATTCGACCGTGGCCGTGCTGGCTGTTTTCAAGTTGGCCGCCGTCTATGTGCCGCTGGACCCCGCCTACCCGCAGGAACGGCTGCGCTATATCGTCGCCGACAGCGATGTCGAGGTGGTCGTCACCTCGGCGCGCTGGCAGGGCCTGCTGGCCGCCGAAACAGAACCAGATGTAGCCGGGCCAGATGAAACCGGCCCAGGCGTACAGCCGGCCTCTTCGCCGCGCATGGTCAGCCTGGACGCCGCGGCGGCGCAGCTTGCGCAGATGCCCACAGATGCGCTGGTGGATCCGGTGGATCCGGGGCAGACGGCCTATATGATCTATACCTCCGGCTCCACCGGCGCGCCTAAGGGCGTCGAAGTGCCGCACCGCCAGATCCTCAACCGGCTGCGGTGGATGTGGGAGGCGTACCCGTTTGACGCCGGCGAGGTGGGGTCGCACAAAATGGCGCTCAGCTTTGTCGACTCGCTGTGGGAACTGTTCGGCTATCTGCTGCAGGGTGTTCCCACTGTGATCCTCAGCGATGAGGCTGTGCGCGACCCGCTGCTGCTGGTGGAGACGCTGGCCCGCCACGGCGTCACGCGCCTCTGGCTGGTGCCCGCGCAGCTGCGGCTGCTGCTGCACACGCTGCCCGACCTGGCGGCGCGCCTGCCGCGCCTGCGCTTCTGGGTCGCCACCGGGGAGCCGCTGCCGGTGGATTTAGCGCTGGCGTTCCAGGAGAAGCTGCCGCACGCCGTGCTGTACAACCTCTACGGCACGTCCGAAGTGTGGGACGCCACCTGGTATGACCCGGCGCGTGAGGAGCAGCAGTTCTACAGTTCGATCGTCCCCATCGGTCGCCCCATCCGCAATGTGCAGACGCTGATCCTGGATCGCAACCGGCAGTTGGCGCCGGTGGGCGTCAGCGGCGAACTGTATGTCGGTGGGCTGGGGCTGGGCACAGGCTACTACAAACGGCCGCAGCTGACCGCCGAACGCTTTTTCGCCCATCCGCTGGCGAGCGACAGCGGCGGGCGGCTCTATCGCACCGGCGATGTGGCGCGCCTGCTGCCGGACGGCAACATCGAGTTTCTGGGCCGCATCGACCACCAGGTCAAGCTGCGCGGCTTCCGGCTGGAGTTGGGCGAGATCGAGACGCTGCTGCGCGAGCGGGAGGAAGTGCGCGATGCAGCGGTTGTCCTGCGCGGCGAGGGCGAGAGCCAGCAGTTGGCCGCCTATCTGACCGCCACGGATGGACGGCGGCTGCCGGTTGCGGCGCTGCGCGACCATCTCAGCCGGCGGCTGCCCGCCTATATGCTGCCCGCCAGCTTTACCTGGGTCGAGGAGATGCCGCACACGCCCAGCGGCAAGATCGACCGCAAGGCACTGGCTGCTCTTTCTCCTGCCGGCGCCCCCACAGAACAAGATGCGGCGGCGGACGCTGCGCTCTATGTCGGGCCGCGCTCGGCGCTGGAAGCGCGCATGGCGGCCCTGTGGGCGGAGGTGCTGGGCGTCGAGCAGGTGAGCATCCACGACGACTTTTTTGCCCTTGGCGGCCATTCGCTGCTCGGCGTGCGCTTGTTTGTGCGCATTGAAGAGGAGCTGGGCCGGCGGCTGCCGATGGCGCTGCTCTTCGATTATCCCACGGTCGCCCAGTTGACGATGCAGTTCAGCGCGCCCACTGAGACACAGCCGGCCTGGGAGACGCTGGTGCCCATCCAGAGCGGCGGGGAGAGGCCGCCCTTTTTCTGCGTCCACGGCTTTGGCGGCGGCGTGGTCGGCTACGCCCAACTGGCGCAGGCGCTGGGGCCGGAGCAGCCGTTCTATGGGCTGCAGGCCAAAGGGCTGGACGGCAAGGAGCCGCCGCACACCAGCATCGAAGCGATGGCCTCTCACTATATCGCCGCCATGCGCGCGCTGCAGCCGCACGGCCCCTATCGCATCGGCGGCTACTGCCTGGGTGGCGAAGTGGCGTTTGAAATGGCGCGCCAGTTGGAGGCGGCTGGCGAAGCGGTGGCGCATGTCGCCATCATCGAGGGCTATGCGCCTGCCGAAGAGCACGCCGATCACGGCTTTCTGCATCCGGATCGCCTCCGCATCATCGCCCGCAACCTGCCCTACTGGTGGGAAGACTACTGGCGGCTGGAGGCGGCGGAGCTGCGCGGCCGGCTGCGCCGCAGCGCTGTCGCCGCCTGGCGCACGCTGCTGCGCAAAGCGGGCCGCAGCGTCAAAGCCGGCGCGGATGAGTACGTGCCGCACGACCTGTCGCTGCTGCCCGCGCACAAGCGGCATATCATGGAGGTGGAACTGCACGCCAGCCAGAATTACCGGCCCGGCCGCTATGGCGGCGGCGTCACCCTCTACCGCGCCCAGGGGCTGACCATCAATCGCGCCCTCTTCGGCTCGCTGGACCGCAAACATGGCTGGGGCAAACTGGCGGCGCAGGTCGATGTGCTGACGGTTGCGGGCGGCCATCAAGACCTCTATCTGCCTCCCCATGTAGAATCGCTGGCCGCTGCGCTGCGCGCTTCTCTGGACGCCGCACTCGACTAGCCCCTGTTCCGCAAAAGGTTATTTTCTGCTTGCCCCCGCCTGCGGCTATAATTCAGGCGCGGTGCAGCGGTTTGCCCCGCGCCAACCTGCCTCACTGCTCTGGAAACGGATGGCTTGCGTTTGCCCATTGGCCTGCTCGTCGACTCGCTGGCGACTTCCGTACTCGTCGGCAGTCTCTACGCCTTGATGGCGGTCGGTTTGACCCTGACCATGGCGGTCGTCAAACTGCCCAATTTTGCCCACGCCGAACTGATCAGCACGGGGGCCTATGCCGCCCTGATCGTCTCGCTGGCGCTCTCCGGCAGCCCCCTGCTGGTGATGGCCGCCGCCTTTGTGGTGGCGGCGCTGGTGGCGCTGCTGACGCACTGGACGGTCTTCCGCCCCTTGAGCCGGCGCAAATCGTCCACCTATGTGCTGATCCTGGCCTCGTTCGCCGCCGGGCTGATTATTCGCTATCTGCTCTTTCTGCTGGCGGACACGCTTGACCTCTTTGACAAACGCATCCAGGTGGCGCAGGAGGTCTGGCTGCAGGCGGGGCCGCTGACCCTCACCAATATTTTCTTCTGGGTGGCGCCCACCAGCATCCTGCTGGTGGTGGCGCTCAGCCTGCTGCTGAACTTCACCCAGTTGGGGCGGCAGATGCGCGCCCTGGCCGACAACAGCACCCTGGCGGCGGTGGTGGGTGTGCCTACCACTCGCGTCGTCAACCTGACCTGGCTGCTGGTGGGCGGTACGGCGGGCGTCGGCGGCGCGCTGTGGGGGATGTACACCTTTGTCGACCCGATGCTGGGCTGGCTGGCCATCCTCTCCGTCTTTGCCGCCGCCGTCCTGGGCGGGTTGACCAGCTTCTCCGGCGCAATCCTGGGCGCCTACATCGTCGCCTTCGCCGAAAATACGCTGATGCAGTTTCTCAACTACTCGTTTGGCCTTGACTTCAGCTTCAAGCCCGCCATTCCCTTTATCATCATCATCCTGATGCTGATGATTCGCCCGCAGGGGCTGACCGGCCTCTTTGACGGCCTGCGCCGCGACGCGCAGATGGAGAGGTAGCGGGCGCATGAACATCGACCTGGTGGCCAGCAGCATTTCTCTGCTCACCTTCTTCGGCATCTCCGCCATCATCGCCCTCAGCCTCAACATCGAGTATGGCGTCGCCGGCATCCCCAACTTTGGGCAGGCGCTCTTTGTGTCGCTGGGCGCCTACACGGCAGGCGTCACCTACACGCGGCTGATGCCGCTGCTGGCCGGGCGCACGCCGTTGGAGCCGTGCGCCTCCGGCAATATGGCGGCGGCGCTGGCCCTGCGCGGCGAGATTCTCAAGAGCATGCCGCTGGTGGCGCTGGGCAACTTTGCGCTCACGCTGCTGCTGGCCGCCGTGATCGGCGGCGTCGTCGGGCTGCTGGCCTCCTATCCCGCCCTGCGGCTCAAAGAAGAATGGTTCCTGGGGCTGGTGCTGCTGGTGGGGGCGGAGACCGTGCGCATCATCGTGCGCGGCTGGCCGCCGATTATCTGCGCCCACAACGGCCTTTCCGGCATATCGCCCCCCTTTGGCTGGCTGCCTACGGCGCAGATCCGCTCGCTGGCCTTTGCCGGGCTGGTGCTGGCCATCGCCGCGCTCTGCTACTGGTACAGCGAGCGGCTGGTGCGTTCGCCCTATGGCCGGCTGCTCAAGGCGCTGCGCGAGAACGGCAGCGTGGCCGCCGGGCTGGGCAAAGATATGGCGCGGGTGCGCGGCCAGGTGATGGTGATCGGCTCGGCAATGGCGGCGCTGGCGGGTGTGCTCTTTGTCACCAACCTGGGTTTTGCCAGCGCCAATGACTACGGCGTGGCGCTGACGCTCGACATCTGGGTGATGATCGTGCTGGGCGGGCTGGGCAACATGCGCGGGGCCTTGCTGGGTGCGCTGATCGTCACCCTGCTCGACCGCTTCACCTCGGTGGCCGCCATCCAATTCAACATGCTCGGCATCGACATCGAGTTCAATTACGTGCGCTATATCCTGTTCGGGCTGATCCTGCTGCTTATGCTGCGTTTTCGCCCGCAGGGGCTGTGGCCCGAACCCAGACGCACGACCGCGGCCAACCGTGTGCTGGCTGAGCAGGCGGGCGCGGCAGGCGCGGCGGCCAGTCAGCCGGGGCCTGCGGAGTGATCTATGCTTGAGATCGTAGACCTGGAAAAGAGTTTCGGCGGCTTGCAGGCCGTTGCCGGCGCGTCGCTGACGGTGGAGCAGGGGCAGGTGGTCGGGCTGATCGGCCCCAACGGCAGCGGCAAGTCCACCCTGCTCAGCTTAGCCGCGGGCCAGCACAAGCCCGACGGCGGGCGCATTCTGCTGCGGGGGCAGGAGATTCAGGGGCTGCCGCCGCAGCGCATTTTCCGGCTGGGGCTGGCGCGCAGCTATCAAGACCCTTCGCTCTTTTTTCGCATGAGCGTGCTCGACAATGCCCTGCTGGCGGCCCAGGATCAGCGCGGCGAGCAGCCGCTGCAAGCGCCGCGGCACAAACGCTGGTGGCCGCAGGAAGCGCAGCTGGCGCGGCGCGCCGCCCGCGTGCTGGACGACCTCAAGCTGCTGCCGCGCAGCGACGCCGCCGCCTCCGACCTCTCCGGCGGGCAGATGAAGCTGCTCGAACTGGGGCGCACGGTGATGGGCGAACCGGCGCTTATGCTGCTGGACGAGCCGACGGCGGGCGTAGCCCCGGCGCTGGCCTACGCCATTTTTGAAGAGATCGAACGGCTGCGCCGCCAGCAGGGATTGACCTTTCTGATCGTCGAGCACCGCCTGGAAATTTTGTTTGATTTTGTGGACTGGCTCTATGTCATGCATATGGGGCAGGTGATCGCCCAGGGCAAGCCGGCGCAGATTGCCGCCGACCCGCTGGTGCGCGAGGTCTATTTTGGAGAATAACGGGCAAGGCGACAAACCCCTGCTGGCCGTGCAAACGCTGACTGCCGGCTATGGAAAGCTGGAGATTCTGCATGAGGTGGATCTGCACGTGGCCGCCGGGCAGTTTGTCGCCCTGCTCGGCCCCAACGGCAGCGGCAAGTCCACGCTGCTCAAGAGCATCTTTGGACTGACCGATGTGATGGGCGGCGCGATTGCGTTTGATGGGCTGCCGCTGCTGGGACGGCGCACCGAAACGCTGGGCGGGCTGGGGCTGGCCTATGTGCCGCAGCGTGAGAATGTCTTTCGCTCGCTCAGCGTGCGCGAGAATCTGCTGCTGGCGCTGCGCGGCGCGGCGAGCCACCATGCCGCCGCGGCGCTGGGCGAATGCTACGCCCTCTTTCCCACGCTGCAAAAACGGCGGACGCAGAAGGCCGGCCAGTTGAGCGGCGGCGAACGGCAGATGCTCGCCATCGCCATGGGCTGGCTGGTGCGCCCCAAGCTGATGCTGCTGGACGAACCGTCCGCCGGTCTTTCCCCCCTCTTTGTTACGGAAACCTTCCGCACGCTCAAGCAGCTGTGCGGCCAGGGCATCACCATGCTTGTCGTCGAACAGAACGCCCGCAGCATCCTGCGCTACTGTGACTATGCCTATGTCCTGCGTGAGGGCGAGATCGCCTTTGCCGGCAGCGCCCAGGCGATCCTGGCGGATGAGGAAACGGTCAAGAGCTATTTGGGTGTGGGCAAAATCAGGAATCCACCGGAAAATTTACAGGAATAGGAACCCATCATGGCGCAACATACGATTCTGCAGGATCCGCGCATCTGGTACGGCGGCGATTACAACCCCGAACAGTGGCCGGAAGAGGTATGGCTGGAGGATGCCCGCCTGATGCAGGCGGCGGGCGTCAACCTGGTGTCGGTGGCGATTTTTGCCTGGGCGCAGTTGGAGCCGCGGCGGGGGCAGTACGAATTCGGTTGGCTCGACCGTGTGATGGATCTGCTGCACCAGCATGGCGTGCAGGTCTGCCTGGCCACGGCCACAGCCTCGCCGCCGCCCTGGCTGGCCAAATATGACCCCGCCAGCCTGCCGGTGACAGCGGACGGCGTGACGCTGTGGCCTGGTGGGCGGCAGGCCTACTGCCCCCATTCCGTCGCCTACCGCCAGACCGCCGGCGAGCTGGTGACGCGCATCGCCGAACGCTATGGCACCCATCCGGCGCTGGCGCTCTGGCATGTCAACAACGAATATGGCTGCCATGTGGCCGAATGTTTTTGCGATGTTTCGGCCGCGGCCTTCCGCAGCTGGCTGCAGGCGCGCTACGGCTCCCTGCCCGCGCTCAACGAGGCCTGGGGCACGGCCTTCTGGAGCCAGCGCTATGACGAGTGGGACGAGATCAACCCGCCGCGGCGGGCGCCCACCTTTGCCAACCCGACCCAGCAGTTGGATTGGCGGCGCTTCTCCTCCGCCGGCATCCTGGAACTGTACAACATGGAGCGCGCCATCCTGCAGCGCATTACGCCGGATGTGCCGATGACCACCAACTTTATGGGCTTTTTCAAACCGCTCGACTACCGCGCCTGGGCGGCGGAGCAGGACATCCTTTCGCTCGACTCGTACCCCGACCCTTCGGAGCCGTGGGCGGCGGGGCTGTCGGCGGCCCAGTACGACATTACCCGCTCGCTGGGTGACGGGCGGGCGTGGATGCTGATGGAGCAGGTCTCTTCACAGGTCAACTGGCGGCCGCGCAATGTGCTCAAGCAGCCGGGGCAGATGCGGCTGTGGAGCCTGCAGGCCGTGGCGCGCGGGGCGCGCGCTGTGATGTTCTTTCAGTGGCGGGCGGCCAAGGCGGGGGCGGAGAAATTCCACGGCGCGCTGGTGCCGCATGTGGGGGTGGAAAATTCGCGCGTCTGGCGTGAGGTGTCGGGGCTGGGCAACGAACTCAAGGAGTTCGGCGTCGTCTCCCAGGGCCAGGTCGAGGCGCGCGTGGGCATCCTGGTCGACTGGCAAAGCTGGTGGGCGCTCGAACAGGATTCCAAGCCCTCCACCGATGTCAAGTTTCTGGAGCAGGTGCAGAGCTACTACGGTTCGCTCTATGCGCAGAATCTGACGGCGGATTTTGTCTTCCCCGATTCCGACCTGAACGGGTACAGCGTGCTGCTTGTGCCCAACCTTTACCTGGTGGACGACGCCACCGCCGCCAAGATCGAGGCGTTTGTGGCCGGCGGCGGGCTGCTGGTGCTCTCCTTCTTCAGCGGCATTGTGGACGAAAACGAGCATATCCGGCTGGGCGGCTATCCGGCCCCCTTCCGCAAGCTGCTGGGGCTGCGCGTGGAGGAGTTTGCACCGCTGGCGGAGGGTCAACGCAACGGCGTGCGCTTTGCCGACGGCAGCCAGTCCACCTGCGACCTGTGGGCGGATGTGATCGACCTGGAGGGGGCGCAGCCGCTGGCTGTCTTTACGGCTGACTTCTACGCCGGGCAGCCGGCCGTCACCGAACACGCCTACGGGCGCGGGCGCGCCGTCTATATCGGCACACGGCTGGAGATTCCGATCATGGCCGGGCTGCTGGGGCGGCTCTGCGCCGAAGCCGGTGTGCAGGCCCCGCTGGCCGCGCCGGAGGGGGTGGAGGTGGTCGCGCGCAGCGGCGGCGACGGCGGGCGCTATCTCTTTGTGCTCAACCACCGCAACGAGGCGGTGCGGCTGCCGCTGCCTGCGCCCATGCGTGACCTGTTGAGCGGGGAAGAAGCGACGGAGACCCTGCGCCTGCCGCCTTACGGCGCGGCGGTGCTGGTGCGGGAGTAGGATCGGTGCAGATTTCCATCGCGTTCCAGACCGACAAGGCGCTGGCGGCCTATGGGCCGCTGGCGGCGGCGGCGGAAGGCTACGGCTTTGACGCCGTCACGGTCTACAACGATATGCTCTACCAGCCGGCGTGGCTGCCGCTGCTGGAGATGGCGCGCGCCACGCGGCGGGTGCAGTTGGGGGTGGCGGCGGTCAACCCGTTCACCTGCCACCCCATCAACATCGCCGGCAACATGGCGCTGATCGACGAGGCGGCGGCGGGGCGCGCCTATCTGGGCGTGGCGCGCGGGGCGTGGCTCGACTTTGTGGGGCTGCACCCCACGCGCGGCGTGCAGGCGCTGGCCGAGGCGCTGCGCTGCGTGCGCCATCTGCTGCGCCGCTCGCCCGACCCCCTGCCCGGCGACTTCTACCCGCTGGCCGGCGGCGATACGCTGCGCTGGCCGATTGCGCGGCCCGAACTGCCCTTTCTGCTGGGAAGCTGGGGCGCGCAGACTATCCGCGCCTGCATCGGCGAGATCGCCGCCGTCAAGATCGGCGGCAGCGCCAATCCGGGCGTGATCGCCCACTACCGGCGGCTGATCGACGACGCCGCGGCGGCCGCAGGGCGCGATGGGCGAGAAATTGAGATTGTGATGGGGGCTGTCTGTGTGGTGGATGCGGATGGGGACGCGGCGCGGGCGCTGGCGCGGCGCGAGGCCGCGCTCTATCTGCCGGTGGTGGCGCCGTTGGACCCGTCACTGGCCGTAGAGCCGTCGCTGCTGGCGGCTATCCAGGCGGCGGCGGCCCGCTATGATTTTGCCGCTGCCGCCGCGCTCATCTCCGACGAACTGCTGCGCTGCTTTGCGTTTGCCGGCACAGCCGAGGAAGTGGCGGAACACGCCGCTGCGCTGGTTGCCGCCGGCGCGGCGCGGGTCGAGTTCGGCACCCCGCACGGCCTCAGCACGGACAGCGGGCTGCGGTTGTTGGGCGAGCAGGTGCTGCCGCGGCTGCGCGCAGGATAAGGCCTTCCGCCGCCAATTTGGATCGGTGGCGGTCGCCGGTGGATGGATCGGCGCGGTGGTGGACGATCGGCGCGCGACCGCCGGTGAATTATGGATGTTAAAAATTTAGTTCGGCAATTGGCGGCGTCACGTGTCGACCACCCCCGCCGGTGAATCAATTCACCGGCTATCCCATGCGAAACCGGTTAAAACCGGTTGCCACAGGCGACGTTTCGCCGCACGCCAACCCACCTCGGTGGGTTTCGCAT
>JBBRBX010000096.1:0-23887 GCA_038205395.1 Caldilineales bacterium
GGCCAGCAGCACATCGGCCTCGTCCCAATCATGGCGGTGCAGGGCGCGGATGGCGTTGGCACAAGCGCGCGTCAGGGAGCGGCTGCGCGCCAGCGTCGCATCGCGCAGGCCGCTGAGGATGGTCATCTCGCTGCGGATCACTTCGACAATATCAAGTAGGCTCAGCACAGGCAATTCCTTATGTGGGGGCAAGTTGGGCCGGCAAAGACAGCCGCAACCCCAACCGCAGACGGCAAACTGCAAGGATTATACAGGAGAGTGGGAGGGGAGAGAAAAAGAAAGAAAGTTTAGCGAAAAAAGAAGCCGAGTTTTTTGGAAAAAACTCGGCTTCCGGCTTGGCAGATCGTCTCGCAACCAGCAATCTAGAAGGGGATATCTTCGTCATGCATCTCCTGGCTTGGTTCGGATTGTTGTGAATTGCCGCCACTGCTCGCAGCAGTGTTTGCCGATCCGGAACCTTCAGGCGCACGGCCAAGAAACTTAATTGTTAAAGCCCGAACATCGAGTGAAACACGCGTATTACCGTCACGATCCGTAAAAGTACGCGGCTCTTCCAGTTCACCAATGACAAACACTTGGCGCCCCTTACTCAGATACTGGCTTGCCGTCTCGGCCAACTTGTCCCAAGCGTTAATCCGAAACCAAATCGTCTTCTCCTGACGTTGGCCATCCTTCCCCGTCCAGCTACGGCTGACAGCCAGACTAAAGTTAGTCACCGCCACACCAGTAGGGGTATAACGCATCTCCGGATCACTGCCTAGGTTGCCAATAAGGGTTATCTGCTGATACATAGTAAAAGTCTCCTAAAGTCGTTAGTGTCTAAAAAAGTGTATCGTCTGCACGACAACCGGGTTGCTTTGTTGGTGTAATTATACCGCCGCCTCCCTCCTTTTGTCAAAAACCAGCAGCCATTTATAGAACATTCGTTCGCCATATAGAGGCGACTGAACACCCGGACACCCGGACACCCAGACAGCCGGTTGGACGCCCTGCCGCCTCTTGTGCCATAATAAGGCCCTGGTTTTATTTTATCTGCTCTATCCGTCTTTGTGGCCACGAAACCTCTTATGAATCTCTCGATTGTCCAAGATTATCTACACTCCAATCAACTCGACGGCTGGCTGTTGTACGATTTCCGCGGCAGCAACCCGGTCGCATTGCATGTGGCCGGGCTGGCCCACAGCGGCTCCCGGCGCTGGTTTTTGTGGATCCCGGCGCAAGGCCGCCCAGTCTGGCTTATCCACGCCATTGAAAGCGCCAGTTTCGCCCATCGCAGCCCGGCGCTCGCCGGCGAAACCCGTCAGTATGTCGGCTGGCGCCAACTGGAAGAAATGATCGGCCAACTGGTGCAAACGCCGCAGGGGCCGGCCCAACGCATTGCCATGGAATACAGCCCCGACAACGCCATCCCCTATGTCGCCTATGTGGACGCCGGCATGAAGGAGTTGGTCGAGCGCGTCACCGGCGCCGAAATTGTCTCCAGCGCCGACCTGGTGCAGTTGGTGCAAGCCGTGCTCAACGCCGAGCAGATCGCCTCCCACCGCCGCGCCGCCGTCCACTGTCTGGCCGTCAAAGATCTAGCCTTTGACTTAGTGCGCAGCCGCCTTGCCGCCGCAAAGCCCATCACCGAACACGAAGTGCAGCAGGCAATTGTCGACTACTTTGCGGCCCAATCTATGGAGTGCGACCATCCACCGATTGTGGCCGTCAACGCCCATGCCGCCAACCCGCACTACGCTCTCAGCGCCGCTGCGCCCACCTTGATCCAGCCAGGGGATATGCTGCTCATTGACCTGTGGTCACGCGAACGCAACACCCCCCACGACTGCTACGCCGACATTACCTGGATGGCCTACGCCGGAGCGCAAGCGCCC
The DNA here is from genome assembly GCA_038205395.1 of Caldilineales bacterium. Taxonomy (GTDB): domain Bacteria; phylum Chloroflexota; class Anaerolineae; order Caldilineales; family Caldilineaceae; genus Fredericiella. Next base: position 1,875 of record JBBRBX010000096.1, read on the forward strand.
GCCGCTGCCGCCCATCTCTTTGCCGTACTGGCCGCCGCACGTGACGCCGCTGTGGCCTTCTGCAATCAACGGCTGGCGGCAGGCAGCAGCGTCCACGGCTACGAAGTGGACGACGCCTGCCGTCAGGTCATCGTCGACGCAGGCTATGGCGACGCTTTTATCCACCGCACGGGCCACTCGCTGGGCGTCACCGGCCATTACAACGGCGTCAATATCGACAATCTGGAGACGCGTGACCGCCGCAGCCTCATCCCGCACGTCATGTTCACCATTGAACCGGGCATCTATCTGCCGCAGTTCAATTTTGACGACAGCGCCATGCCCAAAGGCATCGGGCTGCGCACCGAGATCAACTGTCTGGTGCTGCCCGACCGCGTCCAGGTGACGACCCTGCCGCTGCAAAAAGAGATTACGCCGCTGATGTAATGATGAGGCCAGCAGTGTATGCTGCCGGCCCGACAGTTGTTGCGGCTACTGGAAATTGTGATGCAAAAGAAACAGTTTGCGACGCCACCCAAGCGCGTGGCGCTCTTTGTGACCTGCATGGTGGACATGATCTATCCCGAAGTGGGGATGGCGGCAGTCGAGCTGCTCGAACGGCAGGGGATCGAGGTGTTCTTCCCCGCTGAACAGACCTGCTGCGGCCAGCCTGCGTTTAACGCCGGCTACCGTGCGGAAACGCAGGGGCTGGCACGGCGCTATGTGGACATTTTTGAACCGCTCGTGCGCAGCGGCCAGGTGGACGCGCTGGTGGCGCCGTCGGGCAGCTGTGTGGCCATGACCACCCACTTCTATGATGTGCTGTTTGAAAACGACCCGACCTATCGCGCCCGCGCCGCCATTGTGGCGGGCGTCACGTTTGAATTGACCGAATTCCTGGTGGATGTGTTGGGCGTGACCGACGTGGGCGCCCACTTCCGCGGCAAGCTGGCCTATCACGCCTCCTGCCACCTGCTGCGCGAACTGGGCGTGGATCGCCAGCCGCGTGCGCTGCTGGCGCAGGTGGAGGGGGCCGAACAGGTGTCGCTTGTGGGAGCGGAAGAGTGCTGTGGCTTCGGCGGCCTGTTTGCGCTCAAAAATGCCCCCATCAGCAGCGCCATGGGGCGGCGCAAAACACAGAATCTGGCCGCATCGGAAGCCGATGTAGTCGCGCTGTGTGACGTCAGCTGCATGACGCACATCAACGGCCTGCTGACGCGCCAGGGCCAACACTGCCGCGCCGTGCATATTGCGCAGCTGCTGGTCAACGAGGTGGAAGTAGCGGACCAGCCGCATTCAACGGCGGAAACGACGGCGACGACGGTGGACAAGACGCCGCCCTCGCGCCGCTGGCAGGACCTACGAGGCTGAGCGAGGCTAAACAGTGGCAACATCCACGATTGATCTGCATCTCCCCTATACGACCCGCGTCGCTAAAGCGCTGGGCAACCGCCACCTGCATACGGCCCTGGAGCGAGCCACGGAGCGCATGGACGGGCAGCGCGTGGCGGCCATGGGCGCAGTCGAAGGAGAACGGCTGCGCACGCAGATGCGGCAGATGAAGGAACACGCGCTGCGCCATTTGCCGGAACTGCTGGAACAACTAGAGAGCAACCTCACCGCCAACGGTGCGCAGGTCTACTGGGCCAAAGAGGCCGACGAAGTCAACCGCACCTTGATCCAGATCGCACGCAAGGCCAACGTACAGAAGGCGGTCAAGGTCAAATCGATGGTCTCCGAAGAAGTGCACGTCAACGATGCGCTGGCGCAGGCAGGCATCACCGCCGTGGAAACGGATCTGGGGGAGTTTATCATCCAACTGGCGGGTGAGCCGCCCAGCCACATTCTCGCCCCGGTCATCCACCGCCGTGCCGAAGACATCGCCGACTTGTTTCAAAAAGAACTGGATATGCCGCCCACGCTCGACCCGCAGGTCATGTGCGGCGTCGCGCGCACCCGGCTGCGCCGCGAATTTCTCAGCGCCGACATGGGCATCAGCGGCGCCAATTTTGCCGTTGCCGAGACAGGCACGATCTGCATCGTCACCAACGAAGGCAACGGGCGCATGTGCTCCAGCCTGCCGCGCGTCTACGTGGTCATCATGGGTATTGAGAAGGTCGTGCCGACGCTCGAAGATGCCTTTCTGCAGTACCAGGCGCTCAGCCGCAGCGCCACCGGCCAGCAGTGCAGCGTCTACCTGTCGATGACCAGCGGCCCACGCCGGCCAGGCGACGCCGACGGGCCGGACGAACTGCATGTGATTCTATTGGACAATGGGCGGGTGGATATGCTGGCCCAGGGCTATGGCGAGGCGCTCTGCTGCGTGCGCTGCGGCGCCTGTCTCAACGTCTGCCCCGTCTATCGCGAAATAGGCGGTCATGCCTACGGCTCCACCTACAGCGGGCCAATCGGTTCCGTCATCAGCGGGCTGCTGCACAACAGCGTGACCGATGTGGCGGCGCTGCCTTACGCCTCCACGCTCTGTGGTGCGTGCCGCGATGCCTGCCCCGTCAAAATCGACCTACCGCGCCTGCTGCTTGATCTGCGCGCCGACCACGTAGCAGAGGGTGATGCTGGGCGTATCGAACACCTGGCCATGCAAAACTTTGCCTGGATGATGGGCAGCCGCGCTCGCTATGAAGCGGCAGGCGCGCTGGCCAACAGCGGCAGCAATGTGCTGGCCTGGTTCAGCGGCGGCAGCATCAAGTCCATGCCCGGCCCGTTTGCCGCTTGGACGGATACACGCAATTTCCCCCCCTTTGCCCGACACAGCTTTCGCGAACAATGGCGCGCACGCAAGGCGCGCACCAAGCGCATCACGAGAGAAGAATGAGCACGCGCGACGAAATTCTCAACCGCATCCGGGTGATCCTGTCACGGCCCGATTTGCCCTTTCCACCCGCCGTTGCGCCGCCGCTGGACGCCGCCGAGCGGATGACGGTGACGAGCGCCACCGGCGAGGCGCGCGATCTGGCGCTGCGTTTCGGGCTGGAAGTGGCGAAGTTGTACGGCACGTACGATGTGCTGGATTCGGAGGTGGAGGCGCGCCTGGCACTGGTCAACCGTCTGCGCACATGGGCGGACGAAGAGGCCGCCGCCCGCAAGGGTATGGGGCTGGAGACCGGACAGGAAAAAATGATTCTCTCCTGGGCGGCGGAACGGCTGCCGGTGGCGGGGCTGGCTGAAATGCTGCAGGATGTGGGCTGGCAGTTGGTGGTTCCAGCGGACCTGACCACGCCCGAAAGTCGCGAGGCTGTGCGTTTTATCCGCTTTGGCGTAACCGGCGTGGATGCCGCCTTTGCGTCCACCGGCTCCCTGCTGCTGGCCGCCAGCGCCGGCCAAAGCCGTGCAGCCAGCCTGCTGCCGCTGCGCCACATTGCGTTGGTTCCCTTCAGCCGCCTTTACCCCACCATTGAAGATTGGTTGGCCGAGCAGAGAGAGGCAGGGGGACTGGATGATACGCTGCGCCGGCGCGCCGCCTGGCACATGATCACCGGCCCCTCCAAATCAGCCGATATTGAGATGAATTTGACGCTGGGTGTGCATGGCCCTAAATTTGTGCACGTGATTTTATTTGCCGGCTGACCAATCACTCCAGCAGTCCGGCAGGCCGCCCCCAGCTTCCGCTGAAGACAAACTCACTCAGCGGTTTGCGCGTGCGCGGGGCTGTCTCCTGCTGGCGGCGCTGCTCGCTTAAGGCCTCCGCCTCACCTAAGTAGCCGAGCGCCAGCATGGTGACCGGTTCGTAGCCCTCAGGAATGGCAAACAGTTCGCGCGCCTTATCAGCAGAAAAGCCGGCCATGGGATGCACGTACAGCGCCAGCGAGAGCGCCTGAATGGTCAAGTTTTGCGTGGCCAGCCCTACATCGTGAAAGGCATGGCGGTTGGGCCGTCCGTTGCTTGTCACCATGCTTGCCACCGTCAACAGCAGCACCGGCGCCTGATCAGCCCATTCGGCGTTGCTGGGATTGAGGCATGCCGCTAATTTGGCGTATTCTTCCTGATCCTCACGCTTGGCGAGCAAAAAATACCAGGGCTGGCCGTTGCCGCCCGATGCGGACCAGCGCGCCGCTTCCAAAATACTGAGCAGTTTGGCCGGCTCCACCGGGCGATCGGCAAAGGAGCGTGGGCTCCACCGCTGCCGCAGCAGCGGGAGAATCGGATAATCGACCAGGGCATGTTTGACGTGGGGGGTTGAATCTGTGGTGAACTCTGTAGTTGAAACGATGGGTGAAGCTGTCACTTGTCTTATGCGTCCATTTCTTAAGCAGAAATCCTGTCAAATATAGTTTAACATTAAACGGAAACCTTATCTGTTTCCGTCTGCCACATTCCGATTGGACACTGCTGCACAAGCTGCGTTCCAGCCGGCCACCAATCAATCACCAGTCGATTTGTACGGCTTTACGGCTGCACTTCCAACAGATCAGCGCGCAGCGCATCGAGCATTGCCTGCGGCGCCACCTGCCCCACCGCTCCCACCAGCGGGGCCAGCGCGCCGCGATCCCACCAACTGTTCCCCAAACGCGGCCACAAGTGTATGGGCCACTCGCCGCTCACCAACTGCAGTGCAGGCCAGCCGTCCAAAGCCGCCGGCCTGCTGTTGGGCTGCACATAACGCAGGTCCAACCCCTGCTGTGCCTGCTGCGCCCGCACATGCAGCCACCACGCCGGGCCGCAGTAGAGGCCGTGCAGTTCCGGCAGTTCCTGCACTTCCATCCATACCTGGACAAGCTGGGCAAAGCTGCTCTCCAGGCTGGTGATGTGGCCGGGCGCGGTGACCCAGCGGCTGATGGCGCGCATCCCTTCGCTGCGCCGGCAAAGCTGCCAGTAGGCAAAGCTGACGGCCTGCGCCAGCGCGGCCTGCCGCAGCACAGCGGGCGCAGGCCGCACATTCTCCACCACTTCTACCTGACCGGCGCCCGCCGCACGCACAATCTCGGCCACACCGGCTGCGGCCCAGCGGTTGCCGGCAAAGATCAGATGGGGCCGCTGCGCCGGCGCCAGCCGCGCCAGGATCGTCCCCAGCAGCCGCGCCAGGTCATAAAGCGGCTGCAGCGCCTCGCTGTCGGGAGAATCATAGCCGCCCACCAACACGATGACATCGCTGCCGCTCTTGGCCAACTGATCATCCAGCCCACCAATCTGTAGATCAGCGCTGTACAGAGTACGCCCGATCACCTGCGCCAGACAGTTGGTGAGCGCCTCTTCAGCCGCCGCCAGGCTTTGTGTGGCAGTCAACCCCACCAGCCACACCCGCACCGCCTCACGCACACTCGCCGTCACCACCACCTGCCCCAACGGCGGCAGGGCAGCCGGATCGTGGCTCAACGTAAAAGGCGCTGCTTCCGCCTCATTCCACAGCGTCCGGTGCAGACGCGCGCCTAATTGCTGCAGCAGTTCACCGGCCTGCACATCCAGCGCCACACTGCTGCGCCGCTGCGTCTGCAGCCAGCCCGCCACCCGATAGTGGCCGCTGATCATCTCCAGCAGAACGGTGCGCACATGCACCAGGTCGAACTCTAAGGCCAAAATTGACGCTGGTTCACCATCGGCAGGCGCGGCCGTCGTCGTGCGGGAAGTTGTGTTCATGGGCTGCGTCGGTATCCTTCTCCCTCTAACCGTTCCCCATGCCGCGCCACCAGCCTTCAACCGTCTGCCACAGGCCAGTCGAAAGCCAGGAGACGCGCAAGTACTCCAGGTAGGCGATCAGTAATGTGGTGCGCGATGCGGCCAGCCGAGCAAACAGCACACCCGCCGCCAACCAGACGGCGCGCTGCCCGAACCAGATCCAGGCGCGCATCAGCCGCTGCACCCAGGTGGGCTGTGAGGCCAGATGGCGCTGCGGGTCAAGGGCAAAAAAGACCAGGGCGCTGGCTGTTATCACCAGGGTAAGAATCCCGGTGAGAAACAGATCCAGTGTGCTCTCCCAGCGGATGCCGGAGCGTGCAGCAGCGAAAAACTGTGGCAGCAGTGTGCCCTGCACCGCGCCTACGGCGACAATGGCGCTGCCCGCCGCCACCAGCAGCGCCGCCGGCAGCAGACCACCCCAGCGCAGCAGCCGGCGGACACCGCCTGCCGGCGGCCCACCTTCGCCCTGAAACAAAATACGCTCGCCCGCCGCCACGGCCAGCAGCAGCGCCAGCACGATGGGGATCCAGTTCCACGGTTCGGCGGACGGCGCTGCGCGCAAGTTTTGCACAAATGGCAGCGCCAGCATTGCTTGCCAGGTCACAGCCGCGGCATAGCCCAGCCCCGCGCCCACAAGAATAGACTGCCCCAGCCGCGCCAGCCAGTGGTCGCCGATAATTGCGCTGAAGACGAGCAGCGCCACGACCATGCCCACCCACACGCCGGCGGCGGTTGCTCCATCCGGCTGCACAAACTGCGCCAGCGACTCAACCACCGCTGCGCCGCCCCGTTACCAGGATCGCCACATTGCCGGCCACAATCAGCAGCAGAAAGACGACGGTGGCCAGGTTCTGGCCGACAAGCTGCAACTGAAGCTGGCGCTCGCGCGCTCGCGCCGGCAGTTCACCCAGCAGCGCGGTGTAGGAAGCCGCCCCATCAAAGCCGCTCACCAGCCCCACCAGTTGGCCCGCGGCCCAGTAGGGGCGCAGGAGCGGGTCGCCGCCCGCGCCGGTTGCCGCCACCACAGGGGCGCGGTTGCGGGGCGCAACCTGCTCCAGCCACGCCTGCACATCTTCAGCCTGTGCCGCAAAGACCACCGCCAGGTCGGCGGGCTGCTGCCCTAACAGCGGCAGCGCCAGTACACCGCCGGGCAGAAAGCGCGGCGGCTCCAGGACAGTCTCCCCTACGCCGCGGCGCAGTTGGCTGCGTTCGGCGTGCACCTCGGCCACCAGGCGGCGCGCACTGGCCGGGCCATTAGGCAGCAGGCTCACGATCTGCAGCTGCGCACCCTTGTCCAGCAGATGACGCACAATAGGCGCGGCCACCAAATCCAGTTCACCTGCCGTGGCCGGATCATAGGCCCAGAGCAACTGCACCGTCGCCTGCGGCGGCAGGCTCTCAATGGCTGCATAGGCGGCCGTCACCCCCGGCCATTCACGCGCTACACCGGCGGGACGATACAATTGCCAGAAAACAGGGATGGCGATCGCCAGCCCAATCAACATAAACACCCACGGAATCCATAGTGAATGGGAATAGCGGGCAGGCAGGCGGGCAGATGGCAGGGCCGCCGCCAGCAGCGGCTCTTCACCCATCAGCATACGCACACGGCGCAGCCGATCAACATCCATTCCTGCTACTGCTGGCAAAGGTGGCTCACTGAGACTGTCGCTCGACGTTACAGCCACGCGCACCGGCTCAATCAATCCTTGGATGCCGCTGACCAACCGTCCAGACGCCACGGGAACATCCGCGCCGGCTTCGCTCTCCCTATCCGCTTCCCTCTCATCGCTGGGCGGCAATGGCAGATCGCCCTCCGCCACATAATCGGCCTGCAGCCACGGCTGCTCCCCGTCTTCCGCAGCGCTTGTCGGGACTGTCTCCAGGCGCGCCTCAGTTCCTGGCTCAGTTGGCGCTGGTGAAGAGGGCGCCGGCTCGCCGGCGGGTTCCGCCGCAGGTGTGTGGCGATCCCCCGGCGGCGCCTCGTTGCGCAGGCTGGCGCCGCAGCGGTTGCAAAAATTGGAGCCGGCGCGATTGGCGGTGCCGCAGTGGGGGCAGAGGATGGGCGACATGCTTATGCCTTGCCTGCCAGCAGGCGCAGACCGATGATCAGCAGGGCAATCCCGCTGCCCAACAGCAGGCCGCGCAGGGCAGCCATGACCGGCCCATCCAGCAGCCAGAAGACAGCTTGGACAAACACAGGCGGCAGCCACTGGGTGGCCAGCGGCCACTGCGCCAGCAGCACAACCACAGCGCCCGCCAACATCCATATGCCGCCGGGCCGGTCCATGCGCAGGTAACGAAAGGCGGCGGCGGCCATAAAGAAGATTAGCAGAGCAAAGAGCGCCGACTGGCTGGGGAAGATCAAATAATCAAATACCCAGCCCAGCAGCGGCCCATTGGCCCCCGCCGGGCTGATGACGCCGGCGACAAAGACTGCCAGCAGCACCGCCACCAGCACCAGGCTCAATACCCAGTCACGCCGCCCGCTTTGGATGCGCCAGAGGTGCAGCGCAGCAGCATTGGCCACCCCAATCAGCAAGGCCACGCCCGCCAGCAGGATCAGCCATTGATAGCCAAGCGCCAACACCGTGTTCAACGCCGGCGCGATTCCCAGCCGGTCAAGGAGAAGCACGGCCAGCGCAGCGACAATCAAAATCACCACCAGCAGATTGGCGCTTACGCCTGAGGCCGGTGGCTTGGGCGCAGTGGGTGAGGCTGAGGGTCTGGGCATTTGCGACATGAGGATTCAGGCGACCAGTGCAATCAAAAGCAGTGCAATGGCGACGACCACGGCTGTCCAGGCCACCCAGCCATCGCGCCGGTCTGCGCTTTCCGCTGTGATGGGTGGCACAAAGGCCGGCGACGCCAGCTGCAGCGGCAGCGTTTCCGCCATAAAGGGTCCAGCCTGTACATACGCGACAAAGAGGGGTTGGAAACCGGGCGGCAGTCCAGCAGGGCGAGGGCGGAAGTGCGAGCGGCGCGTGTCCAGCAAATTGAGCGCGGCCACGTGCGTCGCCGGGTCGGGAGCGGTAAAGGCAAAGACAGAGGCAGGTGACAGCAGCGGCGCAGCCGGCGGGCGCTGATGAAGCAGGGCCACCAGCCAGAAGGGGGCCAGGCCGCCACCTACTGCCAGCGGCATGCGCGTATCGCGCCGCTCCTCGTCCAGCCACTGCAGGGCAAGAGGGCCTGCCAGTTCGCCCAACGCACCTGCTCCAAAACCTGTGTAGAAAAGGGGAGTTTCTCCCGTTTCCAGGCCGGCGTCCAAATCCGCCTGCCACTGATCGGCAACCGCTGCAATTGAACGATTAGAATTCATGGTTGTCCCTGTTCCTCCGCCGCCAGCGCAGCTTCCAGCCGATCCACTCCTTCGGGAGAAATCAGCAGTTGCGACCAGCCCAGCAGCTGCGGCAGCCCCAGCAGCGCCGCCAGCGGGGCCGCCACCAGCAGCAGATGGCCGGCGGCAAAGGCCAGCGGCTTGTGCGCCGACACAAACAGCAGCGCCGGCAGCGCCAGCCTGCGCCGCCCTGCAACCGCCGTCAGCGACTGCAGATCAATCATGGCCCCACCTGCCCCACGCAACAAGCACGAATTGCGCTTGATACACGCGCCTGAACATGCAAGACGATGTCGGCATAGTCTGTGTCAGGTAAATTGCTTGCTGTGGAAGGTGATACGATCAGTATTGTCACTGCCAATCCAGTTGTACTGTCCAAAAGCAAAAACGCCCTGCCGGCTCATTTTATCACAGACCGCGCCGGTTGAGAGACGTATGCCGCCGGCCTTATCCTCGCACGGAGAAGTCACTAAAGCCCTGGCCCAACGCTTCCTGCGTGATACCGATGGTGACAAAGGCGGTGGGGTCGAGTCGCAACAGGATGCGCTTGAGGTCGTTCACCTGTGGGCGGTAGATGGTGCAGACGATGATCGTGCGCGTTTCGCCCGTATAGCCGCCCACCACCGGCCAGTAGCTGGCGCCGCGACTCAACTCGCTGATCATAGCAGCTACCACCGGCTCCGGGTTGCTTGTGATGATGGTCGCCGTGCGCATGCGGCTTGGCCCCTCCAACACATAATCGGTGGCGATCCCGGCCAGCAGCAGCGCCAGCATCGAATAGAGCGCCGTCTCCCAACCAAAGACAACGCCCGCCGCCAGCACAATCGTGCCGTCAACAAACAGGTAAATCTGGCTTAACGAAAGACCAGTCTTGATCTGCAGGATGCGCCCAATAATGGCGGTGCCGCCCATCGTCGAACCGGCCCAGTAAACCAGGCCGCTGCCGATGCCGCTCACCAGCCCGCCCCAGATGGCGCTCAACAATACATTTTCAGTGATAGGATAACTATCCAAGAGGAGCGGCAGATTGGCATTTAGCCAGGCGGTGGCCGCCGAGAAAATCAGCACCGCAAACGCCGTGCTGATCAAAAAGCGCCAGCGACCTAAGAAAAAGTAACCAAGCACAAACAGCGGCACATTGGCCGCCAAGTAAAAAGCTGAGACCGGCCAACCAGTGAAATGATTGACCAGAATAGCGATGCCGCTGACGCCGCCCGCCGCAATGTTATGCGGCACCTGAAAAACACTGTAGCCCACCGCCGACAGGCTTGCGCCCAAGAGCAGCAGGATAACCCCCTGTATCTCACCCAGAATTGCCTTGACCGGCAGCTTCCTCATAACGCTCCTGATTTGTGTAATGCTTGCACTTCGCTACGTGCGATAATCGCCATTGATCCGCACATAATCATAGCTCAAATCAGATGTCCACACCGTGGCCTCACCATCGCCTAAACCCAACTCGATACGCACATCAATTTCCGGCTGGGCGAAAATGGCGCTCGCTTGCGCTTCGCTGTAGCCGAGCGGCGTTCCCGCAGCCACAAGCTGCATCTCGCCCAGCCGCGCCTCACCCACCGAGCCACCATCAATAAACAGTGCCGCCCGCTGCGGCTCCACCCGAATGCCGGAGCGCCCGACTGCGGCCAGGATGCGTCCCCAGTTGGCGTCGCCGCCGAAGAAGGCGGTCTTGACCAGCGGGCTTGTCGCCACGGTGTTGGCTGCCGTATGCGCTGCGACGCCGTCGACTGCGCCGCGTACGTGAATGGTGACAAAGCGCGTCACTCCTTCGCCGTCGCGCACAATGGCCTGCGCCAGTCCGCGGCAGACAACCGTCAGCAGTTCCACAAAGGAAGTATAGGCGGGGCCGGCTGTCTCTGTAATCTCTTCATTGTCCGCCAGCCCATTGGCCAGCAGCAGCAGCGTATCGTTGGTGCTGGTGTCGCCATCGATGGAGATGCGGTTAAAGCTCACCGCAGCCGCAGCCGCCAAAGCCGCCTGCAGCACCGGCTGCGCAATAAAGACATCGCTGACAATGGCGCTCAGCATGGTCGCCATGTTGGGGTGGATCATTCCCGCGCCTTTGGCAATGCCCGTGCAGCGCACCGTGCGGTCGCCCACCTGCGCCGAGCGCGTAACCAGTTTAGGCTGCGTGTCGGTGGTCATGATCGCCGCCGCCGCCGCTTCCCAGCCATCGGGCGCCAGTTGGCTTACCAGCGCAGGCAGCGCAGCCTCCACCTTTCCCATCGGCAGTTGCACACCGATGACCCCCGTGCTCATGACAAAGATAGAGTTTTCATACGCTCCCAAATGCAGCGCCGCCAGTTCAGCCGTGCGCCGCGCATTGGCCTCCCCCTCCACGCCGGTGCAGGCATTGGCGCAGCCGGAGTTGATCACGACCGCATAGACGGCTTCAGGGTTGAAGTGTAACAGCTGCCGGTCATAGTTGACTGGAGCCGCCGGAAATGCGTTTTGGGTAAAGAGAGCAGCCGCACGGCAAGGGATGCGGCTGGCGATGAGCGCCAGATCGGGAGCTCCACTTTTTTTAATGCCGGAAGCTACCCCTGACGCATCAAATCCTGTTACACTGTAGTCTTCCAAAGGCACACTTTCTTGTGGAACTTCAGCCATGGCGCGCCTCCTAACAAGATGGTTTGATGGGTTGTGGGCGGATCGGCGCGTGTGCCAACAGGCTGCGCAGCCGTTCAATTTGCTCCTGTACGGAGCGACGGCTGGCGCCGCCGGTCACATCGCGGCGCTCGACGCTGGCCTCAAAACTCCAGACCTCCACCACATCCGCCTTAAACGCCTTGTGCAGCGTCTGCAAATCTTCCAGCGCCAGCTCCGGCAGCGCGACCCCCTGCACTTCCGCCATGCGCACAGCCGCGCCGGCAACATGATGGGAATCGCGGAAGGGTATCCCCTTCCGCACCAGGTATTCAGCCAGGTCGGTGGCCAGCATCTCTGGGCTGAGGGCGGCGCGCATGGCGGATGAATTGACCGTCAGCGTTGCGAGCACGCCGCAGGCAATCTGCAGCGACCCAGCGAGGCTGGCACAGGCGTCAAACAGCGGCTCTTTGTCCTCCTGCAGATCCTTGTTATAAGTGGTCGGCAGCCCCTTGAGCATGGTCATCAACCCGGTCAACTGCCCCACCACGCGACCAGATTTACCGCGCAGCAGTTCTAGCGCATCGGGATTTTTCTTCTGCGGCATCAGGCTGCTGCCCGTGCTGTAGGCGTCAGCCAGCGTGACAAAGCCGAACTCGCGGCTGCTGTAAATAATCAAGTCTTCGGCAAAGCGGCTGAGGTGCAGCATGGTCAGGGTGGCCCAAAACAAGAACTCGGCGATAAAATCACGGTCACCGACTCCATCCATGCTATTGTAGGTAATATCGGCAAAACCCAGATCGGCGGCCAGAGCCAGGCGGTCTATTGGAAACGGATTGCCGGCCAGAGCCCCCGAACCCAGGGGCATCACATTCACGCGCACCGCCAGCTCGTCCAGCCGCTGCGCGTCGCGCTGCCAGGCCCAAGTGTGCGACAGCAGCCAGTGGCTCCAGCGTACAGGCTGGGCCGGCTGCAGATGAGTATAGCCCGGCATTAGCAGGTCAATTTCGGCCTCGGCGCGATCCACGGCGACAGTAATCAACTGCTGCAGATGGCCACGCAAGGCGCTGATGGTTTCACGCAGCCACAGCCGCATATCAGTTGCCACCTGGTCGTTGCGGCTGCGTCCTGTATGCAGTTTGCCGCCTACAGCGGCGCCCACCAGTTCGGTCAGCCGCCGTTCGTTGGCAGTGTGGATGTCCTCATCTCCCTCCGCCAGCACAAACGCGCCCTGCGCCCACTCCTCGGCCACCTGATCCAGGCCGCTGACCAGTTGCTCCGCTTCCGTCTGCGTCAGCAGCCCAGCACGCGCCAGCGCACGCGCATAAGCCTGGCTGCCGCGGATATCCGCCTGCCACAACTGGCGGTCAAAGCGAATCGAGGCATTAAACTGCTCCATCAGTGGGTCAGTTTTGCCCGTAAAACGCCCACCCCACAATTTCTTACTCAACGCCCTGCTCCCTCGCCACAGCTTTTAACCGGCTTTTAACCGGCGGCCTGCTTGTCTGCAATTGTGTCGTGCTGCTGCTTTGGCCCCATATTGGCGGCCAAACGTTCAAAGCTTATCACATGCTCCTGAAAACGCACCCATAGCACGATCAATCCAATCCCGATCATGCCGGCCAGCAGTCCCAGCAGCCCAGCTTCCGGCCCGAAGGCGCCCCCAGTCCACAGATCCGGCCCCGCCTGCTGGGTATCCAAGATGCTGACCATGTAGAGCGGCCGCCCGCTGACGGGAAAACCCAATACACTGCCTTGCACGAAATTCCAGGTAAAATGCAGACCGATGGGCAGCGCCAGTTCGCCTGTCAAGACATAGCCGATGCCCAAAAACGCGCCGTAGAAGACAAGGTAGCCGGTGCTCAGCCACGAGCTGTTGGGGTTGGAGACATGCAGCGCCCCGAAAATAAGCGAAGAAAACGCCCAGGCCAACAAGATAGCTCGCCGCAGCCCCCAAAAACGCAGCCCTTCGGCCAGATTGAGCAGTTGATTGCCGCGCGCCAGCAGTTCTTCGGCCACCGCCACCACGGCAGCCAACACCAGAGGCGCCAGAATGGCGGCGAAAAAAGGCGTCCCGCTCGGCGCTGACCAGAAGCCGGTGATCGTGACCCAGCCATACCACCACTCCACAACAAAGATAGCGGCCATCAATCCGGCGCCCAGCGCCATGCCGAAAAGCAGGTCTCGCCACCAGCGCCGGTTCATATGAAAGCCCCAGTCAGCCAGCGGACGGCGGTCAATCCAACGCGCCGCCACCAATGCCGCCAACAGCACAGCCGCCAGACGCAGCAGATCCAGATAGATGTCGGCCAGCCACTGCCCGCGAGCGCCTACGCTTGCTCGCACCCACTCTCCCAGCAGCAGGTGCAGCAGGGCTGGGCCAAAGCCCCACATACCAAAAAAGAGACAGACACGCAAACCGGCGCGCAGCCGTCCTTCCTGCTCATTCCAAAATAATGCGCCGATGCTGCGCAAACCGTGCACCCTCTTGCTGTTGAATTGCTGATGGATCACGTGTAAACCATGCTTTCATGATCCTGCCACGCCGCCGGAGCAAGGATATTTTACCCAAAAATGGAAAAGAAACCTAAGCTTACGGAATGCGGCGCTGTTTGCGGTAAAATGTACGGTGCGTATGACAAGATTGGGACAGGAAATCGTTGTATGAGCAAAGCAAAGTATAATCCGCAGCAGCACAGTGAGCAGTACCGGCAGGAGCAAGCGCAGGAGCAACCGGAGAAGCAGCAAGAGGATCAGCAGAAGACTAGGCCGCCGGAATCAAAGCGAACCCCGGCGCAGTGGGACAGCCTGATCGACCAGCGCATCAATGAAGCGATGCAGCGGGGCGATTTCGACAACCTGCGCAACAAAGGCAAGCCGCTCAACACGGCACCCGACCCCTATGTACCGCCCGATATGCAGATGGCCAACTCGCTGCTCAAGAATAATAACCTGACCCCCGCCTGGATCAGCGACCGCGGCGTTGTGCTGGCGGCTATCGAACAGTTTCGCGACAAGCTGCGCACGATTCGCGGCGACTTTGCCCAGGCGCGCGCCGCGGCGGCAACACCGGAACGGGTGCAGTACATTGACGAGCTGTGGCAGTCGTATGTGGCTGCCTGGGGCGCGGAAATCGTGGAACTCAACCGCCGCATCTTGACGCAAAATCTCAAACAGCCAGTGACGTTTTTGGAAATTTTTCCACTGCGGCTGGAGGACGAACTGCGGCGCGCAGGCCGCTGACGGGTGCGAGGAAAACCGTAGGATTTTTGGGTAGGACTTACGAGAAGTGGCCAGGGAGAAAAATTCGCTGCACAAGCGATCTTCAGCCCCGGCCACTCTCCGGAGACCATATAGAAACTAGAGGCCGCTAGGCATGGCGGCGCACAAAGCGATCCATGCGCTCCAGCGCCTTCTCGATATGCTCGACACTCGCCGCATAGGCGCAGCGTATATGGCCTTCGCCGCCGCAGCCAAAGGCGCTGCCGGGAATGACCGCCACATGCTCCTCGACCAGCAGCCGCTCGCAAAACTCGTGCTCGCTCATGCCGGTGCTGCGCACGCTGGGAAAGGCGTAGAAGGCCCCTTTGGGTTCAAAACAGGCCAGCCCAATGGCGTTGAGACCATCTACAATCAGCCGGCGCCGGCTGTCATAGCTTGCCACCATCTGCTGTACATACTCTTCGCTCGCCGGGTCGGTGAAGGCCGCCAGCGCAGCTTCCTGTCCAGTCGTGGGCGCCGACATAATCAGATACTGGTGAATCTTGCGCATCGCCCCCAGCAGATCCTCCGGCCCCAGCGCATAACCAATGCGCCAGCCGGTCATGGCATAGTCCTTGCTCATGCCACCCAGATGGATCGTGCGCTCGGCCATCCCCGGCAACGCCGCAAACATGATGTGCTCGTGATCGCTGTAGACCAGACGGTCATAAATTTCGTCGGAGATCACAATCAGGTCATGTTTTTCGGCAATGTGGGCGATCTCCAACATGCCTCCCATGTCCATCACGGCGCCGGTCGGATTGCTGGGGAAACCGATCAGCAGCGCCTTGGTTTGCGGGGTGATGGCCGCCTCGATGGCTTCGGGGTTGACAAAAAAGTTATCCTTGGCATAGGTAGGCACATCTACAACTGTACCGCCAGCCAAAATGACACTGGCGGTGTAGCTGACAAAGCATGGCTGCGGCACAATGACTTCGTCACCAGGGTCAAGAATAGCCTGCATCGCCAGGTACATGGCTTCGCTCACGCCGACAGTGATCAGCACTTCTTTCTCAATGTCGTAGCTGCGCGCGCCATAGCGGCTGCGCAAGTTTTCGGCTACCGCCTCGCGCAGTTCCCACATACCCGAATTGGAAGTGTAGGAAGTATGTCCGCGCTGCAGGCTGGTGATGCCGGCCTGCAAAATAGGCGGCGGCGATACAAAATCCGGTTCGCCGATGCCCAGGCTGATAACATCATCCATCGTGGCGGCAATGTCAAAGTATTTACGGATGCCCGAAGGCGGCACCTGCTGCACGCGCCGGCTGAGCCGGCTGCTAAGTGGACGCAATAGACGGCTGCTGCCGTTATGATAGCTGCTGTTCATGGAAAGCCCCTGAGTAGGCGGAAGTGTTCGGTTCATCTTATTTCATCCTCGTTGGTAATTACGCAAAATCGGCGCTAAAAGCAAGCAGACAAATGTTGCTCTTCTACAACCAGCCGGCAAGTGCCGTTCACAACTCGCAGGCCGGTTCCCCCCGCAAGCTGCCGGCGGCTAGCTGTGGCCAATCCACCAACGCTGAACCCGCTTTGACTGCTCATACGTGATTCTCTTGGAATGAAGCCCACCGCGTATGCCAGTCAGTCGACTGTTCATAGGCGTGAGCAGTGCGCAAAATGCGCTCCTCGCCGAGATGCGGCCCGATCAACTGCAGACCGATCGGCAGACCGTCCGCATCAAAACCGCACGGCACACTGATCCCACACATGCCGGCTAAATTGAGCGTGATCGTAAAGACATCCATCAAATACATTTCCAGAGGGCTGGCAATCTTTTCTCCAATGCGAAAGGCGGTCGTCGGCGCCACCGGGCAGGCAATGACGTCCACCTGTGCAAAAGCCTGCTCAAAATCCTGCTTGATCAGCGTGCGCACCTGCTGCGCCTTCAAATAATAGGCGTCATAGTACCCGGCGCTCAACGCATAAGCGCCCAACATAATGCGCCGCTTGACTTCAGCGCCAAAGCCCTCGCCACGCGACTGGCGATAGTTCTCCACCATCGTGGGGGCGTGGGCGCTGTAGCCAAACCGCACGCCGTCAAAGCGCGCCAGATTGGCGCTGGCCTCCGCCGTCGCCACCAGAT
Organism: Caldilineales bacterium; assembly: GCA_038205395.1. Taxonomy (GTDB): domain Bacteria; phylum Chloroflexota; class Anaerolineae; order Caldilineales; family Caldilineaceae; genus Fredericiella. The sequence continues at coordinate 18,770 of JBBRBX010000096.1, forward strand.
AGTAGACTGGCAGCGCCTTATCGGTGTTGGGCAGGCTGATCGGCACGACCTGTGCACCAAGCTGTTCAAGCTGCGCCACCGCCGTCTCGACGGCTGCCTTGACGTCCGCTTGCAGCCCAGCGCCGAAATACTCCTGCGGCAGCCCGATGCGCAGGCCGCGAATGTCACCAGTCAGCGTCGCGCCGTAGTCAGGCACAGGGGCAGCCAGGCTGGTGCTGTCACAGGGATCATGGCCTGCCATCACTTGCAAGACAAGGGCCGCGTCGGCCACATCCTTGGCCAGTACACCCACTTGATCCAGACTCGACCCATAGGCGATCAGCCCATAGCGGCTGACGCGGCCATAAGAGGGTTTCAGTCCCACGACGCCGCAGTAAGAAGCGGGCAGACGCACGCTGCCGCCGGTGTCGGTGCCCAGCGCAGCCAGCGCAAGCTGTGCCGCCACCGCCGCGCCGGAGCCGCCCGAACTGCCGCCCGGCACACGCGCCAGATCCCAAGGATTATGCGTCGTAAAATAGCCGCTGTTCTCGGTGCTGGAGCCCATCGCAAACTCATCGGTGTTGGTCTTGCCCAGCATGACCATCCCCGCCGCCTCCAGCCGCGCAACTGCCGTGGCGGTAAACGGCGGCACATAATTATCCAGGATACGACTGCCACAGGTCGTGCGCACCCCTGCTGTAGACAGCACATCCTTGATTGCCAGCGGCAAACCCAACAGGGGGGCGTCCTCACCGCAGCTGCGTCGTTCATCGGCGACCTGTGCCTGCGCCAGTGCGCGCTCAGCCGTGACCGTCAGATAGGCGCACACATTGGGGTCGAGGGCGGCAATGCGGTCAAGCAGCGCCTGGGTCAGTTCCACCGCCGTAAAGTTGCCGCTGCGCAGACCTTTTAATGCGGCGTGAAGTGTCAGTTCATGCAGTTGCTGATGAGGCAACTGTGTATCCAGTGCTTGCTCGCTCATAGCAGAAGCCGCCTATTCCTCAAAAATGGCGGCAACGCGGAAGAAGCCGTCAACGACATCAGGGGCATTGGCCAACGCGGCCTCATTCGAAAGCGACGAGCGCGGCGTGTCTTCCGCCATAACGTTTGACAGCGGCAGCACATATGGGGTGGGCGGCACATGGCTGGTGTCGACCTGCTGCAGGATCTCGGCGTAGTCGAGAATGGCGGAAAGCTGCTCAGCATACTGACGGATTTCCTCTTCCGTCAGCCGCAGCCGCGCCAATTCCGCCACATGGCGCACTTCATCCATCGTCAAATGCATAATGCTCTTCCCCCACCATCTGAGCAACCTGAAAAACCACAAGAAAAACGTCGTGGCAGGCTGGCCACGACGTTGTTTGTGCTGTCTCGTTGTGCTGCATAGACAAACAAAAACGCCGTGGCACGTGTCCACGGCGTTGGCAACCTGCTGGCCATCACCGGGACACGCATCTAGCTGCGGCTGCCTTGGCAGCAGCGGCTGCTACGCTGTTCAGGTGGGCGAATGCAAAAGCAATAGTCATAGGGTTCTCTAATCAACGAGCGCTATTGTGCGCAGTATAGCCAGGGCGGGAAGGGCTGTCAAATTGCCGTTGGCGGCGGCGCTTACTTGCGAATTTCACGCGCTTTTCTACATCTCGATAGTCGTACCAATCTCAAACACACGGTTGGGCGGAAGGCAGAAAAAGTCCGCCGCGCTAGCGGCGTTGCGCCGCATAAGCGTGTACAACCGCTCGCGCCATAGTGCCATCCCCGGCAATCCCGTCGCCTGTACATTGGTGCGGTTGACGAAAAATGGCACATCTTCCGGCGCAAACGGCTCGCCGGGCAACTTGACGCGCTGCAAGGTGCGCGGCACGTTCGGCTCTTCCATAAAGCCATAGCGGAAGGTGGCGCGGTAAACCTGTTCGCCCAGATGCTCTACATTGATGCGTTGCTCGCGGTCAATATAGGGAACTTCCTCAAACTGCACGGTCAACAACAGCACCCGCTCATGCAAAACGCGGTTATAGCGCAAGTTGGCCAGCAGCGCCGCCGGCGCCCCTTCTGCATTCGCACTCAAAAACACCGCATCCCCCGGCGTCCGCACCGGCTCATCTTGCTTGATCTGCTGCAGCAGCCCATCCAGCGTCAGCTCCATGTGCCGTTCGCGCGTCACCACCAACCAACTCCCCCGCTTCCACGTCGTCATCACCACAAAGATGATCAGCGCAGCGGCCAGCGGGAACCAACCGCCCTGCGGAATTTTGACCAGGTTCGCACCAAAGAAAGCGACATCGACGATCAAAAAGAAGACTGTCAAAGCCACGACACGCGTAAGCGGCCAGTGCCAGCGATTGCGCGCCACCATGGAAAAGATGATGGTTGTAATTACCATAGTCGAGGTGACGGCAATCCCGTACGCGGCGGCTAGATTGGAGGAGGTGCGGAAGATGAGCACGACGGCAATACAGGCCACCATCAGCGTCCAGTTGACGAACTCGATGTAAATTTGGCCAAACGCCGTCTCAGAAGTGTGATCGATCTGCATACGCGGGAGAAAGCCTAAGTTTTCCGCCTGCATGGTCAACGAAAAGGCCCCAGAGATCAACGCCTGGGAAGCGATGATGGTGGCGCAGGTGGCTAATATCACTAGTGGATAGAGCGCCCACTCCGGGGCCATCAGATAAAAAGAATTTTCCGCCGCTGCCGGATTGCGCAGCAGCAGCGAACCCTGCCCGAAGTAGTTGAGCAGCAGCGCCGGCAGCACATAGGTGAACCATGCCAGCCGGATGGGGCGCGGCCCAAAATGGCCCATATCGGCATACAGCGCTTCACCGCCCGTCACAACCAGAAAAACGGTGCCCAGCACGAGAAAGCCATGCCAGCCGTTGGCGATAAAAAAATGTACACCATACCAGGGGTTGACCGCCCACAGCACCGCCGGATCCTGCACAATGTGTGTAATCCCCAGGACGGCCAGCGTGCCGAACCAGAGCAGCATAATTGGACCAAACAGCCCACCAATGCGCGCCGTGCCGTGGCGCTGCACCATAAATAGCGCGATCAAGATGACAATGGTCAGCGGCAGCACATAGGGACGAAAAAAGCTAGTAGCGACATTCAGACCTTCGACGGCGCTCAAGACGGAGATGGCCGGCGTAATGACGCCATCGCCATACAGCAGGGCCGCGCCGAAAACGCCCAACAGCACCAGCCAGCGCTGCCGGCTCATGGCAATCCGCCGCAGCGGTGTGGCCAATGCCGTCAGCGCCAAGATGCCCCCCTCGCCATGATTGTCGGCACGCAGGATAAAAACAATATACTTAAGTGTGATTACGATAATCAGCGCCCAAAAGATCAATGACAGCACGCCATAGATATTTTCCGGCGTCACTTCAATGGCATAGTGGCCGGCAAAGCACTCACGCAAGGCATATAGCGGCGAAGTGCCGATATCGCCATAGACCACGCCCAACGCGGTGACGGTCAGCAGCGCCAGCTTGCTGCCCGTCGGGTGGCCTGGGCCATGCCCGCCATTGCCATTGCTGGCACCATTCCCGTCGCCCGCTGTTTTGCTGGGCCGGCGGCGCGCGCCTGGCGGGGCCGTCATGCTCTCCTTATCGGAGCTTTGCACTTTTGTCATAATTGCTTCTCTTAACTAAAATTTGCCTGGCTCACCCAATCCACCATTCTGGAACAGGATGCAGGATTCCGCAAGTAGCGCAGTTAGCGTGGGTACCCTGTAATCTCACGAATTTCCTGGTACAGGGGTTTTAACCGCGCATACAACTTGAGGTAGACCCGCCGGTACAAATTGTCGTAGAGTGTATGCGTTTTGGGATCGGGGTCAAATACGCGTCCCACGCGCGTCATTTCGCGCACAGCCGTGTCAAAGTCCGGATGCAGTTTCAGCCCGACAGCGGCGTCGATTGCGGCGCCTAGGCCTGATGTTTCATAGACGTGGGGGCGAATGGCCGGCAGCCCAAAGATGTCCGCGCTCAACTGCATAACGCCATCACTTTGCGAGCCGCCGCCTGAGACGCGCAGTTCGGTAATCGGCGTGTGCGTGCGCCGCTCCAGCCGTTCTTTGCCCTCGCGCAGCCCATAGGCCAATCCTTCCAACATAGAACGGTACAAATGCGCCCGCGTGTGGACGTCGCCAAAACCGATCACAGCCCCCTTAGCCTCCGGCCCCGGTACCTTTAACCCCGGCGTCCAGTAAGGCTGCAAGACCAGGCCCATCGCCCCCGCCGGCGCCTCCGCCAGCAGTTGATCCAGCAGTTGCTCGGCGGCAATCCCCTGTTCCTGCGCCAATTGCAGTTCGATCTGGCCAAACTCTTTTTTAAACCAGCTCACCATCCAGAAGCCGCGGTAAATCTGCACTTCGAGGCTGTAGGCATCAGGGACAGCGGCCGGATAGGGCGGGATCAGCGGAATCGGCTCAATGTAGCGTGTCTGTGTGTTGGTGATCGTCGCCGTCGTGCCATAGGAGATGCAGCCGGTGTGGGGAGCGAGGCTGCCGGCGCCGATAACCTCGCATGCTTTATCCGCCGCCGCCGCAATCAGCGGCAGCCCGGCAGGAATTCCGGTCGCCTCCGCCGCCTCACTACTGATCACCCCCAATTGCCCTGCCGGCGGCGTCAGATCGACCAGGATATCGCGCGGCATCGGCACAGCCTGCCACTTCCAATCCCACTTGGCGGCCCAGCGCAGTCGTTTGTAGTCAAACGGCATAAAGCCGACCTGGCAGCCGATAGAATCGACAAAACGTCCGCACAGCCGGTAGGTCAGATAACCCGACAGATAGAGCAGTTTATAAGTCTCCGCCCAAATTTCCGGTTCATGTGTACGCAGCCAATTCGCCTCGGCCTCGGCTTGAATATAGGCGATGGTCTCGCTCATGCGGGAGAGCTTAAAAGCCAATCCCCACATGCCGCCCAGCGGCGGCTGCCCCTCCGTGCGCCGCTGATCCAGCCAGACGATGGCAGGGCGCAGCGGCCGTCCACGCCGGTCGACAGCGATCACCGTCGCCCGCTGGGTCGTCAGCGCCACACCGGCTATCGCCTGCTTGAGCGCCGGCGCTTTCTCCCACAACTGCCGGCAGGCGGCGCACAGCGAACTCCAATAATAGTCGGGATTCTGCTCCGCCCAACC
>JBBRBX010000097.1:0-23794 GCA_038205395.1 Caldilineales bacterium
AGAGGCCAGAGGTAAATGGGGACAGCACCACCCGAAACCCGCCGTACCAGTCGTCGTGGTCCGGGTTGCCCCTGTCGCGAGCGGCGCAGCGCACGTGGTAGACAACGTCGCTGAACGCGCCGCCCCGCAGCACACGCAAAACTTTATTATCCGCCATTAAATCCTCACGCCCGTCATCAGCTTGATAAGGATAAACGTAGGTAGGACTTGTAAAGTTCTCACCCCATAAACTGCGTGTCCACTCCCACACATTGCCGCTCAATTCCTCCACCCCATATAGGCTGGCGCCGCCGGCAAAACAGCCCACGGCGCTGCTGCTGCCGATCTTGGTGTCGGCATAGTTGGCATAATCAGCGTTTGGCTCCTCTCCCCACGGATAACGCCGCTTGGACTGTTCACTGGGCTTCAACGCGGAGCTGCTGCTGATTGAACAGATTTCCTTTGCCGGCTTGATCAACGGCTTGGCAATGACTTCCAGCCCGCCACGCGCCGCCTTCTCCCATTCCGGCTCGCTGGGGAGACGCAGTTTATATCCTACCGGCAGCCATCCTTTGTCTGCATACATCTCATTCAGCCAACGCACAAAGGCCAGTGCCTCATACCATGAGACACCCATCACTGGATGGTTGGGCAGATCATATGGCTCGCCCAAGGCGTAGGGCCGGTCACGATTTTGAAACTTACCCTCCTGCCACAACTCTGCCTGCTTCGCCTCCGGCCAAAAGCGCTGCTCCGCATACCCACCTGCCTGCTGAAAAACCGTAAACTGCGCCACCGTCACCGGGTAACGAGCCATCCAGTAGTCGTAGGGAAGAGGCTGGCGTTCATTCTGCGGCCGTTCATCCTCATAGCTGAACGAACCATCTTTGGCACTGCCCATCACAAACAGCCCTGCCGGCACCAGACAAAACGCCATCTGCAGCGGGTCCAGCACCGCTGCCCGCGTGTCGCCTAGCCTAGCCAGCGCGCGGCCGGCTGCCGCTCGCAGCACAGCCTTGGGCGCTACCTGCTGACAAACGCAAGCCAGCATCCAGCCTTGCAGCCGCTCCCACAAGGCGACCCCGGATGCCGTGCGCTTGACACCCGCCTCGCCTGCTTCCAGCAGCGCCTCCGCGGCAATCTGGGCCTCCATCCACTGCGGCAGCGTCACCTTTTGCCTCGCAGCGCCGTCCGGGCAGTCGCGTGGGCACAGTTCGTTGACGGCAGCCACCGCGTCGCTGGTGCGGCCATAGCGCGCGGCAAAACCCGCCGCCAACACAAACACCTCCCGCCAGCGCACTGTGTCCCCCTTTACCAGCGCCGGCGCATCGACCTTGTAGTCCATCTCATCCGAGCGCACCAGATGGCAGGCAGCCAAAAACTCCTGCAGGCTGCGATGGGGAAAGGTGTAGGCGGCGGTCTTGTGGCGCACCAGCAGCCCGGCGCGCTCACGAATGTACTGCACAAACAGCGAAGCCTTATCATCACTGCCGCCCAGATAAGGCCGCATCCACGCCTGCAGTTCCTGCTCATCAATATCCGCCGAAAGCTCTTCGCCCTCCTCAGCCGCCACCTGCTCTCCTGCTTCGACAGCGTGGGCGCGGTAGGCGATGGAGAACAACGCCTTCTCAATGTCCTGTTCCTGCAGATCCGCCACACCCAAAAAGTCGCGCAGGCTGGGCAGGCCGTGGCTGGCGGTGTTCCAGCGCGCCAGCAGCAGGTCAATGCTTTCTTTGTAGAGACGAATACGATCGTTGGGCAGCCGGCCGTTGAAGGTGTGCAACTGCACCATCATCGTGAGCAGGATCGGCCGCCGGGCCAGGCTGCGATGATCCTTGCGCCGCACAGCACGCTTTAAGTCCAGGCGCTGCGCATTGGCCTTCAGCGTAGAGAACGCCGGCGCCGGCCCACTGGTTAGCCGGTTATACCAATTATCAATAAAATGATCCACCTGCTCTTCATTGAACGGCGCCAGCATCACCTCGGCAAAACGGCGCAGGCGGTGATCTTCGCCCAGATCATAATAGGCATACGGGCGGCAGGTGACGATACAGCGGTGGCGGCCATACTGGGGATCGGCCACCAGTCCATTGACGGTCTCCACCAGCAGCTTGCGCTGGCCTGTACTCACTTCGTCCAGACCGTCCAGCAGCAGGATAGCCGTCATGCGCTCATTCTCCAGCGCCTCGCGCAATACACCCCACGCCTCACCAATTCCCCATTCACCCAGCAGGTGCTCAAGATACTGCTTGAACAGCCGCACACTACCCTGACTAATGCTGTGCTCGGCTGCATAGGCAGCCAGGTTGCGCAGTTCGACATAGACGGGCAGCAGCGCGCCGTGTACCCGCGGCTGCAGACGTTCCAAGAAACGCTCAGGCTCGCTGCTCGGCGCGGCTGTCGCCAGCAGATAAGCCATATGCTTGACAAACGTAGACTTGCCCGAACCTGGATCGCCCAACAGCAGCAGGTGCGGCTCGCTGTCGGCAACTGTCTGCACCGGCACACGCCGATTCTGCTCGGCGCGGCGGATCATACGGCGCAGCTCTGTTTCCTGCGCCACCTGCTCCAGCCGCGTGGTGTCGAGCGCCGTGTAGATGTCGGCCACGCTGGGAGGCGCATTGTCCGGGCTGGCGAACGTTTCGCTCAGCACACTCCAGGGCAGAATATTGGCTTCATGCGCCAGTTCCGCCAGGTAGAGGCGCAGCGAAACAGCCTGCTGGCCGGCGTGGTAATGAAATATACCTATTTGAGAATGATCGATGACAACCGCGGCGTCACCGGCTTTACCGGGCGCCGCGGCTAAGGGTTTGGCGCGGCATCGCCCGGCTTTTTACCCGCGCGCACGCCGCGAATATCCAGATCGCCGCCGATGTTGCTGTCCTTGACCTGCACGCCGGAGCCGCTCGACTCCACATCGGCGATGCGCAGGTCTTTGTCGACTCTGAGATTTTCCAGCTTGACGCCCACCACCTGTGCCGCACGGCGGCCCGCCTCGCTCTGGGCGAGTGCCTCCGTCAACGCCTGCACCTTGCGCAGCAGCTCAGCGTCTTGATCGGCGCCGGCTCCCGCCAATTCCTCCTTGACGACCGCCTGCCGCGCCTGCGAATCGGGTTTCTTCTCCAGCCCGGCCAAATCGACGCCGGCATATCGCACTTGAATCCACTGCTTGACGCCCGCATAGGCATCCTGGATGGCGATCTCCGCCACGCCGGCCGTACTTGCGGCCGCGCCGGCGGTGAGAGCCTCTACGAGAAAGGAAAGGGGGTCCATGGGCTGTGCTCCTTATGTTCAAAAGTGGAAAGAGTGAAAACGTATTGAATCGCTGCTATTGTAGCGTAGAATCCAGCCGCTGCGCAACGCAGGCAGGGCGGCAGTGTAAGGCGCATAGTAAACCAAGGGCAAGGACGTCCCAGGCTCGCCCCACCGGCGTCAGGCGCGAACCAGCGTTAGTGGGGGCGTGCCTGGGTCGTGGCAGCCAATTTGCGCGCAGGGTGGCCCCGACCCTGGCACGGCGCACAGCAACTTCCGCACTGCCCATACAGTCTGCGCCGAGCCAGGGACGGCTGCGGTACAGCAGCAATCCGCTTGTCCATCGCGCCCCAATGCGGTATAACAAGGGCGGCAATCGACGCGCGGGCGCTGCTGTTGCGGCAAGCCCGCGTTTTTGGTAGGAGCAGGCAGCGATGGCAGGCAGGGCGACAGGCAAAAACGGCAGCAGCATAGGCAGCAGCGGCGCGCAGGACGCGACGGCGCTCTTCCAGACGGTCAACAAGCAGCGGCTGGTGGAGCGGGTGGTGACGGATGTGCAGGAGCTGATCATCCAGGGCAAGCTGGCGGTGGGGGCCAAGCTGCCGCCCGAACGCGAGCTGGCCGAACTGCTGGGCGTCAGCCGCACGGTGATCCGCGAAGCGGTGCGCATTCTCGTCACCAAGGGGCTGCTGGAAAGCAGACACGGCATCGGCACCACGGTGCGCCAGGTGACGCGCGACCAACTGGTGGAGCCGCTGGGCTGGCTCCTACAGCGCAACGGCGCCGATCTGGATGACCTGCATGAGGTGCGCGCCATCCTGGAGGTGGCGATCGCCGGCGAGGCCGCCCGCCGCGCCGGCCCCGCCGACATCGACCAGTTGGAGACCATCCTGGCGCAGATGCAGGCGCAGCGCGACGACCCCGTCGCCTTTGCGGCGGGCGACGCCGAGTTCCACCAGGCGCTGGCTGCCATTCTGCAAAACCCCATGCTGGCGGTGCTGCTGGACGCCGTGCGCGCCATCATGGCCGAAATCCGGCGCAAGGTGAGCCGCTATGCCGCCTTTGACGCGGTTGTGCTCGACGACCACGCCGCCATCGTTGCCGCCGTGCGCGGCCACGACCCCGCCGCCGCCCGCACCGCTATGCAGGAGCATCTGCTGCACGCGCGCGAATTTCAGCGCACGCTTGAAACAGAAGCGGATCCGGCAGGGACAAAACTGTCCGGTTGACCGTTGTCTCCCCAACCTGTCTATGATAGCCTCAAGCTGCCGCCAACCATTGGCGGCAGCTTGCATGGTAGACGTTGCCCGCAGGGGAAAGGGAAGAAGATCATGGCTAAAAAAGCGCGCAAGCAGTGGCGGGATATGCCGCCGTGGGCAAGGGTTGCAGTGATGGTGATGGTGAGTGTCCAGTTGAGCCTGCTGGCGAGTGCGCTGGTGGACATCAGCCGGCGGCCGGCGCAGCAGATTCGCGGCCCCAAGCCGGCGTGGGCCGCCGCCGCCTTTATCAACTTTATCGGGCCGATCAGCTACTTTGCCTTTGGGCGCAAGGCCGCCGCCGATCCATCTTCACCCGCACCGCAGTAGAAACGGTAGAAACTGCCAGTCATGGCCTATCTGGACGCATTTATGTGGTGAACACCCTCTCTCTGGCCACGTTGGTGACGCTCGTGGCCTTTACGGGCGTAGCCATTGCCTATGCCGTCTAGCACACAGCTTGTGCCCTCTGTGTGTACAACAATCTATAGCGGCCATACAGCGATCAGGGTACAGTAGTGACTGCAAGGAGTCAGCTATACTTGTCCGGAAGCAAAAGACGGGCAAGACGCTACGTCTCAAAAAAGGAGAAATAATATGGCGAAGATAGCAGCCACTTTTGAACAGCAGCAGGCCGATGCCGTCGTACAGGAGCTGGCCCGGCTGAATATTGACGATCTGGATTGGACGGTGCATAACTGGAGCGACAACCGGGGAACTGGTGTGGCGCCGGTGCTCGGCCTGCCGGCAGGCGGACTGACCGGCAGTGGTGCAGCCGGAGCCGGCGGCGGTCCCGCCATGGTGCCGGCCCTTTTTGGCGGGAATGACGATCTCGACGACGATTTGCTGGGCGGCGACGACGAAGACGACTATCTGCGCCAGGCGCGCGACCGAGGCGCCACAGTGATTGTCGTGCATGCCCCTGAAGAGGCGGAAGATCAGATTCGCACACTGTTCAGCCGGCACAGCGGCGGCAACATCAACGTATCCTAACGCAGCAAAGCGCCGCTGCCTGTTGAAAAGAGTGCAGAGAGGTGGCCGGAGATGAGGCTTGCAAGCCGCAGCAAGCTTGCTCCCCGGCCACCTCTCTGCACTTTTTTTTGTGGGCGCAGCCACAGATTGTTTGTTCTAATTCGGATAGATTGATAGGGAACAAAAGGCCGGCCTGATGCGTATTGGTCTACAGATGGATGTATATGGATGATGTAGGTAGAAACAATTGTTAACAGATTGGCCCGTTTTGGTAACAGCTTGCAAATGGAAGTGTGACACAATCGTAGAGAACAAAGTTCTTTAGCCGACTCGTGACTGTTTGTAGAAGCGGAAACCCAATGTCCAGATCGCAGCAGAAGCGTATGCCGTCCCGGCCTGCCGCCGCCAGCGACTCTTTGGCCCGGCTGTACCGGCTGTACGGGGTAAACACCATCACGACTGATGTTTTCGGTAGAAGGGCGGCGCTGCCCAGCGAAATTGCCCGCCAGTTGAGAAAAAGAGGCAGCTCCTCAGGCGGGGCTGCGTCCAGCTTGCGCTGACCGGCGCAAAAAAAGCCACCGCCCCTCAGTCAGGAGCGGTGGCTTTGATCCAGCCGGTCTGCTGCGGCAGTTTAGACCGGCTGCGGCTTAATCTCGACTTGATCCTGCAGCCCCAGCGCTTTTTCCACTGCATTGCGGTTGGCGGACGTAGCCGGCACGGCGAGCAGCACTTTGCCCTTCTCCAGGCTCTGCTCATAAAAATAGGCGTCGTCTTCTACGATGTCCTGGCCAATAAAAATGCTGAAGTACAGCCCAAAAATAGCTCCCACCAACGCGCCGCCCACCAAATATTCCAGCAGGACGCCGCTGGGGCTGTCCGTAAAAATGCCGTTTACCTGCGGGAGATAGATACGCTGGGCAAAGGCAAAAGGCAGCACGATAATGGCCCCTATCAGCGCGCCCACCACAGCCGCCGCGGCCATTGTCTCCCACCGCGCCCGCTCGCGTGCGGGCGCATCATCCGCAGTAAGCTGAATCTGCGCTACATCCGCTATGTACACATCGTCGCCTGCCACGCCGGCATCTTCCAGAGCCGCCATCACCGGTGCAACCATCTGCGGCTCCTCATACAGGCGAACCAGCAGCGCACTGCCCTGGCCGCGGTCTTGCAGCGCGACCAGCCGCTTTTGCGCCCGGCGCAGGGCTGCCAACTGGGTGTGCACCAGTTCATCGGCTGCCGCCGGCGCTTGCTTGCGAATTACATCTTCATAGAGGGCGATGGCGTCTTGATCGCGCTGCCGCGCCTTTTGCAGCAGCAGCCGCTGCCGGCTCTGCCGCCGGATCGTAAACCAGGCGCGGATACTGGTCCAGCCGCGGCCAACCGCAGCCGCGGAAGCACCGGACGCCGCTGCCGGCGATCCACCCGCCTGTGCTGCCGGCAGGCTGCGCAGCTGCTCTTGGAAGAGCGCACGCTCCTGGGCATAGCTTTTGAGCACAAGCTTGAGACCGCGATTGCGCGTATGCTGTGCAGCATACGCGTAGGCTTCTTGACTGTTCCAATTGGCTTGTGAGAGGCGGTCTACTAAAGAGGAAAGGGAATTCGGTTCCGGCTGCATTGGTTTGTTGACTCTCCCGGATAGTCTGTGCAATTGGTTAGCCTGCGCTAACGTTGTCGTTATGGCGACGAACGACAGGCCGCCACCCGGCGTCCGCCGCCATCACGATCCGCACCATCCGCCAGTAGTATGGCTGCGTTTGGGCGCTGCGGGAATATATCCAGGTACAGGCAAAAGAGACATAGTTCTATGTACAACCAAGTAGGGATTCTCCCCACTCACAGTAGCAAGATTCCCCATTGTGCGCAAGGGCAGCAGCCGCTACGATTAAGCTCCATGACCATCGATACCGGCGTCACAAACTTACATCCTCCCCCGACAGCCATGGCTAGCCAGGCCAATCTGCTCTACATCGAGAGCGATCAGCCTGGCTATATGCGCGTGCGCCATGGCAGGGGCTTTGCCTACCGCGATGCACAGGGCAAGCTGGTGCGCGAAAAAGCGCTGCGCCGGCGCTTCGAGGAGCTGGTAATTCCGCCAGCGTGGACGGATGTATGGATCTGCGCCGCTGCCGACGGCCATATTCAGGCGACAGGCCGGGATGAGAAAGGGCGCAAGCAGTATATTTATCATGCCAACTGGGCGCTGGCCCGCGACCAGGCCAAGTACAGCCGGCTGCTGCCGTTTGCCGAGGCGCTGCCGGCGCTGCGCGCACAGGTCGCCGTCGATCTGCGCGAGCGGACGCTCTCTTGGAACAAGGTGGCGGCGATTGCGGTCAATTTGCTGGACAAAACGCGCATCCGCATCGGCAACCCCGAGTACCAACGGCAGAACGAGAGCTACGGGCTGACGACGCTGCAGGATGAGCATGTCGAGATTCACGGCAGCACCCTTACCTTTATGTTTCAAGGCAAGAGCGGCAAGCAGCAGACGGTGGAACTGCACGACCGGCGGCTGGCGCGGCTGGTGCGCCGCTGCCAGGAACTGCCCGGCCAGGAACTTTTTCAGTATCTGGACGAAGAGAAAGTCCAGCATACGCTGCGCTCCAACGATGTCAACAGCTATCTGCAGGCGGTGACGGGACAAGATCTCACAGCCAAAGATTTCCGCACCTGGGGTGGTACGGTGGTGACGACAAACGCCTTGTGTGAGGCAGGGCCGGCAGCGACGGTCAGCGAACGTAAGCGCAAGATCAGCCAGGCCGTGAAAGCCGCAGCCAAGGCGCTGGGCAACACCGCTACTGTCTGCCGCAAATACTACATCCATCCCGCCGTGCTGGCGGCCTACACCGCGGGGGAACTGGCGGCGATGATGCAGGCGGCAGAGGCAAAACCGGCCCCCGGACTGGAGGCTGACGAAAGCGCGGTGCGCGAGCTGCTGCGGCATTATACGGCAAGTGATTCCTCTTCGGCGTCGATACAAGCCGAGGTGCAAGCAACGTTGGCGGCGGGCCAATAGTCGGTGCCAATTCGCAATCAAAGCAAAAGTTTCAGTTCATCTACAAAGGAAGGTGAAGCATGAAGAATCTGCGCATGATCATACCACTGCTGCTGGGCGCAAGCCTGCTGCTGGCAGCGTGCACCATCACACCGGCTGTACCTGTGACCGCCGGCACGCCCGCCGCTGCAGACACAGCGGGCGTGATGACGGAAACGGTGGCGGCCACAGAGACAGAGACACCAACGGTGGCGGCGACAGCAACAGACGAAGCAACGCCAGCGGCGACGGACACCGCCCTCGAAGCCGCGCCGGACATGACGACGACGACGATTGTCACCACCACCGTGACCACGGTGACGGACGGGATGGCCGTCAGCGAGACTGAGGTCATGACGGACGGCGACAGCGTTGCGGGCAGTTTGCTGCCGACGCCCACAGCCGCAGCGCCTCTCACCGTGACGGCCCCCGTCTCGCCGGCAATCCCCGGCGGCGACACCTCCGCCACGACGGCAACGACGGCAACAACCGTTATGACCGACGCAGCCGCCGGCACGATTCTGGACGTCGTCAACTCCACACCAGGCTTGGAGACGCTGGCAACGGCGCTGACAGCTTCCGGCATGGCAGCTGCTCTGGCGCAGCCTGGGCCGCTGACGCTGTTTGCGCCCAACAATGAAGCTTTCGCCGCCATCCCGCAAGATCAACTGGATACGCTGCTGGCCGACCCGGCTCTGCTGGCGCCCATTTTGCAGTACCATATCGTTATCGACAATGTGGCCGCCAACCGGTTGGCGACGCTAGGCTCGGCGCTCTCTTCGCTCGGCCGGCCCATCACCATCACCGTGCAGAGCGATGGCTCGCTCCTGGTGAATGATGGCTTGATTATCCAGGCGGATATTCCCGCCTCCAACGGAGCCATTCACATCATCGACCGTGTCCTGCTCCCGCCGGCCGCCACGCCGTAAGCGAGAGGGGAGAAGCTTTGCCCGCCCCGCTCAATGGGGTAGAGAGAAACAAGAGGCCGGCGGATGGTTCCGCCGGCCTCACTATATTCTATTCCAAGCCAACGATCACGCCAGGCTTGTTTTGCAGTGGCCTCCCGGCGGCTGCTATTCCAGCCTCGCCAGTACGGATGCGCTGAGCCGCTGCTGCAGTGCCCCCAAGCCCTTCGACAGTATCTGCGCCAGATCCTTCGCGGTGGCTTGAATGGCGCGCGCCGAGTGATGCGACGGATCGGCGATGTCAAACGCTGAGCCGGACACTGCCTCGCCCAAAGTCAGCACGCGCGGCGCCAGTGCGGGAAATTCGTTGCACAGGGTGGCGGCGTGTTTGGCCTCCATCGTAAGGATCAGAGCAAATTCCTGCAGCCCGGCAGCCATTACCGAACGCGAGCGATGTCTGCTCAAATCCAACCCGTAAGCCAGGCCGGCGCGATAGGCGCCGCGCAGAACAGGCAGCCCCTCCTGCGCCCAGACGCCGGCCGACTCTACGCGCCAGGCCGGCTGGTCATCGCCCTGTTTGTGCAGCAGCGCCAGCAGCAAATACTGCGCCAGCGGCGAACGAATACGGTTGGCGGTGCAGACAAGCAAAATGGCAGGCGCGTCGGAGCCGGGCTGAGGGTGCACAGAAAGAGGGAAAACTTTGGTGGCTGAATCGGTTGTCAACGACATGCGCAACCACGGCAACTGCAACATGGCGCCTCCTCCTTCTCTTCGACAAAACGCAGCAGGCGTGGGCCTGAAGCGCTTGCAGCTTTCCAGTTGCCGCCAAACGTTCGACGGCATTCCAAGTGCTCACACAAGACGGATGAACGGGAGCGGATTTACAAAGTACGCTTTCGTTTCCCGGCTTGGATACCACTTTCACCCCACTGGAACGGAGCATAGCAGTGACGGCAGCAGCGTTGGGGCGCCCACCAGGTGGGTTGGCTCCTCAGCAAGTGAGTGTGATCTATAAACGCCGCTGCGGGCCGCCCTGGTTCCAATAATGAGCACCTATTTTTGCAGGCCGAGTCCGCCCGCAGCTTGCCGGACCTCCGCTTCCGGCATAGGCAATGGAAAGAATGATCTAGGGCAGTTTGCCATTCATGCAGCGCCTGCCTGCATGGTCTGCTGTAGAGGGACAGTTCGAGAAAATCCGCCAATCTCCTCCAAGTAGCCTTCCAGTTCGAGCACGCGGTGCGCCGCCGTATGCTTGGCCAGAACGGCCGCGCGGCAGCGGGCGCCGATGGCCAGCCGCTCCGTTTCGGGCATGTCGAGCAGCATCCCCGTCACGTCCGCCGGCGATGAGGCCGGAAGGATTTCCTGGCCGGGTGTAAAGAAGGTGTCCAACCCTTCCCACACATCGGAAATAATGGGCGTGCCGCAGGCGCCCGCTTCAAACAGCCGCACACTGGGTGAGAAGCCTGTCGCCGCCATTGCCGCACGCGTCAGGTTGAGCGTGAAACGCTGCTGGTTGTAGAAGGAGCGATGGCGATCCGGCGCCAGGTGCGTAAAGTGCTTGACATTGCCCGGCCAACCTTCGACATCGGGGAAATTCGGCCCCGCCACAACAAAACTGCACTGGTCCAACCGGCGCGCCGGCGCCAATAAATACTGTTCCAGACCCGGCTGGCGATCCGGGCTGTACGTGCCCATATAGCCCAGGTCCCAGTGCAGGTCGGAACGCTCCGGGTAGTACAGGTCAGGATCGACGGCGCAGTATAAGGGGCGCGCGGCGGGCGATCGGTACTCCTTTTCAAGCTGCTCCAGCACCGGTCCCCCGGCAAATGAAAGATACAGATGGTAGCGAGGAATCAAGTCAGGAGCCAGATACTCGTAGTCGTGGCGCTGCAGCTTATCCAGCGTGATCGGCGTGTCGATGTCGTAAAAAGCTGTAATTCCCTGGGCGGTGGCGAGCACCCACTCGCCGAGCGCCACACCTTCCGGCGCATAGGAGCCGACGATGACAAGATCGGCCGTGCGCACGGGACCTTCAAAGCGCAGCTTCATCTCCGACAAATCACTGTACAGCTCCAGGCAGCCGTAGGGCGGGTGGGGTAAATCGCGGTTGGCGGCATACCAGGCAACGTCTCGCTCCAAAAACAGCACGTGGTGGCCCCGTTCGACCAGCGCCCGTACAAGGGCGCGGTAGGTAGTGGCGTGACCATTGCCCCACGATGAGGTAAGCGACAGGCCGAAGATCACGATCTTGAGCGGGTTTGCCGTCTGCACGGCTTTGGGCTTTCTGCGCCCAGCGGCAGGCGGGGCCGGATAGATATGGTTCATAGCATCCCTACCTTTTGTTCTTGTGTCTCCGCATCCAAAATGCGCACAACCTCGGCGGCGCGATGGCCATAGGTGTGCTCAGCCAGCACGCGCCGCCGCGCCGCCTGGCCGATGCGCCGGGCAGCCGCCGGCTGTAGGTCGCGCAGATGCGCCGCCACCTCCGCCCCATCCTGCGCCACGAGTACCTCTTCCCCCGGCTGCAAAAAGAGTTCGATCCCTTCCCAGGCATCGGTAATCAGACAGGCCCCGGCGCCGGCCGCTTCAAAAACGCGGGTGGCGGGCGAAAAGCCATAGCGCGCCATGCTGGAACGGCTGATATTCAAAACCGTCTGCGCCGTACAATTGAACGCGTTGTGCTGGTGGGTGTAAATGTGTCCGGCGTAATGGATATTGGGCGGCATCGGCTTATCGCCCCAGCCGCTGCCGCCCAAGAGGAAGCGTTTGGCGGGCAGTTGGGCCGCCGGCCCAATAAAAAATTCCTCCACTCTCTGCTCCCGGTCGGGCAAGCGGTTGCCGAGAAAGCCGCAGTCGGCTTGAAAACGCGGGTCAGGCTCTGTAGGGTAATGGGTTGTTTCATCCAGCGCGTTATAGATCGGGTGGCAGGCACGCGCCCCCAGTTCCGTATAGGCATTCACCACCGGATCGCCGCCGCCATAGGTGAAGACCAGGTCATACTGGGGAATCAACCAGCGAAAGGGGTCGCTGGGGTTGTTTTGCACCCGGTCGAGTGTGGCGGGCGCATCAACATCCCAAAAGGCGACCAGACGCTGCGGGCTGCGCAGGGAAGCGACAGCTTCCTCCAGCAGCTCGTCAAAGACGCCGACGCCGCTGGCCTTCACCACCAGATCGGCGTACTGCTCGGCTTCCGCCAGCGCTTCACTGACCGGCGCGCTGCTCTGCGTGCCATAGACCACCACACGCGCCCACGGCGGATTGGCAATGTCGCGGTGGCTCTGCCGCTCAAACGCATCAGGCTCATAAAAGGTGATCGAATGGCCGCGTTCGTGCAGTGCCCGCAGGATGCCGCGATAGTAGGTGGCGGCGCCGTTCCAGTAAGCTGAAACGAGACTGGAACCAAAAAACGCAATATGCATAGACTACGCTCCTTCCAAGATCGACTTGCGCCGCGACCTGGCTGCCACCTGTTTTTCCGGCCTGGTGTCGATCTCCAATTCTTCACAAATCTGCAGCAGTTCTTCGGCACGATGCGCGCAGGTATGCGCCGCCCGCAGGGTGCGCAGCCCATGCGCCGCCAATTCCTGGGCCGCCGCCGGCTCGTTGAGCAGAAAGCGCATTTGGGCGACCATTTCGTCGCCGTTGTTGACCATAAGATAATCTTTGCCGGGATTGAAGAGACCTTCTACATCGTGCCAGGGAGAACAGATCATCGGGATGCCGCAGGCCAGCGCTTCAAAGATGCGGATGGTGGGGATGCCGGGCAGCGCCTTGACATAGGGCTGGCGCGGAATATGCACCGTCAGCTTGAAGCGGGCAAAAACCAGCGGCACACGATAGTTGGGTGTCCAGCCGTTATAGCGAATGCCCGCCGCCGCCAGCGCGGCCTGCGCGTGCTGTGGATAGCGGACGCCGTAGATCTGCGCGTGCAGCCCCAGCCGCTTTACCGGCTCAAACAAAAACTCGTGCAACTGCGCTGAACGTTCTTCGTCGCCCCAGTTGCCTACCCAGACCAAATCTTCATCAGGGGCCACTTCCGGGTGCGGGTGAAACAGCCGCGTGTCGGCGGCTTCGTGCCAGATCCAGGCGCGCTTGGCCCAGCGCCGGTGCAGATAGCGGTCGCGCACCACTCGACCAAAGGCGAGCACACCGTCATAGTCGTCCAGATGATAGTCCTGGATGCCCTTGCTGTCGGTTAATGAGCGGTGGTGCGTATCGTGGAAGAGCAGTTGATAGTGGCTGCTCTTGCGGCGATGGGCGCCGATGCGGCGCACCAGGGCGTGATCGTTCCACTCGTGGACAATCACCAAATCCATACCGGACAGCGCTTTGTCCAGATCAAGCGTCTCCGGATCATAGAAACGGCTGCGCAAGGTGGGGTAGGCATTCTCGAACTCAGCCACCGGCCCGCTGCCATGTTCCGCCACCAAATTTTGCAGACTCCAGCCGTTACGCGGTTCATAGATAAAGACGTGATGGCCGCGCTCCTGCAGCTCGGCAGCGACCCCACGCAAAAAATGGGCATTGCCGTGATTCCAATCCGAGACAAGCGAATGATAAAAAAGCGCGATACGCATACTCTCACCTACCCCATTGTGTCGAAGGTTGATAACTGGCCGTCTGCCCCCACAGTGCAGGCGCCGGCTGCCGCTGAGGCGCCGTGCGGTTGGCCGGCAGAGCCGGCTCCAGCAGGGCTTGATAAGCCTGCGCATAGGCTGCGCCCATGGCAGACAAGGTATACTGCTGCGCACGCCGATAGGCTGTCTCGGCCAACTGCGTGCGCAAGCGGGAGTCGGCAATCAATCTGTGCAGCGCTGCGGCCAGCGCCTCGGCGTCGTCAGGCGCCACGTAGAGCGCAGCGTCGCCCCACACCTCGCGCAGGCTGTCGATATCACCCAGCACAAGGGCGCAGCCGGAGAGCGCCGCCTCTAAAACCGACAGACCGAACGGTTCGTAGCGTGCAGGCAGTGCATAGATAGCGGCGCGTCCTAACCAGCGGGCAAGCTGCGCCGGCTCCAGTTTGCCCAGCGGCCGCACGCGAGCAAAGGAGGGGCGCCCGCCGTCCGGGTGCTGCTCCTGCCCAGCCGCATAGATAGGCCACGCAACCTCGGCGGCGATCTGATCCAGAATCTGCACGTTCTTGGCTTCATCCCAAAGACGGCCCACCGCCAGAATCAGCGGCTCTTTGGGCGCAGGTTGAAACAGGCGCGGACTTCTGCCGTTGTGGATCACCTGCGACGGCGGCAGCGGCCCGTAATCGTGGTGCAGCGTCTTGAGCATCGCCTGCGTCGGCGCGACCACGAAATCAGCAGCCTGCAGCCCTTTGCGCACGGCAGCCGCGTAATGCTCCCACTCGGAAGGCGCAGATTCCCCTCTGACTGCCCGCCACCAGGAAAGCACGCAGGAGTGGCCGACCACCAACACCGGCCTATGCCAGGGCAGCGCACCATGAACATAATTGTTGAGATGGACAATATCCGGCTGCGTCTTGTGCGCAATCGCCAACAGCCACTCACCTGCCTGCGCCACATCCTCCCACGGCTCTTCCATCCACTCCAGCTTATAGCGGCTCTCATGCAGTTGGAGACCGCGGACGTGCGCGACAGCGCGTGCTTCCCCGGCACTTACGAAACCACCCATGCTGGCCAGATGAATCTCGCCCCCCTGGGCCGCCAGAACGCGCGCCAGGTCCAACGCATAGATCCAGACACCACCTACCGTATCAGCCGTCATCAATACTTTCGTCGCTCGCATCGCAGCCCTCAACTACAACCATTTAAGCCGGTATCGACTCATTCACACCGGATCAGCGCCTTGAAGAAGCCGTCCAGGCGCTCCGCCAGCAGCGCAAAGGCATCGCCGATGGCCTCCAGAGGCAGGGTGTGGGTGTAGAGCGGCAGGGGGTTCAGCCGTCCGTCGCCGACAGCCGCGACCGCGGCGCGCATTCCGGCGACATAGACAGCTTCGTCGCGCTCGTGCGCGTTGATGACATCCAAGCCGCGCCAGTTCCACAGCTGCATGTTGACCTGCCGCAGCCCGTCCTGGTGGTAGCCGGCAATGACCAGCCGGCCGCGGATGCGCGTCAATTCTCCGGCCAGGTCCAGCGGCCATTGCTGCCCCACCGCTTCAATCACCACATCGCAGCCCTGCTCAGCAGTCAGCCGTTTCACCTCTTCAATCAACCGCCAATGGTCGTCCATCACCAGCATATGCGCTGCGCCGGCGCGCTGCGCGATGTCAAGCGCAAATGGGCGGCGCGTGATGGCGATCACCTCGGCGCCGGCATCGACCGCCAGGCTTGTGATCAGCGCGCCCAAAAAACCGATGCCGATGATAGCCACCTTGTCGCCGGCGCGTATGCCGCTGCGGGCAAAGACATTCATCGCACAGGCCAGCGGCTCCGCCGGAAAAGGCTGATCGTCCAGAGACGGCGGCAGTAGAACGGCAGCCGAAGCCTGCGCAACATCATATTCCGCAAAGGCGGCATAGGAGAGCATGGCCACCCGATCGCCCGGCTCCAGGCTGTCCACAGCGGCGCCGGTTTGCACGACATGGCCCCACGCCTCATGGCCCGGCTGCCCAGGGGGCAGTGGATAGGAAAACCAGGGACGCCCTTCCCAGACCGGCAGGTTTGAGCCGCAGAGGCCGCAGCCTTCGACGCGCACCAGAATATCGTTGGCGCTTAGTGTGGGCAGCGGCGTCTCCTGCAGTTCCACCTGGCGTGGGGCTGTGATAACCGCAGCCTTCATGGTGGTGGGAAGCTGTGGTTGCGGTGATGCAGCCATTACGGCAGACTCGATTGATGCATTCACAGGAAATTCTCCCTTTTAGTGGATGAGCGAAACCGGCTGCGGCGCAGTGACCGCCGGCGACTGGGCGTTGTTCTGCCGAGCGGCAGACGCAGCGGACGCAGGGGCGCTGCCGCCGGCACGCAGCCATTGGTAGAGCCGGGCAACACCCTGCGCCAACCCGACAGTGGGGCACCACCCCGTAGCGGCGGCGAACTTTGCGGTGTCGGCAATGTAGAAACGTTGGCCGGCGTGCTGCCAATCATGAAAAGTCACCTGCGCCTTATGGCCGGCCAACGTTTCCAACTGTTCAACCATCTCCAAAACGCTGGCCGAGTTGGCTGGGCCGCCGCCCAGGTTGTAGGCGCTGCCGGCTGTGCGCTGGATGTGAACAAGCGCAAGCTGGAACGCCTGCACCAGATCATCCACAAACAGCAGATCGCACACCTGCTTGCCGTTACCCGGCGCCACAAGCGGCCGGCTGTGCAAAATACAATCCGACAACTGCGCAATCCAGCCTTGATCTGCAAACTCACTTTGACGTGGGCCGTAAATGCAGCCCAGACGCAAAACGACGGCAGGGATGGCAAACTGGCGGGCGTAATCAAGCACATACTGGTCAGCCGCGCCTTTAGAGCAGCCATAGGGGTCGCAAAATTGCAGCGGCTGGCCTTCATTGATGCCGTAGACAAACGTCTCCAAATCAGCAGCCTGATAACGAAGATCGGTCTCATCCAGCACCAGCCCATCCAGCGCACCGTACACCTTGCTGGTGGAGGCAAAGAGCAACGGGATGCGGTCAGCCCGCTTGCGCAGCGCAGCGAGCACGTTCAGCGTGCCGCCGGCATTGATGTTGAAATCGGAGACAGGGTCTGCCACGGCGGCAGCGATGGAAGTCTGGGCGGCCAGATGGATCACGGACTGCGCCCCGTTGACCGCAGCCTGCACAAGAAAAGGATCGCGCACATCCGCCGGCCATACCAGCAGGCGGTCGCCATGCTGTTGGTGCAGCCATTCTAGATTGTGTTCGACGCCTGGACGCGCCAGGCTGTCGAAGATCAGGACACACTCGCCCCGGCTGAGCAAGTCGTGCGCAATATGGACGCCGAGAAAGCCTGCACCGCCCGTGATCAGGACGTAAGGCGGCGCCGCCTCCGCTGTGTTCCTGCCGCTGGTTGACCAGCGCAGCAGCGGCAGTGTCTGCGCCGCCAGCGCTTCTAGACCGTACTCCGCCCACAGCCGCGCCAGCAGTTTGGGCGAGCCATCCGTGCGCATAAGACCAAAGTGGTATTCGCGCTCGTCCAGATGAAAGCCTTCGACCGTAGGCAGTTCGGGGGCCAGATCGTAGGCTGAATACCAGTAGACCCGCTGAACCGAAGTGTTGGCGGCCTCCACAAAAGCCGTCATCTGGCCAAACTCATCGTGCCGCCAGGTGGAAAAGCCGGTTTCCGTGATCCAGATTTCGGCGGGCGACTGGTAGGCGTCGAGCAGGCTGCGCACCTTGTCGATCTCGTACTCCCAACTGCTCCAGCTCTGCTCCCAGGTGCCGGGAAAGCCGTGGATGCCTACGATGTCGATGTACTGCATCACACCGCGCGTAAACATGAGTTCCAGCCAGGCCGGGTCGATCGGACTCATACCCCCCAGCACCGTGCGCTTGCCGCGCTGCTGCGCCCAGTGAGCGGCGCCGCCCACCATCTCGGCGAACATAAACCAGTGCGGGTCCAGCGTCCAATCCCACTCGCTCATGTTGTTGGCTTCGTTCCACAGCTCCACCGTGTCGAAGCCGGCGCCGAAGCGCGTAATAAACAGGTCGATAAAGTCCGCATAGGCGCGCAAATTGCGCGGCGGGGACGAGGTCTTGTACTCCAAGCCTAAAGAGGGAGGCGTGTATAGAAAGCAAGGCAGCACGCGCAGGCCAGACTGCGCCAGGCGTGGCAGCAGCCACGCATACCACGCTTCACCCCCCGGTGCATTCCATTCCGCCCAGGAAACGCCGGTGCGCAGTTCCACGACGCCAAGCTGCGCCAGCACTGCGCTCAGCTGCTCCACGCGTGTGTAATCGCCGGGTCTGAACCATTCCAGAACCCCCATGGTTGGGGCTGTCCTGTCCATTACACCGTCAAGCCTCGCTGCGCCAACTCCAGATTGGCATATTCCACCTGGTCAACGGCAATCTGGCCGCTCAGCCAGCCGACAAGCTCCGTAAGGCCTTCTTCCAGAGAGACGGCAGGCTGATAGTCCAACAGCTGGCGCGCCTTGGTGATGTCGGCAAAACAGTGACGGATGTCGCCGGCACGATACTTGCCGGTGATCTGCGGAACAATATCCTGCTTGTGCAGGACCTCCGCCATCCGCTCACCCAGTTCGCGCACCGTATAGGCGACGCCGCTGCCGATGTTGAACGTTTCACCGGCAACGCCAGGCGTTTCAATGGCAAGCCGGCAGGCCTGGACGATATCGCGCACATTGACGAAATCGCGCTTCTGCAAGCCGTCTTCGTAGATCAACGGTGGGCGGTTGTTGAGCAGGCGCGAGGCAAAGATGGCCAGCACCCCCGTATAGGGATTGGAAAGCGCCTGGCGCGTGCCATAGACATTAAAGAAACGCAGCGCCACGGTGGGAATGTTGTAGGCGCGCCCGACAATGTGGCACATCTGCTCCTGCACATACTTTGACAGTGCGTAAACGGAGGCCAGCGAAGGCGTCTTGACTTCCGGGGTGGGCAGCGGGCTGAGGATGTCGCCGTTTGGCCCCATCACCTCCCATTTGCCGACTGCAAGCTGCCACAGCGAACGATCCTTGCCTTCCACAATCGTGCCATCCTGGCGCTGGTACATGCCTTCGCCATAGACGCTCATACTGGAAGCCACCACCAGCCGTTCCACCGGTTGGTTGATGAGCGCCTCCAGCAGCACAGCCGTGCCGCGATCATTCGTGTTGGTGTACTGGTCAATCTCATACATGCTCTGGCCGACGCCCACGCGCGCGGCGAAGTGATAGACGGCATCCACGCCACGCAAAGCGGCGGCGACAACCCGTGCATCGGTGACGTCGCCGCGCATAAAATCGATAGCCGGGTGCAGATAGAGCGGGCGCTCCACGTCGCCATGCACCTGTTCCAGCATTGCGTCCAGCACACGCACCCGATACCCGTAGGCGATCAATTCATCGGCCAGGTGGGAGCCGATAAAACCGGCGCCTCCGGTAATCAAAATCTCTTTGCTCACTGGTCTCTCTCCTTATCTGACAAGATGAAGCGCTGCCTCAGCGTAGAGCAGGAACCCGACCAATCCAATAGGGCAGGGTAGATGCACTAGATATAGATGCTCGCACAAGGCGTTTTATATCTACGTTTGTTGCCTGGAATACGGCGTCGATCTACTGCACGGCCGGGCGGGCGGCTTTATGCTGAAGACACTTTATGCTGAAGACACTGAGGAAGTAGTAACCGTGGTGAAGTGAAAAGGGAGGCCTGTTATGAGCGCTGATTCAGCCAATCCAACCTGGATCAAAGAACACACCTATCCGCCCAATCTGCGGCGCGACGTAGATCTCGGCCAGATAGAGCGGTTGGCATCCACTGCCGCCGGCGGCCTGCTGTTGTTGCCCGGGTTGCGCAACCCGACGAAGGTCAACTTGCTGCTAGGTGCACTTGGCATCGGCTTGATCTACCAGGGCGTCGCCGGGCGCAATGTGGTCGAGAGCCTGCGCACTGGTCAGCCTCTGTTGGCAGAGCCGACGGGGCTGCGCATAAAGAAATCCGTCACCATCAACCGCCCGCCCCAGGAGGTTTACGCCTTCTGGCGCAACCTGGAAAACCTGCCGCGCGTCATGCAGTACGTTCGTTCGGCGCACCGGCTGGGCGGCGGCTATTCGCATTGGGTGGTGGCCGGGCCGCGCGGCACGGTGCTCAAGTGGGATGCACGCATTACAGTCGACCGCCCCAATGAAATGATCGGCTGGCAGACGCTGCCGGGGGCAAGCATCAATCATCGCGGTTATGTCAAGTTTATTCCAGCGCCCGGTGCACGCGGCACGGAAGTGCATGTGGCGCTGGAATATGAACCGCCGGGCGGTGAACTGGGCAAGCTCATCGGTTATCTGCTCAGTCCCTTTGTGGAGCAGCAAGTGAAGGCCCAAATGCGCAATTTCAAATATGTCATTGAGGCTGGTGAAATTCCCACCACGGCGCAACATAGCTGGCGTCCGGCGCAGTGGGCGTGGAATCAACTGCAGGCTCACGAGAGCTATCAGCCACAGCCGAATAGAGGGGAGCCAGGTAAGCAGGAAGAGGTGCAGGCATGAAAGCGCTTTGTTGGTATGGTGTAGGTGATGTGCGGGTGGAAAACGTGCCCGAACCCAAGATTTTGAACCCGCGTGACGCCATCATCCGCGTCACGCTGTCAGCAATCTGCGGCTCCGACTTGCATCTGCTCGATGGCTACATCCCTACGATGCAGAAGGGGGATATTCTCGGCCACGAAACGATGGGCGAAGTCGTGGCGCTGGGCAAAGAAGTGCACAATTTGCAGATAGGGGATCGCGTCGTAATTCCCTTTACGATTGCGTGTGGCCACTGTTACTTCTGTGAGCACAAACTATATTCGCTGTGCGACAATTCCAATCCCAACGCGGGCATGGCGGAAACGATGTATGGGTCATCAGCAGCGGGCATTTACGGCTACTCGCATCTCTTTGGCGGCTATGCCGGCGGCCAGGCGGAATATCTGCGTGTGCCCTATGCGGATGTGGATGCCTTCAAGGTTCCCGGCCACCTCAGCGACGAACAGTTGCTCTTTCTATCGGACATTTTCCCAACCGGCTATATGGCTGCCGAGAACTGCAACATCCAGCCGGGAGATGTTGTCGCTGTCTGGGGCTGTGGTCCTGTCGGCCAGTTTGCCATCGCCAGCGCCTATCTGCTGGGGGCCGAACGGGTCATCGCCATTGACCGCGTCCCCGAACGGCTGCGCATGGCTGAGCGGCAGGGCAAAGCGGTGGCGCTCAACTATGAGAAGGTCGAATCAGTCGTTGAGGCTTTACATGAGATGACAGGCGGGCGCGGGCCGGACGCCTGTATTGACGCCGTCGGCATGGAAGCGCACGGTTCAGGGTTAGATGGCTTCTACGACTGGGCCAAACAGCAGGTGCGTCTGCAGACCGACCGCCCCACAGCTTTGCGGATGGCGATTCAAGCCTGCCGCAAAGGCGGCACCGTCTCCATCCCCGGCGTCTACGGCGGCGTCATCGACAAGGTTCCGATCGGCGCGGCCTTCGGCAAAGGGTTGACGTTGCGCATGGGCCAGACTCATGTCCAGCGCTACATGCAGCCGCTGCTGGAGCATATCGAGCAAGGCAGAATCGACCCGACCTATATCATCACCCACCGGCTTGGGCTGCAGGATGCGCCGCAGGGCTACAAAATGTTCCGCGACAAGGAAAACGAGTGCGTCAAAGTGGTGCTGAAGCCTGCCTGAACGCGGGAGTGGTGTAACCGCCAGCATGGCTGTTCGGGCAGAGCCGTCAACTGCAACTACCCTTAGAACCTATTTCTGTGCCTGCATCCATAGATCAAATAATATGCAAATTGTATGCTGGATGCGCCAGGTGATCGGTTTATAGCAAGAAAAGGAGTCTCAATGGGAAATCCCCAATTGGAAGATTTGGACGATTTGGACGATGTCACAACCGGCGCACGGATTGAAGCCGAAGATACAGGTAGAGAAGATGGCTTTGCCGACGATGAAGTCAGTCTGGAAGAACTGGATGAGTCGCTGCGGGAGGAGGAGCGCGACGCCGAAATGGCAGTTGGCGGCCCTATCGACACGCAGCACAGCGACGGCAGCGCCTACTATCCGCTGGAAGCACAGCAGCAGGGGCTGGTCTATATCCCGCCCGACGATCCACCCGTCCTGCCCAGCGACGATCTGCAGCAGGTGGAGATGGCAGCGGGCTTCGGCAAAGATGTAGAATTTGAAGACCCGAGGGCACGCCGGTCGCCTGACCGCCTAAAAGGCAACGACTGGGATTTGCAGGCGGAGATTATGTCCATACTGCACAAGAGCAGCCTCACCAATCAGATGACGGACGTGCAGGTCAGGGTCAGAAACGGTGTTGCTCATCTCAGCGGTGCAGTGGAGACGCTGGACGATGTGGATGTTGTCTGTTCCGTCGTCCAGACGGCGCCCGGCATTACCGATGTCCAAGAAGAGCTGATAGTTACCAGTCTGTAGCAGTTTTACAGGGGTTTCCAATCCATATTACACGAGAGTTTGCTTGTAAAACATTCAACAGCAAGGAGAATTGCTATGAAGATGAACCATCTTGACGACCTATATCTAGACCAGTTGAAGGACATCTACAGCGCGGAAAAGCAGATCGTGCAAGCGCTGCCCAAAATGGCCAAGGCAGCCACTTCAGAAGAGTTGAAGACGGCTTTCCAGGAGCATTTGGAACAGAGCAAAACCCACATGAATCGCCTGGAGCAAATCTTTGCAGCCCTTAGCGCCAGCCCGGGGAGCAAGAAATGCGAAGCCATGGCCGGCCTGGTCAAGGAGGGCGAGGAAGCGATTGGACTGGAAGGCGATCCCACGGTGCGCGATGCGGCCCTGATTGCAGCGGCGCAGCGGGTGGAGCATTACGAGATTGCCGCCTATGGCACAGTACGCACCTTTGCCGAACGACTTGGTCACGGCGATCAGAGTGCGCTGCTGCAGACGACATTGGATGAAGAAGGCGACACGGACAAAAAGCTCACCGGGCTGGCCGTCGGCGGCATTTTCAGCACCGGCATCAACGAGAAAGCTGAGTAGCTGTTAGCCACCCGACACAATCACTATGTACAGAAAGTGACGGCGCTGCTGCCCAGCCGGTGTTGATCGGCTGGGCAGCAGCCCGTTTCGGGCTTGGTTGAAGGTTTGTTGTATGCAATGTACCCATCTTCGTGGCCTATAAACTTACCGGGATACGTGGCTGCGTAGAAAGATGAAGGCTACACTCAAGCGGTGGGCTTCGCGCAAACAAGCCACGTTGAAGACGCAATTACTGAACACTCAGGTTGAGAGGAGAAGCTCGATGAAAGTAAAGGAACTGCTTGCTATTGGCCTCAGCATGGCATTGCTGCTGAGCGCATGTGGAGGCGACGACAACAATACTGCCGCCGAGGATCAAGCCATTGCCACGCCAATTGCAACGCTTGACGCCACGGGCGCCGTTGACACAGCGGCCACAGACACCGCAACTGTTGAGGCCACCGCCACCGAAGCCGAAGCTACACCGACCGTGGAAGTGATGGCAGAGGAGAATCTGACCGATACGGCTGCTTTGACCGACACTGAAATGATGACGGAAGCAGCCGCCACCGGTAATCAGACAGACACAGGGGTCATTGCTGAAGTGGCGACTGTCACAGACACTGTAGTCGTGACGGACACTGCCATTGTGACCAAGATGGTGCTGATGACCGACACTGTTCTTGTGACGGACACTGCCGTCGTGACGGACACTGTTCTTGTCACCCAAACAGTGCCGTTGACCAGCGCCGAATCTGTAGAAGGCGCCGGCATTGTTACTAATACGGCGGATATGACCGGTACGGGTACAGTGACT
>JBBRBX010000098.1:0-21785 GCA_038205395.1 Caldilineales bacterium
CGCCGTCTATTATGCGTGATGGCGCGGCCTAGCCTGTAAACACAGAGGCTGCAAATAATAACGCAAGGCGTCTAAACAAAAACGCCTTGCGTGCTATAACATCGAAGTATACTAACGGGCGACAACCGGCAAGCTGACTGCCGCTGCGCTCCGTTTCCAATCAATTACCGCACGGTTTTACTGCCCTGCGTCCACCACCGTCACTGTCACGGCGTAGGTGGCGACCGGCTCGGCTTCGCTTTCCCACGGGCGCGACTGGGCAAACGCCAGCTCGACTTCGCCGGGGGCTACGGCGTCAAACTCAAAGTGCTCGACGCCGCCCGCACCCATCGCTTCCGAATCAGCCTGGAAAGCGTAATCAGCGGGCTGGAGGATGGCATCATCCTTGTTGGTGATCTGCCAGATATAGCCGGTGGTGGGGTTGCCCGATAAATCCACCAGCAGTTTGCCGCCCACTTGTACGGTGACGCTGCCGCCGTTGTCACTATCACCGATGACGACGGGTTCGGGCGGCGCGGGCGTAGCTTCGACCACCGGCGCGGCACGGGCGGCCACCGTAAAGGCCAGATCAAACGCCTGCTCCGGCGGCGTCTTCTCATCCCACGGTTGACTGTACGTGAAGTTGAGCGAGACTTCCCCCGCGCCGGCAGCGTCAAAGGTAAAGACTTGCACGCCGGGTGCGCCGCTGAGCGACGATTCAGGCAGATAGGCGGCGTCACCGCGTGAGACCAGAATGTCGCCGGGGCTGCTGGTGAACTGCCAGGTGTAGCCGGTGGTGGGGTTGCCGGCCAGCGGAATTACCAGCACATTGCCCTGCGCCAACTGGATTGGCGCCGGCGCAACTGCGGCGGCTTCAGTCTCGGCGGGCGCGCCTGGCTCCTCACTGGGGGTCGCCTCGCCGTCACTGACGTCAATCGTCACGCTGAAGCTCTTTTCCGGCTCGGCTCCTTCCTTGAAATAAACAAAGTCCAGCGTGGCTGTGCCTGCCGCTAAAGCAGAGAAGGTGAAGATTTGCCGGCTCATGGCGCCGGGCATAGTGCCCAACAGTACGCCGGCTGGGTCGTCTTCCAGTTTCAGCACCTCCAGGTCATATTCCCCCAGACCCCAACTGTAGCCGTCGGCTAGTGGGGCGTCGAGCGCCACCTGAAACAGTTCGCCCGCCACCACAGGGATAGTCTGGCCGGCCATTTCCTCGCTGATAATCTGCTTGGTGGGCAGCGGGGCCGAGGAGACCGCCACGCGCAGCGTGAAGCCGGCAGCGTCCGCACCCGTGTTTTTTACCATGAGGGTGTAGCTGCCATCTGCCGGCGCGGAGGCCAGATAGGCAAACGGCGCAGGGTTTTGCAGATCGAGCGCGCCGTCTGCACCCAGAAACTGCGCAACTGCAAGCGAATCACTCTTGCTTTGCAAGTCGATCGCCAGCCAATCGCCCGCCTTGAGCGCCACGCTGTAGCCGATTTCGGCCCCGGCAGCCAGCGGCTCATTTTTGACCATGCCAAAGCCACCCTCATCCAGCTCGATGGCGGCGGCCTCCTGCGCCTGCACCGCGGTTGTGACCATGCCCAGCGGTAAAGCCAACGCCAGCAGCAAAAGCGCAATCCATCCGATCCGTTTCATTGTTGTTTCCCCCCATTTGGTTGCTTCCATCCGACGAAACGAGCGGCCGGCAGTGGTGAATTTGCCGGTGAGGACGGCTGCACCTGCCAGGCAGGCTGCCGCACCCAGCTTCCAGCCTACCATACAATAAGGGCAAAAACATGGGGTATTTGACGGTATTTTGCTCGACGCAGCGTCGATTGTAGACAGAAGTAAGTAAACGCGTCCCTCTCTACGTATCTGTTGCGTAGCCCGCTATCTGTCGCGTAGCCCGCACGCCCCGTGCGGGTCCTGGAGCACGCCTACGTGCCCTGATGTCCCCTGCACCTTGAGGATGCGCAGCCAGATACGGTAAAATACAACAAGCGCCCTCCACGGGATGGGCCGCAGCTTTGGCAACGGAAACGGGAACTTATGCACCAAACGCAATGGACACTCTGGCGGCGCTGGGTGGCGGCCAATGCCGTGGGCGAAATGTTGGGGCTGGGCACCACCTTTGCGCTCGGCGCTTGGGCCATTCCACGCCTGGAACAGGAAGCAGGCGCAGCAGGTGTGCTGTTGGCCTTTGTTGTGGCGGTGGCCAGCGGCGCCATCGAGGCCACTCTCGTCGGGCTGGCGCAGTGGTGGGCCATGCACCCCTGGTTGGCGCAAATCTCACGCCGCGCCTGGTGGCTGGCTACGCTCGCCGGCGCGCTGGCCGCCTACGTCCTAGGCTACTTGCCGTCCACCTTGATGAGTCTGGGCGAGCAGAGCGGCCAGGCACCAATGGCCGAGCCGCCGCAGTGGATCGTCCTGCTCCTGGCGGCCGGTTTGGGGCTGGCCGGCGGCGCGCTGCTTTCGCTGGCGCAGTGGTGGGTGCTGCGGCGCGCTGCACCCCATGCCGGCTGGTGGATTCCCGCCAACATGATCGCCTGGATGGTGGGGATGCCGATCATCTTTTGGGCCATCGACGCCGCCCAACAGACCAATTCGCTGGTGGCGGGTGCGCTGCTGCTTGCCGGCGCGCTGCTCGTGATGGGCGCACTGGTCGGCGCTATCCATGGCCTGGTGCTGGTGCGCCTGGTGCAGGCGGCCACCTCGCAGCCACCCGCACCCCGCTGAGGCGCACTTGCCAGAAGGAGACGATGCCATGCAGCTTGAAGACTATTTTGATTTTTTGTCCCACGATAAAATCCGCCTGCGCGGCCATCGCATTGGTATTGAAGATGTGCTCTACGCCTATCTCTACCAGGAGATGACTCCGGCCGAGCTTGCCACTCGTTTTCCTTCGCTTGCACTGGAAGAAATCCACGCAGCGCTGCTCTACTACTACCACAATCAGACGGCAATGGACGCTTATATTGCTCGGTGGCTGGCCTTTGGCGAGCGCATGCGCACCCAGCAGGCCGCCTATCCTACATCGGACATGGTCAAGTTGCGCGCCATTCGCGAGCAACGTTCAGCCTATGCAGCACAGCAGCAGGACAATCTGACGCTGACTTAGGTAAGGATGCTCCCCTGCATACATGGCCCCGGTCTCTGGCTCAGCATAGAATGTGTCGGGGATGTAGACGTGCTTTATACCCTCATAAAGATGTACACGCTACACTGTTAACGTGCAGCCAAAAAAAACGCGTTTGACATTCTCCGCAAAGCAAGCTAAATTATCGATAATTTACTGCCCGCCGCACTCGTCCCCCCCTTGCTTGACTGGATGTGCGCCTGTGCCTGCTCAACCTAGAAAGGCCAACCAGTATTCCCGCCTGGTCGATGAAGTGGTGCGCAGCCTGTCGAGCACGATCCTCGCCGGCGAACTGCGGCCCGGCGACCGGCTGACGGTGATCCCCCTCTCTCAAGAATTCGGCGTCAGCCAGTCCACCACGCGCGAGGCGCTGCTGATGCTGGAGCAGCGCGGGCTGGTCAAGAGCAACCCCCGCCACGGCGCCTTTGTCACCCGCCTCTCGGAACAGGCGGCGGTGGATCTCTGCCGTATGCGCGCCCTGTTGGAAGCCTACACAATTACGCTCGGCGGGCAGGCGATTACGGATAGCACGCTCGATGCGCTGCGTGGCCAGGTGGAGGCAATGCGCCAGTGCCTGCTGCCTCGCGACCTGCCCCAGTTGATCCAGTGCGATCTGGCCTTTCACCAACTGATTGCAGCCCTGGGCGGCTCGGAGATGCTGCTGGAGGTCTGGTCGCGGCTGAATGGGCGCATCGGCGCCTTGATTTTGCGCAGCATGGAAACCAAAGCGCTCAGCCGCGACGATTTGGCCGGTTATCACAGCGAGGTGGTGGATGCGCTGGCCACCTGCGACGTAGAGCTGGGGCGGCGCGCCATTATTCAGCACTACATTCGCGGCCAGCCGGACGAAGCGGCGCAGACGGCGGCGCTCAGCCAGGCAGCGCAGGCGGTTGTTGCCATCGGCGGCGTGATGCTGCCCGGCAGCAACGCATAGGATCGACAAGCATCTGCCGGCGGCTGATTCACAATAGCTCAACCAACGGCTGCTCAACCACTGGCTGCTCAACCAGCGGCACACACAGACACACAGAGGGAGATTATGCAGGAAAGCAAATTGCGTATTGCAGTGCTGGGGGCCGGCGCCTGGGCCAATTTCGCCCATATCCCCGGCTGGCAGCGCGACCCGCGCTGTGAGGTGGTGGCCATCTGCGACCCGATAGTCGAGCGTGCGCGCGACTTCGCCACCAAATTCAGTATCCCACGGGTGCTTACGGACTGGGAGCAGGTCGTGAGCGACCCCACCATTGATGTAATCGATGTGTGTACGCCGTCGGCCACCCATTTTGCGCTGTCGTGGGCCGGGCTGGAGGCGAACAAGCATGTCCTGTGCGAGAAACCGGTAGCCTATGATTACCGCGAGACCCGCCGTGCGGCGGCGCTGGCCCGCGCCAAGGGCCTCAAGACCAAGCTGGGCTTTACCTTTCGTTACAGCCCCGGCGTGCAGTACGCCAAGTCACTGATCGACGAAGGCTTTGTCGGGCGGCCCTTTATTTTCAACGGCTACGAGCAGAACTCGCAGTGGCTGAACCCGCAGACACCGCTGCGCCAGGTCGATATCAACGCCGACCCGTCGGTGATCCAGACCTCTTCGCTCGAGGGCTACGGCGCGCCGGTGATCGACATCAGCCACTGGTGGGTGGGGGCCGATCTGCAGCGTGTGGTCGGCACAATGCGCAACTTCATTCCCGACCGCATGGTGCGCGAGACCAACAGTATGATGCGCATGAACATTGACGACGGCGACATTTATATCGGTGAGTTTACCAACGGCGCGCTGACCTCAATCCAGACCAGCTTTGTGACCATCGGCAATTATCCCGGCATCGAGGCGCGGCTCTACGGGGAAAAGGGCGCCATCATTTGCCGGCTGGTTGAGGAATTTGGCGTGGCCGAGACCATCAAGATCGCCACTCCGGATGCGGTGGAATTTCAACAGATGGAGATCCCGCAGCGCTTTTACCCGCCCGGCGGCCACGCACGCGAGTCGTGGCGCTCGCTCTTCTATGCCAACCTGATCCGCGACTTTGTGGATGAGATTCTGGACGGCGGCGAACGCAACCAGGGCAACTTTGACGACGGCGCCTGGGTGCAGGAGACGATCAACGCGGTCGAGCAGTCGTTTCACGAGGAACGCTGGGTGCGGCTGCCGCTGGAAGAGGAGGGGGCTTGAACAGCACAGGCGTGAACCCCAAAGCCCTAAACGGTGACTTTCAGGCGTGGCTGGCGCGCTTCTTTGCCTCCTACTACCGCCACCGCCCGGTGAATGCCACCTTTATCGGCGAGCACGGTTTTGACGCGCACCTGCCCGACTTTTCGCCGGCAGGGGTGGGTGCGGCGCTGGCGGATGCCGCCGCACTGCTGGCCGAGGCAGAAGGGCTGGATGAGACGACGCTGTCGCCGGTCGAACGCATCGACAAGCGGCTGGCGCAGGGTTTTCTGCGCATCCAGCAGTGGGAGTTCGGCTCGGATCACTTTCAGCGCGGCAACCCATCGCTGTATACGGGCGAGGCGCTGTTCGGTGTCATCGGCCTCTTTCTGACGGACTATGCGCCCTTCGCCGAGCGCGCCGCAGCCGCAGTGGCGCGTATGCAGCAGCTCGGCGTGCTGCTTGACCAGGGGATGCACAACGTGCGCCAGGCGCCGGCGGCATGGACGGAACGTGCGCTGCGCGAGTGCCAGGGGGCCAAGGAACTGTTGGGCCACGGGATCGACACGCTGGCCGCCCAGGAACCCAGCTTGCGGCCCGAACTGCGCGCGGCTGCCGATGCTGCGCTGGCAGCCTTTGCGCGCTACGAACGTTATCTGGCCGAAGAACTCAGCCAGGCGGCCATCGCTGCGCCGGCCTGCGGCCCCGCCGCGCTCGACCTGCTGCTGGCGCAGGGGCACTGTCTCGACCGCTCGGCGGACGCCATTCTGGCCTATGCACTGGCAAAAATGGACGGGGCGCAAGCCAGGTTGGACGAACAGGCCAGTGACTTGGGCGCCGGCGATTGGCGGCAGGCGCTGGCCGCGCTGGCCGATCTCCACCCATCCGTAGACGGCTATCTGGGCCGCTATGCCGAACTGTGGGAGAGCAGCCGCCAATTGGTGCGCGACGCCGACCTGCTGACCTGGCCCGACTTTCCAATTGCATATGTCCCGCAGCCGCAGTGGGCGCGCGCGGCAGCCCCCTTCCTCTACTTCCTGTTTTACCGTGCGCCGGCTGCGTTTCATCGCCCTCCGCTGCATCGCTATCTGGTGACGCCGATCGAGCCGTCCATGCCGCAGGATGAGCAGCAGCGCCGGCTGCGCGCCACCAACGACAGTGTGATCAAACTCAACCATGTAGTGCATCACGGCGGCGTAGGCCATCACGTGCAGAACTGGAACGCCTATCATGGCGCATCGCAGATCGGGCGGGTGGCGGCGGTGGACTGCGCGTCGCGTATCGCCATGTTCTGCGGCGGCACGATGGCCGAAGGCTGGGCCTGTTATGCCACCCAGTTGCTGGCCGAGCACGGCTTCTTGACCCCGCTGGAGCAGTTGGGCGAAAGCCACGCCGATCTGCGCATGGCGGCGCGCGCGGTGGTGGATATCCGCTTCCACCGCGGTGAGATCACGCTGGAAGAGGCCGCGGCCTTTTACGCCATACGCACGGCCATGAGCGCGGCGGCAGCTCACGGCGAGGCTGTCAAAAACAGCATGTTCCCCGGCGCTGCACTGATGTACCTGATGGGCCGCGATACGATTTTGGAACTGCGCACCGATCTGCAGCGCCAGTTGGGCAGCCGCTTCCGTCTCAAAGCCTTTCACGACCGCCTGCTCTCATTTGGTTCGATCCCTGTCGCGCTGATTGCCGAGAGCATGCGCCAGGAGGAGGCGCAGCCTGCATAGCGCGGCTGGACAGCCTGGGACGCATTACCATCAGGACTCTTATTTCATTGTGTTCAATACGGGCAGGGCGAGGGGGCACATGCGTTTTAACGACAAAGTAGCCATCATCACGGGAGCGGGCAGCGGCATCGGCTTGGGCATTGCGCAGGCGCTGGCAGCGGAAGGTGCGCGCGTCGTGATTGCCGACATCAACGCCGCCGCCGGCGACCAGGCCGCCGCCGCCATCACCGCCAGCGGGGGACAGGCGCTGGCTGTCGTCACCGATGTGAGCGACGAACGCCAGGTGGCGGCGCTGGTGGAGACAGTAGTGGCGCAGTGGGGCCGCATCGACATTCTCATCAACAACGCCGGGGTGGTGGTGCACAAGCTGCTGGTCGATCTGGAGTTGGCGGCGTGGCAGCGGCAGTTGGACGTGCAGTTGACCGGGCCGTTTCTCACCATCAAGCATGTGGGGCGGCACATGGCGGCGCGCGCGGCGCAGGGGCAGGGCGGCGGCAAGATCGTCAACATCTCTTCGGTCTCCGCCGTGATGGGCCGGGTCAAGGGCGGCCCACACTGCGCGGCCAAGGGCGGTCTGACGATGCTCACCAAGGTGGCGGCTATGGAACTGGCGGCCTATGGTGTGACCGTCAACGCCGTAGCGCCAGGGCTGATCGACGTGCCGTCGCAGCGCGCCGAAGAGAATATTTCCACCGCCTACAAGACGCGCTATCTGGCCGAAGTGCCGCTGGCGCGCATGGGGCAGCCCGCCGACATCGCCGCCATGGTGCTCTTCCTCTGCTCCGAAGCCGCCGATTGGGTCACCGGCCAGTTATACTTGGTGGACGGCGGGCTGATGGCCGGCCACTATTCGTTCCAGGGCAACCATGACTTTACCCTGCTGAGCGGTCACGCCGGGGCCGCCGCGCCTGCGCAAGAGGTGGCCCCGTGAGGGCGGTCTGCTTCTATTTCCACAATGTCCGGCTGATCGACGGCAGCGGCGACCCGCCGCCTACCGGACCGATGGCGCTGCTGGTGGAAGGCGAACACATCAGCGCAGTGGGGCCGCAAGCGCAACTGCCGCCGCCGCCCGGCGCCCAGATGATCGACGGCCGCGGCATGACGCTGCTGCCGGGTCTGATCGACTGCCATGACCATTTGGCCAACCTGCCCGGCGGCATGGTGGCGCGCGCGGCGGTGCCGCCCAGCCTGGCCGTTTTTCTGGCCGCCGAATCGTTCCGGCAGACGTTGCACTCCGGCATTACATCCGTGCGCGACGCGTCGGGCGTGGACCTGGGCATGAAGATGGCGGTCGAGCAGGGGCTGATCCCCGGCCCACGCCTCAAGATCAGCGTCAACATTATCTGCCAGTTGGGCGGCCACAACGACCATACCGAACCGGCGGGCGTGGATTCGACCTACCCCAAGCTGGCGACCATTCCCGACGGCGTCTGTGACGGGGTGGACGCCTGCCGCCACAAGGTGCGCGAGATGGTGCGTGCGGGCGCCGACTGGATCAAGATCGCCACCACCGGCGGCGTAGGTACGCCGACCGGCGGCCCGCTGCTGCGCCAGTTTTCGCCCGCAGAGGTGGCCGCAATTGTCGATACCGCCCATGCCGCGGGCAAACCGGTGATGAGCCATGCCTACGGCGGCGAGGGCGTCAAAATCTGCCTGGATGCCGGCGTCGACAGCATCGAACATGGCGCGGCGCTGGACGATGCACTGATTGAGCAGATGGCGCGCCAGAATACCTGGCTGGTGCCCACCTTTACGGTGCTGCGCAAAATCGTGGCGCTGGGCGAGTTGAACCCTTGCCCCGTGCCGGCCTACATGCCGCGCAAGGCGCACGCGCTGCTGGCAGCGCAGGCTGAGAGCTTCCCCAAAGTACTGGCCGCAGGCATCCGCATCGCCATGGGCACCGATCTGGGCAGCTTTGGCCGCGGCGAGAATGCCAGCGAACTGGCCTACATGGTGGCCGCCGGCATGACGCCCATGCAAGCCATCGTCGCCGCCACCCGCCGCGCAGCCGAATGTATAGGGCTGGGCGACCAGGTGGGCCTGCTGCGCCCCGGCAAGCTGGCTGATCTGCTGCTAGTGGACGGCGACCCGCTGCAGGACGTGGCGATTTTACAGGACGCCGTACGGCTGCGGATGGTCATGCAAGGCGGCGTAGTGCACAAGAACCTTCTGAAACCAGACAACACCGCAATTTAGATCGCGCACACAAGACAATTTTTAGGAGACAAGCTGATGGACACAAAGATGGACGCGAAAACCGAATTTGCCTGGCTGCCTGTAACTACACTGTCGGACGGCGCGGATCTGCGCCTGCCGCTGCATGTGCTGAAAGGTGCCAAACCGGGCCCCACCCTGGGACTGACCGCATTGATACACGGCGATGAGCCACTGCCTTCGGTGCCGATCATCCGGCGCGTGCTCGAACTGATCGACCCGGCGCAGTTGTCCGGCACAGTGATGGCCATGCCGGTCTGCAATCCGTCGGCCGCCGGAGTGGCGGCGCGCAACTCGCCGCTGGATGGCGCCAATCTCAACGCCGCCTTTGGCGAGGCCGGCGAAGACTCGACCATCATGCCTGTGCGCACGGTATCGGAGCAGATCGCCGGCGTGCTGGTGGAGTCGTTCCTGCCGCACTTGGACTATCACATCGATTTCCACGCCGGCGACGACGGGCTGGCGGTGCATATGGTGGAATTCACCGACGATCCCGACTCGACGGCCATGGCGCGCGCGTTCAATATGCCGATTCTGCTGCGCGACGAATGGGGCGCCAACCAGTTCTGGGGCGCATCGGCACGGCTGGGCGCCAAGATCATCGTGGCCGAAGTCGGCGGCGGCGGGCTGTTGTATGATGAGTGGTTCGAGCGCGGCGTGAACGGCGTGTTCAATGTCATGCGCCGGCTGGGCATGCTGCCCGGCGAGGTAGCAGCGCCGCCG
Source organism: Caldilineales bacterium (assembly GCA_038205395.1). GTDB lineage: Bacteria > Chloroflexota > Anaerolineae > Caldilineales > Caldilineaceae > Fredericiella. The sequence goes on from JBBRBX010000098.1 coordinate 9,908, forward strand.
CGCCAGTATGTGGTCGACAACACGCACGGCCACCACCGCAACCTGGTGCTGCTGCGCCAGCGCGAGGGCGGGCTTCTGCTGCCGCACCCGGCGATCAATCCTCGCGCATCGTTTGACGGCGAGCCGGTGGCGGGCGCGCCCTATCTGGCGCAGTTGCTCAACCCCTATGACCTGACCGTGCGCGAAACCTTCACCACACCATTCGCCCGCACCCTGCTGCTGGCCGCGGCCGTAGGCCCGGCCTGGCGCACGGCAGGCGACACTGTCTACATCCTGGCCGACGCCGACATGGCGGAGGTATTGGCATAAGGGTACTGTGAAGTTGTTGGAAGATAGCCGGCCAAGAGAGGGGGTGATGCAGGGCACGGGAACTGCTTGCAAGATAGTTGACTTGGTCGCAGCGTGGCGACGACAGCACCGGATCGCTTACACACTGGTTTGCTTACACACTGTATGGCCATAGGTTGTATAAGGAGAAACTGCATGAGAATTCGCATGGTTCGACGGCTCCCTCTCTTCCCGGCGCTGCTGCTGCTGCTGGTGCTCAGCTTGGCCGCCTGCGCGGCGCCGGCCGGCGCACCTGCCGCACCCGCCGCAGGCGAGGCCGCCACAACCGAGGCGGGCGCGGCATCCACAACTGCCGACGCCGGGCTGGGCACGGAGATCGTGGTCGGCATTCCCGCCGGCTTTGACCGCCTGGATCCCAACGTCACGACCTTTTCGCGCGTCGGCAACATCACGATGCACATGACCGACCCGCTGGTCTGGCAGAGCGAGCCGGGCGTCTTTGTGCCTGGGCTGGCGACGGAGTGGGAAGTCAACGCAGATGCCACGGAATATCGTTTCAAGCTGCGCAACGACGTGACCTTCCACGACGGCACGCCCTTCAACGCCGAAGCCGTCAAGTTCACCTTTGACCGCATTGTCAACCCCGACACGCAGGCGCAGTCGGCGTTCAGCGCCATCGGTCCCTACAAAGAGACCGAGATTGTCAACGATTACGAGATCATCGTGCGCTTCAACAGCGGCTTTGCGCCCTTCCTGGATAGCCTGTCCGGCCCCAATCTGGTGCCCGTCTCTCCGACAGCCCAGCAGCGGGTGGGCAATGAGGATTGGGGCATTACCGAGTTTGTGGGCACTGGCCCCTTCAAGTTCGAGTCGATGGTGCTCAACCAGGAGATTGTCCTGGTGCGCAACCCCGATTATGCCTGGGGGCCGGAATGGATGGGCCAGACCGGGCCGGCCAATGTCGAAAAGCTGACCTACAAATTTATCGAAGAATCGGCCACACGCACGGCAGCGCTGGAAACCGGCGAGATTGACTTTATGGATCAGACGCCGGAAATCGACTTTCCCACCCTGGAAGCCGACCCCAACATTGTCACGGCCAAGCTGCCGCAGCCCGGCTCCGGCTATTCGATCATGTTCAACCACCAGAAGTTTCCTACCAGCGAACTGGCAGTACGCCGCGCCATGCAGTTGGCGATGGACCGCCAGGGCATGATCGACACGGTCTACAATGGCTTTGGCACACCGGCTTGCAGCCCGCTGACCAGCGTCGTCTTCTGTTATGACCCCAGCACCTGCTCCATGTATCCCACCAACCTGGACGAGGCGAACAAGACGCTGGAAGACGCCGGCTGGGTGGACACGAACGGCGACGGCATCCGCGAGAAAGACGGCCAGCCGCTGGTGATCGGCCACTATTACCGCGCCGACAACGCCAATAGCCCTGCCGAAGCGGCCTTCCTCAAGGACAACATGGCCAAGATCGGCATGGATGTGGAACTCAACGGCCTCAGCCGTAGCGGCTATTTTGATGCGGTTCGCTCCGGCCAGCACAACACGCAGGGCTGGTGGGATACAGGCACCGACCCCGACATGGTGCGCATCTTCTTCTACAGCACCAATGCCGGCGGCGGCACCAACCGCAACAACTATATCGACGCCGATATGGATCGCATGATCGACGAAGCCGCAGCCGAGCCGGACGCAACCGCGCGCTGTGCGCTCTACAGCGACATCCAGAAGAAAGTCAAGGATGAGGCGATCATGGAATTCTGGTCCGACCCAGAAATTCTGTATGCGCACAGTGACAAGCTTTCCGGCGTCGTCTACTACCTCGGCGGCAACGTGCCCTACTTCTACCCAGCCCAGATCACAGAGTAGCTTGCGGGCAGATCACAGAGTAGCCACAAGGTAGATTACAGGCTAAATCACAAAACCGGATTGGATGTGCTGTGCAGGCGGGGCGTCCCGTCTGCACAGCACAGGTGCAGGAATGATACGCAGGTGACAAACCATGTCCATCACACGCTACGCAGCCAGGCGGCTGCTGGCAACCATCCCCACGCTGCTGGTTTTGACTGTTCTTGTCTTTCTAATGCTGCAGTTGGTGCCGGGCGATCCGGCGGAAATCTTTCTGGGCGAAAAACGCAGCACGCCGGAACTGCTGGAGCGGGTGCGCCAGGATATGGGGCTTGACCAGCCGCTCTATGTGCAGTATCTCACCTATATGGGCAACTTAGTGCGCGGCGATTTCGGCAAATCGCTCTTCAACGACCAGCCCGTGCTCGACCAGATTCTGGTCGCCCTGCCTTACACGCTGACGCTGGCGCTGAGCGCGCTGCTGATCAGCACCATATTGGGGGTCGGGCTGGGCATCCTGGCCGCGCTCAAGCACAACACCTGGATCGACACCGCCGCTATGGGCCTGGCCCTGATTGGGGTGTCGATGCCGGTCTTCTGGCTGGGGCTGCTGCTGATCCTGATCTTTTCGGTCAACCTGAAATGGTTCCCGCCGATGGGGCAGGGCAGTCTGGATCGGCTGGTGCTGCCGGCGCTGGCGCTTGGCCTGCTCAGTTCGGCAACGCTGGCGCGGCTGGTGCGCAGCAGCATGCTCGACGTGCTGAGCGATGACTACATCCGCACGGCGCACGCCAAGGGGCTGCGCACGCAGTCGGTCATCGTGCGCCATGCGCTGCGCAACGCGCTGATTCCCGCCGTCACCGTTATGGGGCTGCAATTTGGCGGGCTGATCAGCGGCGCGGTGATTACAGAGAGCATCTTTGCGCGCATCGGGCTGGGGCGCATGTATGTCGAATCGATTCTCAACAAAGATATGACAATGATTCAGGGGTTGACGCTCGTCCTGGCCTTGATGATCATGCTGATCAACATCGTGGTCGATCTTTCCTATGCGGTGCTGGATCCGAGGATTCACTATGAATGAGCGAGCTGCCGTGCCGATCGGCCCGCAGCCGGCGGCGGACGCCGGCCTTACCCGTAAACAGCGTTCGCTCTGGGGCGACGCGCTGCGGCGGCTGCGGCGCAATCCCGGCTCCATGATCGGGCTGGCGCTGCTGCTGCTGATCATCGCCGCCGCCCTGCTGGCGCCGGTGATCACCCGCTACGACCCGGTCACCATCGTCTCCGGCGAGCGGCTGCTGCCGCCCAGCGCCGAGCATTGGTTCGGCACCGACTCCTTTGGCCGCGACATCTATACGCGCATTGTCTACGGCGGGCAGATATCGCTGCGCGTCGGCGTCGTCGCTGTGGCCATTGCAGCGCTGCTGGGTGTGACCGGCGGTATGCTGGCCGGCTATTTTGGCGGCTGGACCGATTCGATAATCATGCGCATCGCCGACATCACGCTGGCCTTCCCCGGCATCCTGCTGGCGCTGGTCGTGATCGCGATCTTGGGACCTAGCCTGTTCAACGCTATGATTGCAGTGGGTATCGCGGCGGCGCCGACCTATGCGCGCGTAGCGCGGGCAATGGTGATGAAAGTCAAGACCGAAGCCTATATTGAGGCCGCCATTTGCGCCGGCAATCCGCCACGGCGTGTGCTGCTGCGCCATATTCTGCCCAATGTAATCGGTTCGCTGATTGTGGTGGCGACGCTAGGTGTGGCCGGGGCCATCATTGCCGGGGCTGCGCTCAGCTTTTTGGGGCTGGGGGCCAAACCACCCACGCCCGAATGGGGGCTGATCCTGAGCGAAGGGCGCAGCTATCTGCGCCACGCCTGGTGGATCACAACCTTTCCGGGGCTGGCGATCATGATCACTGTACTATCGATCAACCTGCTGGGTGACGGGCTGCGCGATGCGCTGGAGCCGCGCATGACCCGCTGACCGGCAGCCACAGAGTCACCAACTTTTTGTGTGGAGAAGCAACATGCAACGATTGCAAGACAAAGTAGCCCTCGTCACGGGAGCGGGGCGCGGGTTGGGCTGGGGCATCGCCCGTGCACTGGGCCGGCAGGGGGCCAAGGTCTGTCTCACCGACATCGACAGCGGCGAACTGGTGCGCGCCCAGGCCGATCTGACGGCTGACGGCAGCCAGGCAATGGTGCACGTACTGGATGTCGCCGACCGCCAGGCGTTTGCGCAGGTGGTGGCCGCCACAGTCGCGGCATGGGGACGGCTGGACATTCTCGTGCACAACGCTATTTTTATGCCGCTGGTGCTGTTCGATGATATGCCGCCCGAGCTGTGGCAGCGCCAGATCGATGTGAGCTTGGGCGGGCTGTACAATGGCGTGCATGCCGTGTGGGAGATCATGAAAGCGCAGGGCGGCGGCCACATTATGGGGATTGCCAGTGGTTCGAGCGTGCGCGGCTATAAAGAAGAAGTGGCCTACTGCACAGCCAAGCACGCGCAGGAAGGCTTTATCAAGGCGCTGGCGCTGGAAGCCGCACCATTTCGCATCGCCCTCAACAGCATCGGTCCGGGACGCACCATCAAACCGACGCGCATCACCTGGCACGAGTTGGACGCGCTGCCCGCCGCGCAGAAGGCGGATTGGGCCGATCCCGTGGCCTTAGGGGAGGCTTTTGTGTGGCTGGCCGCGCAGGAGCCGGCTGCGTACAGCGGGCTGCGCTTTGACGCTGGACCAATAATCGACACCATCGCCACCGAAGGTTTTGACTTCGCCTTTGCCCCGCACAAAGTTACGCTGTATGTCGATGACTTTATGGTGCGGCAGCAGTGGCAGGCAAACTATCCCGACTGAGACAATTCTTCATCACACACACCAGGACATGAAGCTATGCCAGAATCTACCGGCAGCCATACCCTTTTGATCGCCAGCTATCTTGAAGCGGAATATGTCGAGCGCATTCGCCAGGTCGATGCGCGGCTGCGAGTCGTCTACGAGCCTGATCTGCTGCGCCCACCGCGCTATCCTGCCGACCATACGGGCAAACCGGTCGAGCGCAGTGCCGAGCAGGGGCAGCGCTGGCTTGGCTTGCTGGCTGAGGCGGAGATTCTTTTTGATTTCGACGCCACGCACCGTGAAGATCTGCCGGAGGTGGCGCCGCAGGTGCGCTGGGTGCAGGCGACGAGCGCGGGCATCGGCCAGTTCGTCAAACGCATGGGCTATGACGCGCGTATGCCCGGCACGGTCTTCACCACGGCGAGCGGTGTGCACGCCGTGCCGCTGGCCGAGTTCTGCCTGATGAGCATACTCAACCATTTTCGCGGGCTGGCCCAGTTGCAGGCATGGCAGCGTGAACATCACTGGGAGCGCTTCGCTACCACCGATCTGCAAGGCAAGACCGTGGGCATCATCGGGCTGGGCAATATCGGCCGTGAAGTGGCGCGGCTGTGCGCCGCTTTGGGCATGGAGGTGATCGGCGTCAAGAACACGCCGGCGCCCGTCGCCCACGTCCAGCAGGTCTATGCGCCGGACGAACTGCCGCTGCTGCTGCCGCGGGCGGATGTCCTGATCCTGATCGTGCCGCACACGCCGCAGAGCGAGCAGATGATCGGCCCCGCACAGCTTGCCGCTATGAAAGATGGCGCATTTTTCATCAACATCGGGCGCGGCTCCACTGTGGACGAAGACGCGCTGATCGCTGCGCTACAGTCCGGCAAGCTGGGCGGAGCGGCGCTGGACGTCTTTGCTGAAGAGCCGCTGCCCGCAGCCAGCCCGCTGTGGGCGATGCCCCACGTGCTGGTCAGCCCGCACTCGGCCAGCACCAGCGCCCGCGAAAACGAGCGCATCACCGCCCTCTTCTGCGACAACCTGCGCCGCTACCTGGACAGCCGCCCGCTGCGCAACGTGCTGGACGTCGATCGGCTGTATTGAGGCAGGCGGCAAGGCGCGGCTCGACACCCGTTACGTAACGGGATACCATTCGGCATGAATCGCAGTATCCGGCATAAAGGATTGAACACGCTCTATACCAGTGAGCACACTAAAGAGGTGTCGATTACCATTTGGAGGCACGCATGATGCTGATGAACAACCCACCGCACCCCGGCGAGAGCATACGCGACCTGTGTCTCACACCGCTGGGGCTGACGGTCACGCAGGCAGCGGCTGGGCTGGGCGTGACGCGCAAGACGCTGTCACTGCTGCTCAATGGGCACGCCGGCATTTCACCCGAAATGGCAGTGCGCCTCTCCAAAGCGTTCGGGCGCAGCCCGGAAAGCTGGCTGCAGTTGCAAATGCAGTACGACCTGGCCGCCGTGCACGCCCGCGCAGACGACATCCAGGTGCAGCGCTACTGCCAGTCGAACAAAGAACCGGCGCCCGCCGGCAAATAACCGCCGCTGCGCATTAGGTGCTCCCGACCCTGGCAAGGCGCACGTAACCTTCATTTTGACAGGCTGTCATGGCTCGTTTTTCATAGAAGATCGGCTCAATATATCAAAAAAACTGACTACGACGCATCATAATCCACCAGACTGATCGTTACCGGCTGCCCGGCGGTGCGCAGTTCGCTGATGCGGTTGCGCATGGCGCCCACGGACTCGGCATCAGGCAGAACGGTCAGCTTGTTGCGGAAGCTCTGCTGTTCGCCTGGCCCCAGCATGACCAGCCGCCCACTGCGGCGCGCGCGGTTCTGCCCTTCCGGCACACAGTTGCCCGGCTCGACGCCGCAGACGTAGATGCCGCGGCGGAAGTTTTTCCACTGCGTAAGATACGGCTCGTGCGTGGTGTCCCACTCGATCTGCACGCCAAAATTATTTCCAGCCAGCGCGGCCAGGCTGCGTCCGCCGGCGCCGGCGTAGACCTGGTGAAAATGCACTTCTTCCAGGTGGCGCGGGATGGCGGCGCTGTAGTGCTCCCATGTGCCGAAGGCAGCACGGGCGGTCAGGTCACGCGGGCGCACCTCGGCCGTAGCCACATGCAGCTGCACCCCTTCCTGGACAAGCGGATAGCCGAAGTTGAAGTGATGCAGCAGCATCAGCGGGGCGGGTGTATCGTAGAGGTTCTCGACCACATCCACGATCTCCAGCGCCGGTTCGCCCAGCGTCATGCGCACCGTGCGCGTCAGCCGCAGTTGCTCGCCAAAGAGTGCGGCTTCGGCCACCACGCCGCTCACCTCCAGCGTATAGCGATCCTCCTGCCAGCCGCCATGCACATCCAAATTATAGGCGCGCAGCCGCGTGTAGTCGCCGTGCAGATCGCGCAACTCGCCGTTGCGATCATCGCTTTCGGGTGGCCCCACATGGCGCAGACCGCAAGTGACGAGCAGGCCGCCGTTAAACTGGCGCGTCCAGCCTGCGCCAAAATCAGGGGTGTGGGGCGCACCCTGGCTGATCCAGGTCAACGGCCGCTCATGGTAGCTCGCCAGCCACACATCCAGCCCCCGGTCCGGCAGCAGGGTGAAGGAGAGACCGCTGCTGTTATAAGCCTCAATCAGACGCAGACCGTTGGCCAGCGTAGACTGGCGAAAATCGATAAACTGGCGCATGTCGATGCTGTACTGCTCAACCGCTGCGCGTGACAGATCAAACCGCAGTGAATCAGGCATAGCTTTCTCTTTCAGTGTCGGATGTGGCGGCCTATTTTATAAGGGCCGGACAAAATTTGGATAGAAAACTCAAACATCAGCCACCTGTTCCAGACGGCTGCGGTCGACAATCACAATGTGCTGGCGCTCGAGTGCGATTATATTTTCAGCCACCAGGCTGCGCAACGCACGTCCGACCACCTCACGCACGGTGCCGAGATGGGCGGCCATCTCCTCCTGGGTGAGGGCCATTGGCGGCGCGCCCTGCTCGGCGGCCTGCGCTTGTTCGAGCAGAAGCCGCGCCAGCCGCCCCTTGACATTGCGCATGGCCAGGTCCTGCACCACATTGACCAGATAGCGGGCGCGGCGGGCAATGCTTTCGATCAGCGCCCACGCCAATTCGGCATGTTGGGCCGCAACACGCTGTAGTTCGGGCCGCGGCACACGCCACAACGTCACACCGCTGAAGGCGGTGGCGCAGGCCGGATTCGGGCCACCGTCCAACGCAGCCACATCATTAAAGGTGTCGCCGCCTTGGACAAGGTGGAGGATGTGCTCACGCCCGTCGGCGGCAAAGCGGCAGATCTTGACGGCGCCGGCTTCGACCAGGTACAGCCCCTGGGCAGGTTCGCCTTCCAAGAAGATCATTTGGTCTTGCGCATAGCTGTGGTGCACAGCAGCCGCCGCTAGATCGGCAACAGCCGAATCGGAGACCCCCTGTAAGTAAGGCACGTGGCGCCAAAGATCGAGTGTGGATTGGGAAACGGTGCTCACAGCCTCTATTGTATGTGGGAGATGGAGCTTTGCCAAACGAATGGGAAGGAACCGCTGCAGCCTGATCCAACTTGCGCCGTTTTGTTGCATGGCAGTTGTGCTGGATGTGACCATAATGAACTGGAAATTAAAACTTTTTTCAATCGCTTACAGGAGACGATCACATGAAACAAAGACCGTTCGGCATTACACTTTTGGCCATTTTTGCGCTAATCTCGGCATTGGTTGCCGGCTGGCACACCCTGCAGATGCTGCATCTTGTCCCTGTCTTTTTTGGGCCGGTCCGCTTCTTTACCTTTGATCTGTTTGGGGCCATTTTGTGGGGGATCATGTTCCTCATCTATCTGTGGGTCTTCCGCATGTTGTGGAATGTGGAGCCGCAGGGCTGGCTGTATGTCGTCGTGCTGGCTACGCTCAACTTAATTCTGGCTTTGGTCAGTGTGCTCGGGCAGACAAGCTTTACGGAAATGCTGCCTTCCCTCTTGATCAACGCCATTGTCTTGATCTACGCGTTGACGCCCAATGTCAAGAACGCTTTTGGCATGCCGGCCACCCGCTAAGCTGTTGGGGCCGCCCTCTCCCCGGCGGCCTTTTCTTTCCTAATTGGATTCCACCCACGGTTTGACCCGCGGCCAGGCGTGCAAAGCAAAAGCCGCCGCCGCTACCGCTTCACAACTGCGACCCAGGCTGAGCACCCAGTAGGGCAGGGTCAGCCAAGGCGTCAGCACCACGCACCAGATGCCGAAATTGAGCAGAACAAACGCCACCCAGGCGGGACGCACGTCGCCACGCTGCGTCTGCCAGCGCGGCAGGATCCAGAACGCTACCCCCAGCGCAAGCTGCACCGTCCAGCCGAGCAGCAGGAATTCGATATGCGCGGGCAGCAGTTGCCAGATGGAAGGGCTAATCAACACGCCCTTGTTCCACAGCAGCAGCATCCCCAGGGTCAGCCCCAGCGCCAGATAGAGCAAGGCGGCGCGCACAAACCAGGCACTCAGGCGCGGCATGGGGCTATTTCACCTTGACGCGCGGCCAGGTATTGGCGACAAAAGCCAGCCCGCCCAGCCACTGCAGCAGAGCGGCGGCCACAATCGCCCAACCCCACCCCGGCTGTGGATTGACCGCCTGCAGCGGCTCGGCCAGCACGCGCAGCAGCAGGCCGATGTTGAGCAGCCAGTAGGTGGCCCAGGCCAGGCCGTCATGCCCGCGCGGCTGCTGCTTGCTGAACTTGGGAAACATCCAATAGGCGACGCCCACAATCAACTGCGTCACCCACCCTACCATAAACAGGTGAAAGTAGACCGGGGCCAGCGCGCCGACATAGGGCACGGCCGTCGTCAGCGGACGGATCGTGATCAACACGCCGGCCAGCAGGGCCAGCACCAGGCAGGCAAGCGCAGTCTTGATAAAGAGGCGGGTGATGGGTGGCATGAAGGGTATTGTAGGCGATTTTCACAGATTCTGTCCACAGATTGAGAGCACAGATTTTCCACTCGCCAGATGCCGGCCGCCGGCGTCAAAGTGTCTGTAACGTGCTTTGATCGTCTAATCAATGCGGTTTAGTATCCAACGTCAGCGTGCAAAGTCGAGCCAGGCGCTCAATCAGGAGAACAACCGGCATGAAAGCATATTTTCCCACGCCCTTTGTGCACAAACATCCGCCTGTGGTGAATGTCAACGAGCTAGAAGAGGAGCATCTCACCCGCGGCCAGCAGGCCGCCGACTGGATCGCCCATGTGGTCGGCTCATGGCCGTTTATTATCAGCCAGTCACTCATGCTGCTGGTGTGGGCGCTGTTGAATGTCACGGCCTGGCTCCACCACTGGGACCCGTACCCGTTTATTCTCATGAACCTGCTGCTCTCGCTGCAGGCGGCCTATACGGCGCCGATGATCATGATGAGCCAGAATCGCCAGGCTGCGCGTGACCGGCTGGAAGCGCACAACGACTATCTGATCAATTTGAAAGCCGAGGAGGAGATCCGCGCCATCCTGGATCATTTGGCGGCCCAAGACCACGCCTTGGAACAAATCGGCGAACAACTGGAGTGGCTTGGCCAGCGCCGGCAAGATTGACACGGCGGTAGGTGACGATGCTTGAGTGTAGGCTTGGGGGCGGTCAGGCTTAAAGAACCAGTGGCCCGCGTCAGGATAGCGATAGAAGCTACCGGACGGCCGGCCTGCTGCAGGTCTGCCTCCAGTTGGTCATCTCCTCATACGGATGGAACCTGCCGGCAATAGTCACTTGGCATTGTGAGCCGCTGCGGTGGGCAAGCCAGCGCACCTCACTTCAGCATCGACGCGATCTCCGAGGCCCCCGTCGGGTAGGCGAAGACCATCTCCTTTAACTGCGAGGCCGTTAGATCGAAGCGCAGGGCCAACGCAAAGAGGTTGATTACCTCGTCGGCGTGCGCGCCCAGCAGGTGCGCGCCCAGAATGCGCTCGCTCTTCTCTTCGACCAAAATCTTATAGCCGCTGTGCCGCAGCCCCACCCGCCGCGAGGCATACCATTCGGAGGTGTCGGCGTGTTTGACTTGGAAAGCCAGCCCCTGCTTGCGCGCCTCCGCTTCCTGCAGCCCTACAGTCGCCAGCGGCGGGATGGTAAAGACGACCGACGCGGTGCCCTTATAGTTGGGCCGCTGCTTGTTGCCCTCCAGCAGATTCTGCGCCACGGTCTCGCCGTCCAGCGTGGCGATGGGGGTCAGCGGCAGCCCAGTGGCCGCCGCGTCGCCCGCCGCATAGACGGCAGGATTGGAAACGCTCTGCAAATAGTCGTTGACCGTCACCCCACGCTTTTCACGCTGGATATTGGCCGCCTCCAAGTTGAGATCGTCGATCTCCGGCGCCCGCCCCGCGCCATGCACAACTAGATCGGCGTGGAAGCTCTGCTCTTTGTCTCCCTGCGTCACATGCACAGTAAAGCCGTCAGCGTTCTCCTCCACCGCCTCCACTTCGGTCTGCAGTTGGATATCGATTCCCTGTTCGCGGCTGGCGGCCACCAACTGCGCCACCATATGCGGATCAAAGCCGGTCAGCGGCTGCTTGCCGCGGTGCAGAATCTGCACCTGGGCGCCGGCGCGGGCAGCAACATGGGCAAATTCCAGCGAGATGTAGCCGCCGCCCACAAAAATGATGCGCTTGGGCAAACGGTCCAGATCGAGAAAGTCGGTGCTCGTGCGCAGATGCTCGGCCCCCGTAATGGGCAGCGGCGCCGGTCTGGCGCCGGTCGCGATCACCACATGCCGCCCGTGCAGCGTCTCGTCCCCCACGCGCACACTCGTCGCACCCACAAACTGCGCCCGCCCATGCAGTTGCGTGATGCCGGCCTTGCGCAACGCCTCTTCACTATTTTCCGGCACGG
>JBBRBX010000099.1:0-21640 GCA_038205395.1 Caldilineales bacterium
ATATACAGTGGCGGTGCGCTGCCTGCGCCATTTCCAGCGTGCGGCAGCGCACCGGCAGCAGCCGAAAGTAGGCCCAGAGCAGCGCCGGCCAGCGCCAGACCTGCAGCAGCAGCCCGGCGGCGGCCCGCAGCGACTGTGGCGGAAACCAGTCCGTCAACGCCCGAACAGCGGCGACGGCGGCAGCTTCGGCTGCCTGGGCATCAGCCACAGCCGCGCCCGCCGCTTCCAGCGCCGCATCGACTGCCGCCAGAGCGCCGCCCACGCGCACGTCCCTGGCGGCTAAGCCGTCCCGCCGGCCGCGCAGGCTGGGCAAGCCGGTCGTAGCGGCCAACGGAGCGGCATTTTCTGCCGCAAGCTGTGCTGACCAATCATCGAGCGTCTCACCCAGCCACCCCATGCGCGCCTGGCGCTGGTCAATGTGCAGCCGAGCCTGGCGGCGCTGCTCTGCAGCGACAAGCGTTTGGGCAAGCTGCGCCAGGCTGTGCCAGGAGGGCTGCGCCAGGTTTTGCCGGGAGGGTTGCGGTGGAACGGGGAGCGGTGGCGGAACACGCATCGCCAACTGCGCGCTCCATGCCATAACATCCAATTCTTCCCTCTCCTGGCCGCGCTCCGCAGGTGCGGCGGCGGCAGGATCGTCCAACAGTTGGCGCAGCACGCCGGCAGCGCTGCGCAAGCCAAGCCAGCGGCGCACGGCGGTCAAACTGGAGGGCCAGGCGGCGGCGGCCAGGCTGCAGACAGTGCCCGGCTGTTCACGCTGCGCATGGCTGGGCAAGCTGCCCCAGCAAAGCCCGGCCAGCGCCAACGCTGACTGTTCGATCCAGGCTTCATCGGACAAACGCTGGTGCTCCAAGTTGACGTTGCTGCACAGGCAGACGTCGGCCACACTTGCCTGCTGCAGCGCCGCCGCCCAGCGTGCCGCGGCGGCGCCTGCTTGCGGACGGGCGACCAACAGCACATGCGGCAGCGTGCGCAGCCGCAAGCGCCGGCGCACGCTGCGGTCAATGCTGCGCAGCAGTGACAGCGCTGCGCCCACCTCACCGGTCTCAGCCTCACCGGTCTCAGCGTCACCGGCTTCAGGGGATTCGTCTGCTTGCACATCAACCAGCAGCCAGACGTGAAATTCGGCATGGCGGTCCAGTTGATAGCCCTGCTGCTGCAGGGCGGCGGCCAGTTCGCGGCCGGCGAGCTGCTCGGCGGCTTGCCCGACTGCGTCCTCGATCTGCACATCTACGCCCTGCTCCCTGTTCGCCGGCTCCCTGGTTGGCAGCTCCCTGTCTGCCGCCACCCAGGCCAATGGCTGTGGCGCCGGCAGCCAGCGCTCTGTTGCGGCGACGGTGGCGGCGGCGATGGCGTGGGCGCAGCTTCCTCTTGTAACCAGCACGACACGCTTCAAGGTGGCCTCCTGGCCCAGTGGCTGCGCCCGGCGCTGCGGCTCGCCCGCTGTGGGCGAATCCGCCTGCAGCGCCGGCGGGTGATTCTCAAGTTGACTGTCCAACCATGGCTGCCCGTCCAGCAATAACTGGCTGTGCAGCACGGATTGGCTGCTTGCCTGTTTGGAAAAGTCCGGTGTGTTCATTGTGCTCTCCTTGCTGCATCTAGCGCGCCTGCCCATTCAGACCGGCCAGCACATCACGGGCGGCGCGACGCAGTTTGACCAGCGTTTCATCGTTGCTGCTGCCGCTGCCACCCGTATTGATCCAAGCATTGATGCGCTCCGCCGTGCGCACATTGCCGTCCTTCACCATCTCCGCCTGCACACGTTCCTCCACCCAGCCCTGCAGCTCGTTGGTCTCGCTAAAAGCAGAGATCGACTTCTCCAGCCCTTGCGCCAGCCGCACCGGGTCACGCAGGGCATCGGCGTGATGATAGGAGTACCAGGCGCCCTGGCTGCGGATGTGGCCGTAGATCAGCCCCAAGGCAAAGAACTGCAGGCTGCGGTCTTCCGTGCGCTGGAACCAGCGGAAGATATGCGGTGACTGCTTGGGCGCAATGCGGTTGTAAGCCCGCTGCCACTGGACAAAAGGCTTCAGCGCATCAAACGAGCCGCCGTACACCGTGCGCAGCGCGATAATGCGCTCGCTGTCGTGGGTGGAGACCAGCGTCACGCCGGCGCCGGCGAACAGGCTTTGCGCCGCATTCGGCACCCCCAACACCAGGTAGCGCGCCAGGTCGGCGCCGCCGCGCCGCAGCAGCGAACGGTCGGGGTTCCAGGCTGCCGCCGCCAGGCTCTCCAGCCGCGCCAGCCACTGGTGCGTTGAGCGTTCGTTCCAGCGCAGAGACAGCACGTCCTCGACGCTCAACTGCAGAATCGGCTCATAGCGGGGTGTAACGGATTCCAGCACAGCGCGGGCGATCTGGTTGGGCTTGTCAGCCAGCCAGGCTTGCAGCCCACCGGCTTGGGCGACGACCATCGCCGCGTCCATTTCCACCTTGCCGGCGTACTTCTGATAGAGATGCTCCACCAGTTCGTCGTCGTGCAGCATAATTTCGCTGCGCCCGCCGCTGCGGCGGCCCAGTTCCGCCGCATAAGCGTCCAGCACACTGTGCGCCAACTGCAGCCGTCCGGTCAGTGTTTCCAGCATGCGGCGCCGCTCGCGCAGCCACTCGCCGCTGCTGCGCAGCAGGGAGGCCGCCTGCTCGGCCGTCTTGCGCTCGACGCACACCTGCGCCACGGCGCCGGCCTCACCCACATAAAGCTGCACACTGCGCTCCAGCGCGCCCCGTCGCAGGCCAGGGACAAGGCCGCCCAGAAAACCTTCCAGGAAACCATCCAGTGTCTTGTCCAGCACGGCGCCCGCCGCATGCAAGGCCTGCCGGCTCTGGTCGTCCTGCTGCGCCAGGCGATCCTGCTCGCTGCGAAGCTGGTCCAGTATTTGTTCTTGGGTCGTCTGCACCTGCGCAACCAAAGCCGACGCCTCCTGCAGCTTGCCGCGCATAACCAGCCCATCCACGCGCTCCGTCAGCTGCTGGAGCAGCTCCGCCTGCACGCCGGCTGCCTTCTGGTTGATCTGGACAAAGATGTCGCTTTCGATCCGGCGCTGGAGATGATTTTCCACCATCAAACGCGCCTTGGCCGCTACATCCCGCTCGGGCAGTTCCTGCAAAGCTTTCGGCGTCACCAGCCGCGTGGCATAGGGCATGCCGTCCGCATTGGTCGCCAGCCGCTCGCGCAGCGAACTCAGCCCCACAGGGTCGGCTGACCGCCCTGGGCCGGCGGCCGGCGTAGCCGTCTCCTGCACCAACTGCTGCAGCACGGCGGCGGCATAGCGGGCCGCGCAGCGCGACACGACATCGCGGGCCGGAAAACGAATGGTGGCATGGCCGGCGGTGGCCAGATAGGTGCCATAGCCGCCGTCGCTCACGTTAAGCAGCACGCCGGACTTGTTGATCATGGCATTGATTTCCTGGGCGCCGACCGCAGATGAATTGAGCAGCCAGACCAGGCGAGCCGCCAGGGCACAGACTTCATCCACATCCGGCAGTGTTTTCCCGGCCTCATCAACGCCGCCCAGCACATACACGTCGGACAACGGCGCGTCTGTCATCTGGAGCGGGTCGCCGCCGGCGTATTCGATGGTGGCGGAGACACGGCCCAGCATCAGCGCGTTGAACTCTTCGACAAAGGCCATCGTGTTGGCCTGCATCTGGGCATTTTCGATGCCGTGAAACGCATCCGGCAGCAGAAAGACGCCGGTGACTTTGCCGCGTTCGCCCAGGGTGCTCATCTCTTCCAGGATACGGTTGACGATAGCGGCGGCAATCAGGCCAAACCCGGAACCTTGGCCGCCGCCGAATGACAGCGCCAAGAAAACGCGCAAGTTGCCTGTGCTTTCCAGCGCATTGCTGACGCTGCGGTCGCGCTCGGTCAGCTTATGCAGCCGCTCCGCCACTTTGCGTTCAAACAGGCGAGCGTTGAAGGAGCCGGCCAGCGCACCCTGTAAACGGTCCTGCGCCGCGCCATGGGTGATGTGTGTGCGCTTGATGCGGTTGATCGGCTCCACGCCAAAGGTATTGAACAACTCAGGATGGCGGTCGCGATTGCGCTGGATGCCGGCAATCGGAACCGGCTCGAACTCAATAAACTCGGCGCCCGGTTCCAACGTCACCACCTTGCCTGTGCGCTCATCCGCATAAGAGATAGGGTCGTTGGCGCTGTCAAAGCATAAAAATGAGAAACGCTCCGGCACTTCGCCCTCGGACTGGATAAAGTTCAACTTGAGCTGCGTGGCCGCCTTGACGCCGGTGCCGCCCAGCCCGATGAACAAGGTGGGCTGCTGCTGGCGCTCCGGCGCCGCCGCCACAGCCGGCGCCACGCCGTCGTCGCCGGCGATGGTGGTTGCCGGCGTGACCGGCATGGCGTTCTGCCGGTTGGGCGCTGTGCTCTGAACAAAGTTGTCAAAGCTGCTGGTGGCTGTGTGACTGCTGGTGGCTGTGTGACCATTCGTGTGCATGTTCATGGCTGCCTCCTGTTCGGCAAGAAATGGATCGAGAAACATATTCGAATCAAGCGGTTGCGTGTACATCGTCGCCTCCTTGTTCTCTACTGCAGCAGGTTGCGATATTGAATCTGATAGACACCGGCTCCAATTACGTCGCCATCGTTGAGCAGAGTGGCAGCGAAGACAGGGCGCCCGTTGATGGTGATGCGTGCGCCTGGTGCGGCCGGCAGCGGCTGGCGAGGCGAGAGCAATGTCCTGCCCTCCCGATCCATCTCCAGGACAAAGTCGCCGTCCCAACCGGGGAGCCGCCATTGGCCGTGGCCGCGCCGCCCGACGGCAAAGCGTGCACCCCGCTGCTCGGCCAGATCCGTGGTCAAGAAGGGCGCGACATCTGCCGGCGCGGCCATCACTTCCAGTTCGCCGCTCAAGCGCGCATGGCGACGACCGCCCGCCCGCAGCCCCCCTGCTGCCACGACCGCCACCAGCGTGCCACCCAGCAGCCAAGACCACCAGGGCATTCCTGTGCGCGGCTCTGCGCTGACAGGTGCGAGAGCCGGCGTGCCGGTGGCCGTGGGTCGCGGCGCAGGTGTGGCAGTCGCTGCCGGTTGGGGCGTGAATGTTGCTGTTGTGGTCGGTGTGGGCAGCAGCGTTGCCGTGGCAGCAGGTTGCGGTGTAGCCGTAGGTGGCGCAGTCGGCATTACGGTTGGCGTTGGTGGCAGTGTCGGTATCAGTGTTGGCGTCGGTGTTGGCGTCGGTGTTGGCGTCGGTGGCAGTGTAGGCGTCGGTGGCGCTGTCGGTGTCGGCTGCGGGCGCACCCGGTCCTGCCAGACCGTCACCTCCCCTTCCCCGTTCAGACGCACCCGCCACAATCCGGTGACCGGCTTTTCAAAGCGCCAGACTTCTTGGCGGCTGCCCTGGCCCGTGACCAGCATGGCGGCTGCGTTGCGCAGCAGCGGCTCGCCCAGCGGCCCGACAATCTCGACGCTAGTGGCTGCCTGCTGCTTGAGCACGATCAGCGTCATGCTGGTTAGCGGTGTGTGCACGGGGACGCTGACCAGCAGTGGTTTTTGCGGCGAAAGCGGCACAGCCTCCAGCAGTGCGCTGCTTTCGGCTACGCTTCCTGTGCCGCGCACGATCAGGTCGCGCACAATGGCGTGATAAACCGGCAGCAAGTCGCCGGCCTTGACCGCCGTGTACACCTCGCCGCTGTGAGTGGTGGCGGCCAGTTCGCGCCATACACCCATCCAGTCGGCGATCACGCGCTGGTTGCACGCCGTGTTCGGGTTCGTCAACTGCACGATGAACAGGTCGGTCTCTTCCGCCTGCAACTGCGCCGCCAGTTCGCGCAGCTCCTGCGCATAGGCTTCTGCGTCCAGCGGCCGATCATCCGGCCACACCGGCTCACCATCGGTCAGCAGCACGATGACGCGCCGGCTGTCCGGTTGGGCAGATGACAGCAGCATCTGTCGCGCTGCCTGCAGCGCCAGCAGCTGGTCGGTCCAGGGGATCGGCTCGGGGTCGCTGGAGACCGCCAACAACTGCGCCCGCAGCGCCGGATCGGCCAGATCGGTAAGCGGCGCCAGGAGCTTGGGTGTCCCGCCAAAATGGATCAGCCCAAGCCGAAAGCGGTCGCTGTTGCTGTCCGCCCCTAAATAATTGACAAACAACTGCACCGCCTCCACGCGCAGCTGCTCCGGGTCGGAGCCTACGCCGTCGCAGTCCCACATCGACAGCGACTGGTCGGAAACCAGCACGATTTCATAGGCCGGCCCCGCCGGCTCGCCCTCTTGCGCGTGCGCCCGTTCCGCCAAGAAAAAGGTCAGCGCCCCCACCAGCAGCAGCAAGAGCAAGACAAACAGGATCAGGCAGCTACAAGTCAGTTTTTGCAGCCAACGCAAAGGATTCATGTTTCACCTCCCCTGATTGCCACATGGAATGTGCCATGTGGAATGTACCTGTAAACTGAGAACACAATGTGTGCACTCAGTACACGGCGAGAAGGCAGTCAGATTAAAGTTTGGTGGGAAAAAAGCGCGCAGATGTGGGGGGCGGGGAAACGGGCGGCATACAATGGCTGCCACGGGCGCGGGCCGCGCCCGTGGCGCAACATGGGCTTATTGCTTGTCCATCAATTCAAAGCCAAAAATAATCGGGAACGGCTTGCCGGTGAGACGTCCGCCGGCATCATAGTGAGAGCCGATAAATTCAATATCGCGATCCTTGTCCAAGCAGGCAAAGACCATTCCCAACATCATGCTGCGCACGCCCGATGTAATATCCACGACCAGTTCGTGGCCATGCAAATTGATCGGACGCGCAGAAGCTTGGTGCAACACATCCTTCACCACATCATAGGTCTTGCCCAAAATGCCGGGATCGTCGTCAAGAGCAATTGTAGAAGACGGGCCATAATGAAATTCGCAGGTAACACCCAGAGACTCGCAGCAGTAGTGCGCGATCAATTTGGCATAAGGAGCCGTGCCAACCTGTCCTTCGCCGCCGGCTGTCGTCAGCAGCCAGCAGTGCTCCAGCGCCGTCTTGTGTGTTTCGATCGCAACCAAGATTGTCTTGAAGTTCGATTCTTCCAAGCAGAGCTTTTCGTATTCCAACGCCAACGCGGCATTATGAACTTCTGTTGGTGAGAGCGGCCGCGCAGGTGATCGATCATTCGGGCGGAACAGCG
Organism: Caldilineales bacterium; assembly: GCA_038205395.1. GTDB lineage: Bacteria > Chloroflexota > Anaerolineae > Caldilineales > Caldilineaceae > Fredericiella. Next base: position 7,123 of record JBBRBX010000099.1, read on the forward strand.
GCACAAACGCAATCAACCCCTTGCGCGCATAGCGCGCCGCCTCTTCGGTCGAGCGAATCGCCAGCGGCGAGCGGATAGCCACCTCGATCTCATTGATCTGGCGCACGCTCGATACGGCGCCGATGACGAGAAACAACAGGCCAACCACCAAAATAATTGCGAAGAGAGAAGGATTGTCTGTGAGATAATTGGCGAACACGGACAAGACCAGGCCAAAGGCCGTACCTGCGATCGAGAAGCTAATAGACAAATCACATTTAGGTGGCACAATTGCACGCTCGAGTAGACTGGAGGTTTGTGCCAAGTTCAATTGATTTGTCTATAAGCTGCTGAAACCGTACATAGCGACGGAGCCGGGAGGTGAGCATAAGAATTCTCCTTTCACATTGTCTTGCAAGCTGACTGACTCGACAACTTCATAAAGATAATTTACCCAAAAGGAGTCCTGCCCTGAGTTTACTCGAACTGTTCTGTGCTGTCGATAATTTTTACCAGGTGTTTTCGCACCCTTCCCGCGCACCCGCTATAATACCCCCATGCGTGTGGCAATGGTGAGCAAGGCCCTGGTCGTGGGCGCCTATCAGCGCAAGGCGGAGGAGCTGGCGCAGATGGGCGCCGAGCTGACGGTCTTCGTCCCCCCCCACTGGCGCGACCGGCGCGGCAGCCAACCGCTCGAACACAGCCACACTGCCGGCTATACCCTGCGCGTCATCCCGCTGCGCTTCAACGGCAACTTTCACCTGCACTACTACCCGACCCTGCCCGCCGAGCTGCGCGCCCTGCGCCCTGCCGTGCTGCATATGGATGAGGAACCCTACAACCTGGCCACCTGGCTGGCGCTGCGCGCCGCCGCCCGGCTGGGCATCCGCGCCACCTTTTTTACCTGGCAGAATCTGAACCGCCGCTATCCGCCCCCCTTTGCCGCCCTGGAGCGCGCCGTCTACCGGCTGACGCCGCTGGCCATCGCCGGCAGCCGCACGGCTGCAGAGGTGCTGGCGCAGAAGGGCTTCGGCGGCGAGGTGGCGGTGATCCCCCAATTCGGCGTGGACCCGACGTTCTTCCAACGCCAGGAGACACCCGCCGCCAACACCGCCGACCCCGCACCGCTGCGCATCGGCTTTGCCGGCGGCCTGCTGCGCGAAAAAGGGGTTGATCTGCTGCTGCGCGCCTGCGCCGGCTTGACCGGCCCCTGGCAACTGCTGCTGGCCGGAGAGGGGGAGGAGCGCGTCGCCCTGGCCGGCCTGGCGCGCGACCTGGGCATCGACGCCCAGGTGGAATGGCTGGGCCGCATCGCCGGCGACGCCATGCCGCCCTTCTATCACGCACTCGATGTGCTGGCGCTGCCCAGCCGCAGCCTGCCCAACTGGAAAGAGCAATTTGGCCGCGTGCTGATCGAGGCGATGGCCTGCGAAGTGCCGGTCGTCGGCAGCGACAGCGGCGAAATCCCCCACGTGGTCGGCGAGGGTGGGCTGATCTTCCCCGAAGACGATATAGCGGCGCTGCAAACGGCTTTGCAGACGCTGGCGGACGATGGCCCCCTGCGCCGGCGTCTGGGCGCAGGGGGCCGCCGCCGGGTGCTGGCCCACTACACCATGCGCCATATCGCCGAACAAACGCTGGCTGTCTATACGCGGCTGGCCGGCTGGGAAGACGGCAGTGCGCGGCCATGAACATCTGTCTCAACGCCCAACTGATCAGCGACCAGGCCGGCTACCGCGCTGCGGGCGTCAGCAGCTACAGCCGCCAACTGCTCTATGCCCTGGGCCAGGCGGCCCTGCACGAGGCAGCCCAAAACGGGCAGACCGGCCACCGCTTCACCGCCTTTGTGCATACGCCCGGCTTGCGCGTGCCGGGGGTGACGCTGGTCGCCAGCCGCCTGCCGCTGGAACAGCCCGCCGCCCGCATCGTCTGGGAGCAGAGCGTGCTGCCGCTGGAGCTGGCGCGCCGCCGCGCCCAGGTGGTGCACGGTCTCGTCAATGTGCTGCCGCTGGCGACTGCCGTGCCGGGCGTGGTGACGGTGCACGATCTCTCCTTTGTGCGCACACCTGACCTGCTGCCGCCGCTCAAGCGCCTCTATCTGACCCGGCTTTGCGCCGCCGGCGTCGCGCGCGCCCACAAGGTCATCGCCGTGAGCCGGCAGACGGCGGACGACGTGCTGCGCTGCTTCGGCGCGCCGGCGGCCAAAGTGCAGGTGATCTACAACGGCGTCTCCAGCGCCTTCACAGCGGGGGAAGAAGCCGCCAACCGCCAGTTCCGCCGCGCCAAAGGGTTGCCGGAGCGCTATCTACTCTACCTGGGCACGCTGGAGCCGCGCAAGAACCTGGAACTGCTGCTGCGCGCCTTCGCCCAATGGCGCCGGACAGCAAGTACGGGGGAGTCCGGCGCGGGGGTCGCGGCGGTGAAGCTCGTGCTGGTGGGCGGCAAGGGCTGGTACTACGACACCATCTTTGCCCAGGTCGAAGCGCTGGGGCTGGCGGAGGCGGTGCTCTTCCCCGGCTTTGTGGCCGCCGAGGAAGTCGCCGCCTGGTACCGCGCCGCTGAGATTTTTGTTTACCCCAGCCGCCTGGAGGGCTTTGGCCTGCCGCTGCTCGAGGCAATGGCCTGCGGCACACCGGTGATCTGCAGCCGGACGCCCAGCTTGCTGGAAATGGCGGGCGACGCCGCCTTGACGGTGGAGAGCAATGACGTGGACGGGCTGGCGAATGCCATCCGGCTGCTGTACGGCCAGCCTGCGCTGCGCGCCGAGCTACGCCGGCGCGGGCTGGCGCAGGCCGCCCGCTTCTCCTGGCAGCGCAGCGCAGAGGCCACCATCCAGGTGTATAATCAGGTGTGCCGGCAGGTGTAGACGGGGTGCAGAGGGCGTGCAGACAATGTGCAGCGTAAGGCGGCTGACAACCGCGCAGCGGCTGACTTGGCGGAATCCGCTGATAACTGGCACAATGAGACACTCGGTGCGTCTGTACGCACCGTGCAAACCGGTTACGAACCGGGCGCTGCCAAACGGACACGGCCCGACTGAGATGTGAAGCCGGCAATTATGGCGACTGTTGAAAAGTTGAAACTGGCTGAAAGCGCCCAAAAGGGCATCTTTATTTCCCCGCCGCGCACAAATTGGTTTGTTGACCAGGCGCGGCGTGTGCCGCGCCATTGGTGGCCGTACTACCTGGTGCTGGCCGATGCGCTGCTGATTTTCGCCGCCTTTCTGACGGCCTACTATCTGCGCTACCAGGCACAGTTGTTTCTCTCGGTCGACCCGGCCTTCCAGCAGTCGCTGCAAGGCTACTGGCTGCTGGGCTTTTCCACCGTGGCCGTGCTGCTGGTGGCGTTCCGCTTTTCGCATGTTTACCCCTACCAGCCGGGGCGCGCCTGGCTGAGCGAAACCTGGCGCGTGGCCACAGCCTCCACCGCCGGCATGATGATCATTATCGTCGCCAGCCTGGCCTTCCAACCCATGCTCTACTCCCGCCTGATTTTTCTCTACACGGCGGTGCTGGTCACCATCTATCTGGGCATCAGCCGGCTGGTCATCCTGTGGGGGCGCAACTATCTGCGCGCCTACGACATCGGCGTGCAGCGCGTCCTGCTGGTCGGCGCCGGCAACGTGGGGCGCATGGTGATGCGCACCGTGGCCGCCCGCCCCGACTATGGCCTCAAGCTGGTCGGCTTTCTGGACGACCACCCCGCCAAGGTCGCCACCGACATCGGCCGCTTCAAGGCGCTGGGGCCGGTGGAAGCGGCGGGCGAGGTGATCCGGACGCAGCGCATCGACCGCGTGATCATCTGCCTGCCCTGGCAGACGCACGGCACCATCCAGCGCCTGCTGCGCGAATGCGACCAGATGAAAGTCGCCGCCTATGCGGTGCCCGACCTGTTCCATCTGACCAAGAACCAGATGAAGGTGGAGGAACTCAACGGCATCCCGCTGCTGTCGACGCGCGAGCTTTCCATCCGCGGCTGGAATGCCGTGGTCAAGCGCGGCTTTGATATTGTGGTCGGCCTGTTGATGGCAGTGGTCGCGTTTGTCCCCGCCCTGCTGATTGCGCTCGCCGTCCGGCTGGACACGCCCGGCCCCATCTTGTATCAGCAGGTGCGCGTGGGCAAGAACGGCCGCCCCTTCCGCTGCTATAAGTTCCGTTCGATGGTCAACAACGCCGATCTGCTGCGCGAGCAGGTGGCGCTGCTCAACGAGTCGAGCGGCCCGCTCTTCAAGATGCGCAACGACCCGCGCCTGACGCGCGTGGGCCGTTTTATCCGCCGCTACAGCCTGGACGAACTGCCGCAGTTGGCCAACGTCCTGCACGGGGAGATGAGCCTGATCGGCCCCCGCCCCAACCTGCCCAGCGAGGTGGAGCAATATCAGGACTGGATGACCAAGCGCCTGTCGGTCTGTCCAGGATTGACCGGCTTGTGGCAGGTCAGCGGACGCAGCAACCTGACCTTTGAAGAGATGGTTTTACTCGACATTTATTATGTCGAGAACTGGAGTATGGGGCTGGACCTCAACATCCTCCTGCGCTCCGTACCTGCCGTGGTGCAGGCGCGCGGCGCTTACTAGCGCACCCTTTCGCTTATGCAGCAGCGCATCCTGATCTTGATGAGCGACACCGGCGGCGGCCACCGCGCCAGCGCGCAGGCGCTCAAAGCCGCCTTTGACGAACTCTATCCCGACCGTTTTCAAATCGAGATCATCGACCTGATCAGCAACTACCTGATCTGGCCGATCAACCAGATTCCCAAGTTGTATCCCTTTCTCTCCAATGATGCGCCCTGGATGTGGCAGGCGCTCTACCGTTCCAGCAGTTGGGGCAACCTGCTGGCCGTAGTCGGCAGCCGGCTCTCCGTCCCCGGCGTGCGCCGCGCCTTTGCCAAATACCAGCCGGACTTGATCATCTCGGTGCACCCCCTGCTGCAAACGGTGAGCCTCTGGGCGCTGCAAGGCATGGCGCGGCGCACCCCCTTTGTGACGGTAGTGACCGACCTCTCCACCGGCCACCCCTTGTGGTTCAACCGCGACGTGGACGCCTGCTATGTAGCCAGCGACTATTCGCGCAACCTGGCGCTCCAAGCCGGGCTGCAGCCGCAGCAGATCTATCTCTATGGGCTGGCCATCCGCCCCGCTTTCTCGCGCCCGGCTCCCCCCAAAGACGAGCTGCGCCGGCTGCTGCAGATGGACGGCACACTGCCGGCGGTGCTGCTGATCGGCGGCGGCGAAGGCGTGGGGCCGGTGGAGCAGATTGCCGCCCAGCTTGCCAAGACATTGGGCGGGCGCACACCGTTGGGCCAGATGGTGGTGATCTGCGGGCGCAACCGCGAGCTGGAGCAAAGGCTGGCCGCCCAGCGCTGGCCGCTGCCGGTGGTGGTCAAAGGCTTTGTCGACAACATGCCCGACTGGATGGCGGCCTGCGACTGCGTGGTCACAAAGGCCGGCCCCGGCACGATTGCCGAAGCGCTGATCAGCGGGCTGCCCATCCTGCTCAGCGGCTATATCCCCGGCCAGGAAGAGGGCAACATCCCCTATGTGGTGGAAAATGGGGTGGGCGCATACGAGCGCGACCCGGCGGCGCTGGCCGCTATTGTGGCGCGCTGGTTTGGGCCGCAGCGCGACCGGCTGGCCGCTATGTCCGCCAAAGCGCGCAGCATGGGCCATCCACAGGCTACCTTTGACATCGTCAAGTCGATTACGGAGCTGCTGGATGCGGCTCTTGCGCCAGATAGTCGAACATCGCCTCGCCCACCGGCGTGACGGAGCCGTAGTCGTCGAATAAGTTGCCGGCGCCGTAGCGGCTGTCGCGCGCCGGATACCAGTTCCAACGCTGGACCAGCCGGTGGTCGTCGGCGGGGTAGCCGCTGCCGGGGTCGCGCAGCGTCTGGAACAGGTCAAAGCTGCCCAGCATAAAGCGGATGACCCGCTCGGCATCATAGCCGTATTCTTCCGGCATCAGAATGCCGTACTCCGTAATCCAGAGCGGTTTGTCCTGCTGGCCATGCGCCGCCATCCACTGCCGCATGGCGCGAATCTCCGCCTCGATCAAGGCCAAATTGTCGTGCTCTTCGGCCTCCCACAACATGCCGCTCTGTTCAATGTCGAAGCCGGGCGGGATGTTGACCCCCCAGGCGTCGCGCTCTTCGCGCAGCACAAAGGCGTGCATGTTCCAAATGTCGACCGGCATTTCCTCGCCGTAGAGCGAGCGGTAAAAGTCCCAGACGCGCTCCAGGTACGCCAGCCGCAGCGGCGTGATCTGGCTCAGCCCGCCGATGGCGACCTGGGCGGTGGGGTCGCCCGCCTTGATGGCGTGGTAGGCGCGATGATAGGCGATGGCGTAGATTTCCGGCGCGCTGTTGTCCTGCCACTTGACATCCGGCTCATTGCCGATCAGCCAGGTCAGCCCCCTGCTCTGCGCCGCCAGTTCGCGCAGAGTCGCCGAAGCCGGATAGAGCCGCCCGTTGCGCATCCGCACCATGGGGGTGAACTCCATCGCCAGCCGCGGGTCGGGCAGCAGCACCGCCGGCGTCTGCCCTAGCCCCAGGAGGCCGGCCTGGCTGCCCAGGTTGACGTTCCAGTTGAGATACCAGCCGGGGCGGGCGGCGGGCCAATGCAAGAAGAGGGGGTCGCCGTCGGGCACACTGACGCCCGCCCGCCAGCGCAGGCTGTAGGGGGCGGGCCGCTGCGCCGGCGGCAGCGCCGCAGCGGGATGCAGCATCAACGTTGCGGGGGTGTAGTGGCGCTGCATGCTGTCGGCGGAAGGGGGAACCAGGGTGTCCTGCGCCAGCGCATCAGCCGGCGTCCATTCCGGCGCGGGGCCGACGACCGCCGCCAGCGCCACCAGCAGCAAGGCCGTCGCCGCCAGAGATGTGTACACGAACAGCCGCACATGCGGCGGCTGCCGCTCAAACCAGTTGCCCGTAGTCATAGCAGCGGCAAAGCGCGCACGATGCGCCGTCAGCTTCCGAGTTCTTTGTCGAAGCGGGCAAGATTTGCTTCCAGGTGGTCAATGGCGGAGGCCAGCGAGGGCAGTCCTTCCGCTTTGGCCTCAATCACATTCCGCACCACCTGCGGATCGTTGCCGCTGTGCTGCATGGCTGCCAGTTCGCGCTGGACAAAATCGGTGCGCACTTTGATGCCGTGGCGCTTGAGCACCTGGCGATAGTAGTTGTAATCCTGCAGCAGCCCCGATGTCACCCGCTCAAAGCCATGTTCGGCCAGCATCAAGCGGCTGCCGTAATACATCGGGTTGTAGGAGAACATAAAATGGTCGTCCCACTCCGGCTGAATCAGGACAATATCCACATCCGGATATTTTACTTGCAGATTCTTGATGTGGTAGCGCAAGCTGGAGTGCAGCAGTATACGCACGGATTGGTTGATGATGGCCGGCAGCCCATGCTTGCTGATATAGTTCTCATCCGGATGCACGCGCTTGGCGTTGAGCGGCACCATCGGGTTGATGCAGATGACCAGCTTTGCCCCCGCCTCGATGGCCAGGTCCAGGCTGGCCGTGCCGTGCAGCCCGCCGTCCAGATAGTCGCGCCCAAAAATTTGCACCGGGCGGTAGAGCACCGGCACGGCGCTGCTGGCCGCCACCGCCCGGCTGATGGGGACGATGGCTTTGCCGCCCTGGCCGAAGACGGCGCGGTTGCCGCTGTCCAGCTCGGTGGCCACCACGTAGAGCTGCTTTTCCAGAAAATCAAAGCGGTTGCTGCGCCCGTGCATCTCCAATATCTTGCGCACAAAGCGTTCCAGGGCGTTGCCGTCATAGAGGCCGCTGGGCAGAATCTCCGTAAACTCCCAAAGAATATCCGAGATGGCAATATCGCCGCGCCGCGTAAACGAATTGTAGCCCAGGGCAAAGAGCGTGTGCGGCAGGTTGATCAGCCGCCGCGCATAATCCTGCAGATTGGCATGAAAGACGTCGTTGACGCGCACCCCGCCGATTTCCGGGTGGCGGTTGTCCATGAACTGCATAATCTCGTGCGGCGTAAAGCCACTGGCGATCAAAGAGGTGACGAGGGCGCCGGCGCTGGTGCCGACATAGATGTCAAAATCATTGACCGTCAGATCAACCAGCATGTCGTTGATGGCGCGCAGCGCGCCGATCTCATAGACGACGCCCATGATCCCGCCGCCCGCGAGCACAAGCGCCACCTTGCTGTGTTCACTGTCGGCCCGTTTGCGCTGCAGTTTCGCCTGTAATTTCGCCTCGCTGTCGCGTCCGGTATGGAGCTGCACGCGTCCCGCTGCCTCTCTGTCAAGTAAAGTGGACAACTTCCTGGTTGCGTTCATAGACGTAAGAAACCAGACGTAAGAAACCGGATATAAGAGACCGGGAGAAAACTAATGGTTGGGTTTCACGGCGGGTCGCGTGCGGCTCGCTTTTTCTGGCTGCACTGGCTCGCGATCGGACTGTGCTTGCTGCTGCGCCTGTTCGGCAGCCAACAAATCGGCGATCTTGTTGTTCAATTCGTCCACCTGCGCCTGCAGCCGCTGCAAATCGCGGTTGGTGGGCAAATTCAGGTTGGTCAGCAGATCCTGAAAGAGATCGTCCACCTTGTGCAGGGGTGAATTGTCTTCGCCGGTTGCTTTTTCGGCTGCTTTTTCCGGCGCTTCATTGGCTGCGCCGCGCGGCAGCAGTGCGCGCCGCATCTGCTCAAAGGTGTCGCCGCCCGCCCGCACCAGGTTGGTCAACAGCGAGCGCGGCAAAAGCCCCGCGCCCTTTTTTTCCTGTTCAAAGATAATTTGCGAAAGAGTTAAATTGGTCAAGTCCTCGCCGCTCTCATGGTCGACGACCTGGACTTCCTGCCCCTCATGGATCATCTGCGTGATGCTATCCAGCGTCACATAGCGTTTCGCGTCCGTGTCGTACAGTTTGCGGTTGGGATAGCGTTTGATGATCGGCATGTTCGATTACTAGGGAGTTCCGCCGCCAATTTCGATTGGCCCAGCATAGCACAGGCGCGGGGTGGCGTCAAAGGATCGTCTAAGCCCCCATCTAAGGTGAGGGCTTAGACGATCCTTACATCCAACCACTGCTGCCGTTGTTGCGCCGGGCCAATTTGCGCCGGGCCGGTCAGTCGCGACGCCGGCCCATCAGCAGCACATAATAGAGGACGGTCGTCACGGCCTGCACCGCCGCCGCCACATAGGTGAGGGCCGCGGCATCCAGCACCTTGTCCACCCCTTGAATTTCCTGCGGCGTAAGAATGCCGGCGGCGGCCAACTGCTGCTTGGCGCGCTTGCTGGCGTCAAACTCCACCGGCAGCGTCACCAGGGCAAAGATCGCCGTGACGCCGAAGAGCAGCAGCCCCACCCACGCCAGCGTATTCCCAAAGGTGCCTGCCATAAAGAAACCGACCATAAAAATGATCGGGCCAAGCCAACTGCCAAACTGGACGGCAGGCACGATGGACGAACGCAACCGCAGCGGGCCATAGCCCACCTTGTCCTGCAGCGCATGGCCGGATTCATGCGCCGCCACGCCCACCGCCGCAATGCTGGGGGTGGCGTAGACATCCTGGCTCAGCCGCAGCACCTTTTGGCGGGGATCATAGTGGTCGGAGAGCGTGCCGCCCACGCGCTCAATATTCACGGTCTGCAGATCGTTGAGATCCAAAATCCGGCGCGCGGCGTGTGCGCCGTCCAGCCCTGTCCCCGTGCGCACTTTTGCATACTTAGCAAAGGTGCTCTGCACACGGAACTGCGCCCACATTCCCAACAGCAGCGGCGGGATGGAAAGCAGCAGAAACAACGGGTCGAAATAAAACATGAATCGATGCTCCTTATTTTTAGCTATCTTTTCCAGGCGACCGGTTTTTTAGGCCGGCGCCTGCTGCACTGTACAAGCCTGATCTATACGCTTATCTGCCTGATTTGATCAAACGACAAACTAGCCAAATTTGCTGTATGCCGGACTGCTAAGCCTCTTTCTGCGACCATCAAGCGCCTGGCTTGCGTGCGGCGAAACGACGGCCCAACATAGCCACAACCAGCCCCAATTCCTCACTGCGCAGCAGCCAACTGAGGATACTGTACGTAACGGCGCCCAAAAGGATTCCGCCTGTGGCCAGCCCCCAATCCGTCCAGGGCGCCGGGAAAAGCGCCGCGCCCTGCGCCACCCACCAGCGCAATACAACAGCCATCATCGCCGCCGCGCCCAGGCTGCGCACGGTCGTGGCGCCGATGCTGCGCCCTTCGATGCCGCCCAGCCGTGCGCGCAGCAGCCAGAGCAGCAGCAGCATCTCCAGCGTGGTGGCCGTGCTGTTGGCCAGCGCCAGCCCGCCAAAGCTGAGCGTGCGCACCAACACCAGGCTGAGCGCAATGTTGAGCAGCATCGCCCCCACCCCCACCGTCACCGGCGTGAGGGTGTTTTGGGCGGCGTAAAAGGCGCGCACGATGATCTCCAGGGCGGAATGGGCGAGCAGCCCCAGCAAGTAGAACTGCAGGGCAAAGACGACCAGTTCCGTGCTGCGGGCATCGAACTCACCATGCTCGAAGAGCACGCCGACCACCGGTCGATCCAGCACAAAGAGCATGGCGGCGGCGGGCAAGCTCAAGAAGATGACCGTGCGCAGCGTGCGGCTCACCGTGCGGCGCAGCAGCGCCATCTCGCCGGCGGCATACTGCGCCGAAAAGGTCGGAAAGGCGGCAGTGGCGATGGCTTGGGCAATGATACCCTGGGGCAGCAGCATCAACAAAAAGGCATAGTTGAGGGCGCTGAGGCTGCCCGCCGCCAGCCCGCTGGCCAGAATGGTGTTGACCAGAAAGTGCAGCTGCACAAAGAAAAGACCCAGCACGCGCGGCCCCATCAGCTTCATCACCGTGCGTACGGTGGCGTCGCGCCAGGAGAGACTCCAGTGGTAGACGGCGCCCTTGCGCAGCAGAACAGGCAGCTGCACCAGCAGATGCGCCAGCGAGCCGCCCACCACGCCCACGACCAGCCCATAGATGCCGAAGGCCGGGGCCAGAAAATAGGCGGCCAAAATGATGGCCAGGTTGTAGAGCACAGGCGCAGCCGCGGGCGCCACAAAGTGCTGGGTGGCGTTCAGCGCGCCCATCACCAGCCCGCTGGCGCCGAACACCAGCGTGCCGAAGAGCATCCCACGCATCAACAGCGCCGTCAGCGCCTGCTGTTCCGGGCTGAAGCCGGGCGCCAGGATGTAGCGCACGATGGGCGGGGCAAAGAGCGCGGCCAGCCCGGCCAGCAGCGCCAGCACCAATGTCACCAGATTGAGCACACGGCTGAAGAGCAGCCACGCCTCCTGCTGGTCGTCCTTGATCCACAGCCCAGCGAAGACCGGCAGAAAGGCGCTGCCCAGCGCGCCGCCCGCCACCAGTTGAAAGAGCAGGTCGGGCACGCGAAAGGCGGCCAGGTAGGCGTCATAGGCGGCGCTGGTGCCGAAGCGGTCGCTGAGGATCACCTCGCGCAGCACGCCGGTAAAGCGGCTGAGCACGAAGAAGAACATGACCACCAGCGCGGCGCGGAACATGCGCGAGCCGTCTAGCCCCACCTGCGTCGCGCCCGCCGCCGGTGTAGAGGTTGGGGCGGTCGGTACAGCCAGGACGGCGCTGCTCCCCGCCACGGGTCCTATCACCGGTTCTGCTGCCGGAAGCTTTTCCATGAGAACCGATTATAGGCGGCAGCGGTGGATTTGCGAAGTCTTTAGGCTCCCCGACTAATTGTCGGGATGAAACAAATGGTCTACAATGGGGCCAAATTCGGCGCCGACGCTTCAACGCTATGCAGGAAGCGGCGTCAGTGAACTACAGTGAAACAGAGTGAAACGCACCGCTTATGAATAGTGTCTACCTGGCCATCAGCGCCTGGCGCGAGATTCTGGCGCGCACCTTTGCCGGCTTTGCCGAGCAGGACAATGTCAGCCCCGAATGGCTAGTCAATCCGGCCACGCGCCGCAAATTGAAACTGGATAAGTATTATCCCGACGCCGGTGTGGCCGTGCGCTTTGTCGGCCTGACCGCCAAAGGGCAGGGGCGGCAGAGCGATTGGGAAGTGATGGAGAGCGAACAGCGCGACCAGACACGCGCCGAACTCTGCCGCCAGAACGGCGTGCAGTTGGCGACCATCGAACCCGGCGAGGACAGCGTCAAGCAGCTGGATGGGCTGCTCAGCATCCTGGCGCGCGCCAGCCGCAGCCTGGCGCAGAGCAGCCGGCCGGACACCGTCAAGGTGGAGCGGATGCCCGCCCTGGCCGCCGCACGCGCCACAGCGGAAAAGCTGCGCGCAGCGCTGGCCAAAAACCCCGAACAGATGCTGATCAACCTGGCCGACGCCTGGCGCGAGCGCGAGGCGGGTGTCTCCCTGGAAGTAGGCGCCGACCGCACACCCAGCCGACCCCAGACAACCCGGCCGCCGGTCAACCTGGTGCTCAGTACAGGCCAGCGCGTGCGCCATCTGAAATTCGGCGACGGGGTGATCACCACCATCGACGGCAGCGGCGAAAACGCCACCATTGCCATTCTGTTTGACGCGGCCGAAGAACGCACGTTTATGGCCGCACTGCTCTATGACAAACTGGAGACGGTCTAAGCCCAGACCGGAGGGGAGATAGCTGTGCACGATCAGACGGGGGATGATCACATTGTGCGCGTGATCGCCAAAGAAGCAGGTGTGCTGGCGATGGCGTGCAGCACGCAGGCGGTGACGCTGGAAGCAGCGCGCCGCCATAAGGCGTCAGCCGTGGCCACAGCGGCCCTCGGCAGCGGGCTGAGCGCCGCCGCGCTGATGGGTTCGCTGCTCAAAGTGCAGCAGCGCATCGCCATCAAGGTGGCAGCTGACGGCCCCTTGCACAAAATGATTGTCGAGTCGGACAGCTATGGGCGGGTGCGCGGCTATATCGCCAACCCCACCTACAGCGTGCCGCCGCCGGTGGGGGTGACGGAAGTGGCCGGCGCGTTGGGCAGAAGCGGCATGCTTACGGTCGTCAAAGATGTGGGCGTGCAAAATCTCTACGAGAGTGTTGTGCCGCTGCAGACCGGCGAACTCGACAAAGATTTGATGTACTATCTGATGCAGTCGGAGCAGATTTTGTCGCTGCTCGAACTGGGCGCCCAGATCAACGACGCCGGCGCGCTGACGGCTGCCGGCGGCTTTTTGCTCCAGGCGATGCCCGGCCAGGACACGGCGGTGCTGGAGCAGCTGGTGGAACGCACGGACGATCTGCCGCCGGTGGGCGGGATGCTGGCGCAGGGCGTCTCCCCGGCCGCCGTGCTGGCGGACATCTTCGGCGATGTGCCCTACGAGGTGCTGGAGACGCACCCGCTCTCCTTCCACTGTTCATGCAGCCGCGAACGCTCGCAGCAGGCGCTGCAATTGCTCGACCGCGACGACCTGCTGACGCTGATCGCCGAGGGTGAGGCAATCATCGACTGCCACTTCTGCCATGAACGCTATGTGTTTGACCAGCGCGTGCTGGAGGAAGTGCTGGCCGCGCGCTGAAGTCGGTCCACTGATTTTTGTCCACCTGTCCACCGATTCGGGCACGGATTAAACGGATTGAGGAGGCGTGGATTGCACCCATCGCGTCCAGTGCGCACGCCCACGTGCGGCTGTGCACGCCCACGCCCGACCGCCCACGCCCGGCCTCGCACGTCCCCATGCGTCGCGTAGGCAGCACGCCTTCGTGCGGCACGGCAAGGCACGCCCACGTGCCTGTGTGCCAGGGCGCGCAACGAGATGTTCGCCACCGCAACCTACCTGTGTGGGTTGCACAGCGGAATGTGGAACTTGACCATATGAATGGCCAATGCTATCATCCCTTTGCTAACAAACTAGCATACTAGCAAAGAGAGGATGCGATGACGGACAAACAGCAGTTCAATGTGTATCTCCCCACCGACCTGGTGCGCCAGGTAAAACATCTCGCCATCGACAGCCAGCTTTCCCTGTCGGATTGGGTGGAGCAGGTGCTGCGCAGTGCAGTCGCACAGCCGGCAGCCGCGCCGGAAAGCGGCAGTGCCAGCGTCAGCGGCAGCAGCGGGCTGGCCTTGATGCCGCTTGTGCATGTGCAGGCGCTCGATCGTTCCATCGCCTTCTTCACCAGGCTGGGGCTGCAGACAGGCTTTGCGAGCCGTGACGGCGACTGGGCCGAACTGCAGGCGGGCGCCGCGTCGCTGGGCTTGCTGGCGCACCCACCCAGCCTCCAGGGTGAGCGGGTGGAATTAACCTTTACCACCGGCCAATCTCTGCTGGAACTGGAAGAACAACTGCGTGCGGCCGGCGTCGACATCCTGCGCGGGGCCGCCGATGAGGGCTTCGGCGCACAGCTGCAGCTGCGCGACCCCGACGGCTACGTGGTCAAGATCAACCAACTGGAGCCGGATCTGTATACGTAGCAAGGGGCTGCCGTATAATCCTCAGAAAAAATCCATCAATAGATTAGTTACTTTGTATATCGAATATAACTTATTTACGGTTATAATGAATATATGAAACGAACATTACTCACCGCAGCACAGCAACGCGTGTTGGAGGAGTTGATCGCCGAGCATGGTTTGGTGGTGACGACT
>JBBRBX010000100.1:0-21212 GCA_038205395.1 Caldilineales bacterium
TCTGGTGGGGCAGACATCCAAGGGTCGCTTTTTTCCCACGCACCGCGAAGATGTCATGGAGGCGGCGGCTGTAGCCGGTGGGATGCTGCGCGGCGAAGTGGAGCTGACGCACACGCAGCGCAACCCGCTCGACGTACTGGCACAGCAGATCGTGGCGATGGTGTCGGTGGAAAACTGGCACGTCGATGAACTCTACAGCCTGCTCCGCCAGGCGTATGCCTATCAAGAGCTTGGCCGGCGCGCGTTTACAGCCGTGCTGGATATGCTGGCAGGCCGCTATCCCAGCCTGACGCACGGGGAACTGCGGGCGCGCCTGGTGTGGGATCAGGTCAACCAGCAGCTGGCGGCGCTGCCTGGCTCACGTCTGTTAGCAATGACCAGCGGCGGGACGATTGCCAATCGCGGCGCGTTCGGAGCCTACTTGAGCGACGGCAAGACAAAGCTGGGCGAGTTGGATGAGGAGTTTGTCTACGAAACGCGTGTAGGCGATGCCTTTACCCTCGGCTCACAGGTATGGCGCGTGCTGGAAGTGACCGACGACAAAGTGATCGTCGGCGATGCCGCCGGCGCTGTGCCGCGTATGCCTTTCTGGCGCGGCGACTACCCCTGGCGCCCCTATGAACTGGGGCAGCAAGTGGGCGCTTTCCGCCGCGCCGATTTCCCGCTGGATATTGTAACGGCTATGACGCCGGCTGAAGCGCGGGAACGCATTCTTGGCGAGCTGCCCAACTCAGCCGTCTTTGGCGCCCAGTTTCGCCAGAATGCCGCACGCGCGCTGCTGCTGCCGGGACTGGGCCACGGCAAGCGCACACCCTTTTGGCTGCAGCGGCTGCGCGCCAAGGATTTGCTGCAGGTTGTGCGCCACTTTGAAGACTTCCCCATTGTCGCCGAAACCTACCGCGACTGTTTGCAGGAAGTCATGGATTTGCCGCACCTGGAAGTGGTGCTGGAGGCGATCCGGCAGCGCTATGCCTTTCCGGCGGCATGGCTGGAGCAGCAGGCCGAGCAACTGATCGCCGATCGCCAGGTGGCGCAAGGGCGCTTTACGCCCGGCTTGCCGCCCGGCGCAGAGACGACGGAATTGGTTGACCGGCGCGTGCTGGAACAGATGCACCGGCGCACATTGGCCATCCTGCGCAACGAGATACAGCCGGTTTCGCCTGCCGCTTACGCTGATTTTCTGGCCCGCTGGCAGCATGTACATCCGGCGCAGCGTTTAACCAGCGAAGGCGCTTTGCGCCGCATCCTCCAGCAGCTGCGGGCAGGGGCAGCCCATCCTGGGCACGACGACGACCCGCCCACAGTTCTAAACGCCTGTGATCCGGCCAATTTGTATGGACCGGCTGGTGAATGGCAGACTGCCAATGGTGCGCCTTTTGCCTTCTCGCGCATTCCCTCCACCTGGCTTGTCCAGCAGGCAGGTCGCCCGCTGCTGTTGATCCGTGACAGCGGCGCAGACCTGGCCACGGTCGCAGGAGCGGGTGAAGGGGTCATCCGTCAAGCACTCAGTGCCTGGCTCGCCCATGCCGCCACTTTTTCGGCGCGTGTCAATACAACTACCTGGAACGATGAGCCGGTGCAGGGCAGCGCCGGGCAGCCATTGCTGGAAGCAGCAGGGTTTTATCGCGATTACCTGGCCATGACATGGGAAAGAACCAGATAAGGACAATGCAATGGACATTGAACTGCACAGCCAGAATGGCATTCTAATTGCCGAACTCCACAACTTCTTACTCGGCACGCCACAAGATGTGCTCGATGTGCTCGGCAGTTTTTATCCGGAGCCGGTGGAGGGCGTGATTATCCATGCGATCAACCTGCCAGCCGAATTCTTTCAACTGCGCACACGGCTGGCCGGCGAAATTCTGCAAAAATTTGCGAACTATCGCCTGAAGATAGCCATTGTGGGTGATTTTGCGCAGTACAACAGCCAGGCGCTGGCCGCTTTCATCTACGAGTGCAACAGGGGACGCGATTTCTTCTTCGTGGCCACACGCAGCGAAGCGCTGCAACGGTTAGGGGCTATAATTCCCTAAACCGGCTTATCAGTGTGCATCGGAGATTGTTGATGGACAGCACCACCGCTACTTCTACCCCCGTGACCGCCCGCCCTCTGCGCCCGAAGGCCACAACTGCCGCGTACTTTGCCGCCTTTGTGGCCCTCGGCTTGATGTCCGCCTCGCTGGGGCCGACGCTGCCGGGGCTGGCCCAGCACACGCAGACACGCATCGACCAGATCAGTATCCTGTTTACAGCGCGATCTTCCGGCTACTTTCTGGGTTCGCTGCTGGGCGGGCGTCTCTACGACCGTATGCCGGGCCATTCGCTGTTGGGGGTCATGCTGCTGATGATGGCGGCCACAATGGCGCTCACGCCGCTGATCGGCCAGTTAGCCGTTCTGGCGGCGCTGCTGCTGCTGATGGGCATCGCCGAGGCGGTTGTGGATGTAGGCGGCAACGCGATGATGGTATGGGTGCACCGCAGCAAGGTAGGGCCATACATGAACGCGCTGCATTTCTTCTTCGGCGCCGGTGCTTTTGTCTCTCCCATTATTGTGGCGCAAGCAATCCTGTGGACGGGCGGCATCAGCGGCGCCTACTGGATGCTGGCACTGCTGATTGCCCCCGTTGCCCTGTGGGTGCTGCCGTTGGCCAGCCCACACGCGCCTCGCTCAGCGCTGAGCGGCGTCACAACGCTGCACAGCAACCCGCGCCTGCTGCTGCTGTGCGCTCTCTTTATGCTCCTTTACGTGGGGGCGGAAGTTTCGTTTGGCGGCTGGATTTACACCTACGCCATCAGCCTTGACCTGGCCGCCGCCGCCACCGCCGCTTACCTTACCTCACTCTTTTGGGGCGCGCTTACAGTAGGCCGGCTTGCCTCCATTCCCATCGCTGCACGCGTGCGGCCCCATGCGATTCTGCTGGCCGATCTAACCGGCTGTCTGATCAGCGTCAGCGCTTTGCTGCTGTGGCCCCAGTCAGCGCCGGTTTTATGGGTGGGAACGTTTGGGTTGGGGCTGAGCATGGCGTCTTTATTTCCCACCGTTCTCGCCTGGGCGGGACGGCGCATGACCATGAGCGGCGCTGTCACAAGTTGGTTTCTGGTCGGCTCCAGCATTGGCGCAATGACCTTTCCCTGGCTGATCGGCCAGTTGTTCGAGTCCAGCGGGCCGCAGGTGACGATGGTCACCATCTTGCTGCTGCTGCTGGCTGCCGTCGCTGTCTACGCCGCCATGATGGCCTTTGGCGGCCAGCCTCACCCCGATGAGGAAACGGATCCGGCGCCTAGTCCGCACACCAAACGCTAAAAATCAGCCGCACACCACTATCGCGCGACTCTTACCCCTTACCTCGACAACAGGTTGGTGCACCATGACGAAAGGTAACCTCTTCTTCGTACAAGCTACCGCGCTGCGGGGGCCGCCCGTGCAATTGCCCATGTGGCTGCGCCGGCGGCGATCAGCATGATGACAAATATCGTTGCGATCATGCCCGACGGCACAGACAGGGCAAGCCCTTGCATCAAAAACCCCAGTAAAGCAATCACCAACCAGATCAAAATGATGGCAATCAGTCGATGAAGAGATGTCATAGTCGCTGCTGTCCTCACTTTCCAATCTCGCTGCCCACCTGCTTTTTAAGCCTACACAATTCATACACAACAGTATACGCAACATGGATGCGCGAAGATACACCTGAAAAACTTTATCTTTGTATTCAAAGAAACAACTTCTGAGGATCAAGGAGGCTTTCGCATGGCTCACCACACGCTGCGCTCCGGCTATGAGTCGTTGGTCGAACGCTTGAATCGCCTGCCCCAAGGCGCTCCCCCTTCGCAAACGCTGTACGCCATCCTACAGTTGCTCTTCAGCGAAAAAGAAGCGGGTCTGGTGGCCTTGCTGCCGATACGCCCATTTACCGCGCAGCACGCCGCCAAAGTCTGGAAGATGAACCAGTCCGAGACGCAAAAGGTGCTGGATGAACTGGCGGGGCGCGCCATACTCCTCGATATGCAGGCGCCTGACGGAACGACGACCTACGTGCTGCCGCCGCCGATGGCCGGTTTCTTTGAATTTTCGATGATGCGGCTGCGCGGCAATGTGGACCAGAAGCTGTTGGCGGAGCTTTTCTACCAATATATCAACGTGGAAGAAGACTTTATCACCGCGCTGTTTATGAGTGACACGCGCCTGGGCCGCGCCTTTGTCAATGAAGAGGCCCTTCCGCCCGACCGGCTGTTGACTGTGCTGGACTACGAACGCGCCAGCGAAGTGGTGCGCAGCGCATCTCACCGCAGCGTCGGCATCTGCTACTGCCGCCATAAGATGATGCACATGCATCGTGCCTGCGACGCCCCTATGGACATCTGTATGACGTTTAACGACACCGGCGCCACCCTCACACGCCACGGCTACGCACGCGAGGTGGATGTGGCGGAAGGGCTTGATCTGCTGCAGGAGGCGCGCGACCGTGGCCTGGTGCAGTTTGGCGAGAATGTTCAGCGGGGCGTCAATTTTATCTGCAACTGCTGCGGCTGCTGCTGTGAAGCCATGATCGCCGCCCGTCGCGTCGGTTTTACCAATGCCGTGCAAACCACCAACTTTCTGCCGTGGGTGGATGAGTCGCACTGCAACGGCTGTGGCAAATGCGTCACCGCCTGCCCGGTCGAAGCGATGGCGCTTGTCTCAGCCAATGATCCCGCACACCCCAGACTGCGCAAGGCGCGCGTCGACCCCTCCCTTTGCCTGGGCTGCGGCGTATGCGTGCGCGCCTGCACGCATAACAGCCTCCGCCTGGACGAGCGCCCCCAACACGTGATTACACCGGTCGATTCGGTGCACAAAACGGTGTTGATGGCGATTGAGCGCGGAATGCTGCCCAACCTGATTTTTGACAATCAGGCGCTTGCCAGCCACCGTGTCATGGCAGCAATCCTAGGCGGTATCTTGCGCCTGCCACCGCTGCAGCAGGTCATGGCATCGGAGCAGGTGCGCAGTCGCTATCTGGTCAGGCTGCTGGATTGGGGCCAGACGCACTTCACCGCCAACTAGGGGCGAGCCGGCGGTTTACCGGCTCAGCACAGCAACCCCCTACTGCGGCTGATAGGGAGCCTGCGTATCCAGATCGCCGACAAAATCAGCCAGCGATTCCTGGCCCAGCGACTGCCGCACCGCCATTGCTTCGCCTAAGTGGTACCAGTAGTGATAGATGTTGCGCAGCAGGAATGTACCCACTTTGCCCGAATAGTTGGGAACCAGCGGCGCCGCGACACGCTCCGGCGTGAGCGCGTCCAGCCAGAGATCGGCAGCCGCAGTGATCGCGCGCCAGCGGCCCCATATTTCATCCAGCACCGGCACTGCGGCAGGTTGGCCGGAAGCAAAGGTGTCTTGCACCTCCTGGTAAAGGCAATACTCCTGCGCACCCATCAGCCAGTAGCGCTGCTCCTGCGCCGCCAGGTGGCCCACCATCCAACTGATGGAATTCATGCGCCCGACACGCTGTATCCCGTCCTCCGCCGATACATCTCCCAACCCGCGCACAAACTCACTGCGGGCAAACCGCAATTGCACTACCAATGGATGTGGCATAGACCATCCTTTGTCTTCTATGAAACTTGGGTTCAACATAATTCGCTGCGCCTCAGAATAGAGGAATAGCGCCGGCAGCGCAAAATACATTTCGGTTCCACCTTCTCGCTCCTTCAACTTCGTAACCCCACCCACTTGCTTTTCGCGCCCAATTTGGCTATTGTGTTTCTCGTACAACTTGTGTATAATAGATGTACAAGTTTAGCACAGGGACAGATCACGTTCCCAACAAAGGAGAGATAACGCCATGCTGCGTATTCCATTTTTACAAAAGAACGACCGGACTTCCGGCAAAGCACAACAAGCGTCAGGTCACTCGCTCATCAACCTCAACAATGTGGTCAAGAGCTATAAGACGCCGGCCGGCGAGTTTCAGGCGCTCAAAAATATAGATCTGCAGATCGAAGCAGGCGAATTTGTTGCGGTAGTCGGCAAATCCGGCAGCGGCAAGTCCACCCTGAGCAACATGATCACCGGCATTGACCGTCCCAGCCAAGGCGAAGTGGTGGTTGCCGGCACGGAAGTGCATAAGCTGCGGGAGGGACAGATCGCAGGGTGGCGCGGTCGCAATATCGGCGTTGTGTTTCAGTTCTTCCAACTGCTGCCTACCCTGACTGTCATCGAAAATGTGATGCTGCCGATGGACTTTTGCAATATGTATTCGTCACGCGAGCGCAAAACGCGTGCGCTGCATCTGCTTGAGCTGGTGGATATGGTGGATCAGGCGGACAAGCTGCCTACCGCTCTCTCCGGCGGCCAGCAGCAGCGTGTGGCCATTGCCCGCTCGCTTTCCAATGATCCCGCCATCATTGTAGCCGACGAGCCGACCGGTAATTTGGACTCACGCACTGCCGACGCCATCTTCCACCTTTTCGAGCGGCTGGTCGAGGACGGTAAGACGATTGTCATGGTCACGCATGACGAAGACCTGGCGAAAAGTGTCTCGCGTGCGGTGACAATTGCCGATGGCGAGATTGCCTCGGACATCAAACATCGCGAGCGGCTGCTGCCGGCGCCGCAGCACCAGGCAGTGCAGAGGGCAGCCGGCAAAAAGCAGCCGGTGGCGCACCCGCACCTGCCGCTCCCCGGCGCGCTGGGTTTGGGTGCAGCAGCGGCAGACTAAGCGACAGTTTCAGAAAATTTGAGGAGAGGAAAGACAAAATTTATGTTTAGTACACGCTGGCGCAAGGTTGTACGTGATTTATGGTCAAACCGCACCCGCACAACGCTGGTCGTTGCATCGATTGCTGTAGGCATTTTTGCTGTAGGCACGGTGCAGTTGCTGCGCTCGGTCATTCTCTCAGAGCTTGAGGTGATCTATACAGCCAGCAATGTCAGCCAGGCGACCATTATCACTGCCGGCGTGGATCAAGCGCAGCTCGATGCGATTGCCCGTATGCCGGAGATTGCCGATGTCCAGGGGCGCAGCAGCCTGGGCGTAAAGGTGCAGACGGCGCCCGACCAGTGGGAGAACCTGGCGGTTACAGCCATCGACGATTTCGAAGATATTCGCATCAACCGTATCCAGCCCATTTTTGATCTGCCGGCCAAACCGGAGGTTGGGGCGGAACGCACGCTGTGGCCGCAAGAAAATGAAATTGTCATTGAGCGCAGCGGCTTCAGTTCGGCAACAGCGCTGCCGCCTGGCCTCCAGGTGGGGCAGACGCTGACGCTGCAGAACCGCGATGATAAACAGCGTGAGGTTGTGCTCAGCGGCGTCGTCTATGACCCGAACGGCTTCTCCGCCGGCTTTACCGGCCAGGCTTCCGGCTATGTGGACTTTGACACGTTTGAACGGCTCGGCGGCAGCCGCATGTACGACCAGGTGCTCATCCGTGTAAACGGCTCGCCGGAACAGCAGTTGGACCAAGAGTACATCACGGCTATTGCCAATCGCGTCTCGGACAAAATTGAGCGCGGCGGCTTTACTGTGCAGCGTGTTCAGGTGCCGGAACCCGGCAAGCTGGCCTTGCAGGATCTTTTTGACGCGCTGGCGCTGCTGCTGACGCCGCTCGGTCTGCTGGCTCTGATTCTCAGCGGATTCCTTGTCATCAACACGATCTCGGCCCTCATGTCGCAGCAAGTGCGCCAGATCGGCGTTATGAAGGCCGTGGGCGCCAAACGCTATCAATTGGTCGGCATGTATCTAAGCTCGGTGCTGGCCTACAGCCTGGCGGCGCTGGTTATCGCTGTGCCGCTGACAGTGCTGGCGGGCGGCGGGATTGCCGCCTTTTTGGGCACCTTTATCAACATAGATTTCCCACGCTGGACGCTGCCGGGGTATGTGTTTGCCATCCAACTGCTGGTTGGACTGCTGACCCCGCTGCTGGCTGCCCTGCTGCCCGTCTTCAGAGGCACGGCTTTGACTGTGCGTGAGGCGGTGAGTGATTACGGCACCAATGCCGAACAAGTGCGTGATGGCTTGCTGACGCGGCTGATCAACTCCATCCGCGGCCTGCCGCGCCCAGTGCAGTTGTCGCTGCGCAACACCTTCCGCCGCCGCTCACGTCTGGCTTTGACGCTGGTCACGCTGGTGTTGGGTGGGATGTTGTTCATGACCGTGGGCAGTGTGCGCGCTTCGCTGAACGGGCTGATCGAGCAGGGGCTGGCCTATTATCAGTTTGATGTGCAGATTCAATTTGAACGCCCCTACCGCACCGAGCGTGTGGAACAGGTTGTGCGCGGCCTGCCCGGCGTCGCCACTGTCGAAGGCTGGCTGGGGGCGCAGGTTACGCCGATTCTGCCTGACGGCAGCGACGGCGATTCTTTAACCCTCACGGCGCTGCAGCCGGACAGTGTCATGGTGCAGCCAACCCTCACCGCCGGCCGCTGGCTGCTGCCGGAAGACGAAAATGCGATTGTCGTCAGCCAAAATGTCCTTTCCTCCCAGCCTGACTTGCAGCCGGGCGACAAAATGCTGCTGAAAATCGGCCAGAAAGAAGTTGAGTTTGTAGTGGTGGGGATTGCCCGTGTCCTGGGCGGGCCGCCGAACACGATTCCGGTCTATGTCAATTACCCGTACTTTGCCCGGTTAACGGCGGATGTAAATCGTTCCGCCAGCTTGCAGATCAAGCTCGACCCGGCCAGCGGATTAGGGATGGAGGATGCCGCCAAAATCCTGAATGAGCGGTTGGACAATGCAGGTTATAACGTGGCATCGACTTTTACAATCGACACGCTGCGCCGTTTTACCGGCGCTTTCTTTGACATCATTGTTTACTTGCTCTTGGCCATGGGTGTGCTGATTGCGGCGGTCGGCGCATTAGGGTTGGCCGGCACAATGAGCACCAATGTGCTGGAACGCACGCGCGAGATCGGCGTGATGCGCGCCATCGGCGCGTCTGACGGCTCTGTGCTCAAAATCGTGATTGTGGAGGGGCTGTTCATTGGGTTGATCAGTTGGGGGCTTGGCGCATTGATGGCATTTCCGGTCGGTGCGCTGCTGGCGCAGACCGTCGGCGTCGTCCTTTTCCAAAGCGCGCTGCCCTATGTCTTTTCCGCAGAGGGGCTGCTCATATGGCTGCTGATCGTCGTTGTGTTGGCGACCCTCGCCAGCTTCTTGCCCGCCTGGAAAGCGTCACGCTTGACTGTCCGCGAAGTGTTGGCCTACCAGTAGCGTTGCGGTTTTTCCTGACAAAGGAGCCACTCCTGCCAATCCTGTGCAAACTTCGGCGCAGGGTTGGCAGGATTTTAGTCAGCCCGGCGCATAGGAATAGGTTTCAGCCGGGTGAGCTTCCGCCCGCTGCTTGATGCCCAGCAGCATTTTGCGGGTCATCACAAAGCCAATCGGATCGGTTGTCAACTCCCAGATCGCCTTTTGACCGAAGGTGTGCGGCGCATAGTCCAGGCTTGTGCGCGTGATCAGCCGGGTCGTGCCGTCACTGCCCTCATCCAGCCGGAAGACCCAAGCAAAGTTGACATACTCGCCCTGCCCCGGCTGCGGGAGCGGTGCAAGCTCGCCCGTCTTTGCATCCGCGCCGGCCAGCAGCAGCCACTGCCCAGGCTGCAGCCCGACAACCCGATGGACAGGGTAGCCGGGCGGGCCGAGACGCACCAGAGCGCCGATCTGCAGCTCCCACTCCGGCACAATGCGGTCGGCATTGTGCATTCGGCAGCGGGCAATGTTTTCCAGCAGTTCATAGCTGTACAGCCCGCCCCGTTCCTGCCCGATCTGCGCCAGCCACGGCCAGACGGCGGCGGCCTTGGCCCGAATGGTGACTGCCATCGTCTGCACCACAGTGGCGCCAGGCACACGCTCGTCACCAGGCAGCCGCCGCATCACTTCTTCGTCCGTCGCGCCCCAGCGCTGATAGTGCGGGCGCAAGAGTGGGCGTAAAGCCAGACAACCACCGACCAGCGCGGCGCCCCTAACATTATCGAGCACTTCACTTGCTGTTGCCATGTGTCCATTCCTCCTGCCGCAATCATAACCCTGGATGCAGAAATACACTTCTATCGCGCGACAGGCTGCACCCTGGCCGATCGGTCAGGCGCAAATCGGCAGGTTGCCATTCAAGCGCCGGCGCGCAGACTTAACAGCCATTTGACCAGCACCAGCACGCCAAACGAAACGACCAGCAAAACAAAAGCCATCGTGATGGCCAGATCAAGGTCGCGCTCAAAGCCGAGGTAAATGGCAAGCGGCATCGTCTGGGTGCGGCCCGGGAAGTTGCCGGCGAAGATGATGGTGGCGCCGAATTCGCCGATGGCGCGCGCCCAGGTCATGACGGCACCGCCGACCAGCGCCGGCCAGGCCAGCGCCGCCGTCACATAGCGAAAAACGCCCAGACGCGTGGCGCCGTCGAGCGCCGCCGCCTGCTCCAACTCGCGGTCGATTTCGGCAAAGCCGGCAGTCGCCGAGCGCACAAAATAAGGCGCAGCCACAAAAATCTGCGCCAGAACCACCGCAGCCGGCGTAAATACAATCGAGAGGCCTGCGGCTTCCAGCCAGGGGCCAAACAGCCCGCGCCGGCCAAAAACCAGCAGCAGCGCGATGCCCGCCACCGCCGGCGGCAGCACCATCGGCAGATCAACCAGCGTATCGACTACGCTGCGCCCGCGAAACTGGCGGCGCGCTAGCAGCATAGCCAGCGGTGTACCCGTCACAACGACCAGCAGCGTAGCAATGCTGCCGGTGCCCAAGCTCAAGGTCAGCGCCTGCACAACGACGGGGCTGCGCAAACTGCCCCACAGCCCGCCCAAATCCAGCCGCAAAAACAGCGCCAGCAGCGGCAGCGTCAAGAACAGCAGCAGGGGCGCCGACGCCACCGGCAAACTCCAGCCGCGCGCACGCTGCCAAAGCCGATCTTGCGCTCGTTTCTGGGCTATTTGTCGCTGTGCATCTGTGCCGGCTTCGCTCGTTTTGCCGGATGCAAACCAATCCATAATCAGCTAGGATACGCTGATTCTCGAATTTTCGACAACACAGCAGCCTAAAAGGCACGCGCATACTGCGGCGGCGGTGCAACCGGCTGCTGCAGCGCCAAAGCTGCGTGCAGCGGCCAATAGGGGTCGCGCAGCACCTCACGCCCCAGCAAGACAATGTCGGCGTCGCCGGCGACAATGATCTGCTCCGCCTGCTGCGGCGTGGTGATCAACCCCACCGCTGCGCTGGCAATAGCCGCCTCCTGCCGCACCGCACGCGCAAAGGGCACTTGATAGCCGGGGGCCGCCGGCACATGCGCCGCAGCCACATTGCCGCCGGAGCTACAATCCATCAAGTCTACCCCTTCATGGCGCAGACGCTGCGCCAGCACCACACTGTCTGCCGGCATCCAGCCGCCTTCCACCCAATCCGTGCTTGAAATACGCACCGCCAGCGGCAAATCATTGGGCAGCACACGGCGCACCGCCTGCGCCACCTCAACCGTCAGCCGGATACGGTTTTCAAAGCAACCGCCATACAGATCGTTGCGTTCGTTGGAGAGCGGCGAATAGAAGCTGTGCAGCAGATAGCCGTGGGCGGCATGGATTTCAACCAGGCAAAAGCCGGCAGCCACAGCGCGCTGCGCGGCCAGCGCAAAATCCTGAACAATCTCGGCGATCTCTTCCAGCGTCAGCGCATGGGGCGTGGGGTGTCCAGCCGTGAACGGCACAGCGCTGGGACCCACAATATACCAGGTGTTGCCGGGGTTCGGCAGCGGCTGCCCGCCATCCCACGGGCGCGCCGTGTTGGCCTTGCGTCCAGCATGGGCAAGCTGGATGCCGGGCACGCATCCTTGCTCAGTGAGAAACTTGGTGATCGGTCGCAGCGCTTCCGCCTGCTCATCCCGCCAAATCCCTAAATCCCAAGGGGAGATGCGCCCTTCGGCCTGCACTGCCGTAGCTTCGCTGATAATCAGGCCGGCCCCACCCACGGCGCGTGCGCCGAGATGCGCCAGATGCCAAGCCGTGGCGAAGCCTTCTTCGGCGCTGTACTGACACATGGGAGAAACACCGATGCGGTTGCGCAGCGTCACGCCGCGCAGCGTGATAGGATCCAATAAATGCGGCAAAATCAAAATCCCCTACTCTCTGTGGAATCCGGAAACAAAGATGGCAGAGGACGAAGCTCGCCTACTGCTGCAGCTCGCTCAACCGGATCGTATTTTGCATCACCAGTTCATTGCGCACGTTGCGAATCTCCATGCTGACGTCAGGGTCAGCTTTGCGCCAGTCGATGCGCAGCAAACCATAATTGTCTTCGCTGTAGACGCCGCCCAACCGGTTTTTATCGGGGGCTGCCCACTGCCAATTTTCGGTTAACCCGCTGGAGTTTACTTCCCAAAGTGGATAGGGTGCTGCACCAGCCAGCTTGGAGAACTGGGCGCGATGGGTGTCACCAGTCAGGAAGATTACCCCATTGGCGCCCGTGTCTGTAATCAGCGCGATCAGGCGCGCCCGCTCCTCCGGGAAATTGGCCCACGTCTCCCAGCCCGTGCCATCCTGCAAAAACGGGATGCTGGTGCCGATCAGCCGCAGCCGCGCCGGCTGCTGCAGTTGCACCTTCAGCCACTGCCATTGATCTTCGCCCAGCAGATGGGCATCCGGCCCGACGGCGGCTGTATACGGCCCGGCGTACACCTGTTGGCGCTGGCTGTATTCGGCCTCGCTCACCCGCTTGAGCGGCGTCCGATCCCAACGGGTGTCCAGCAGGATCACTTGCACACGGCGGTCAGACGGCCCGTACAGATAGGCGGTGTAAATGCCCCCCTCCCGCAGACGGCGCTCACTCCCAGCCGGCTCAGCAA
The DNA here is from genome assembly GCA_038205395.1 of Caldilineales bacterium. GTDB lineage: Bacteria > Chloroflexota > Anaerolineae > Caldilineales > Caldilineaceae > Fredericiella. The sequence continues at coordinate 12,817 of JBBRBX010000100.1, forward strand.
AGAAATCCAGCAGCAACTGCTTTGAGGCTACCTTGATCGGGTTTTCAGCCCCAATATCATTGGCGCCGTAATCGTGATCGTCCCAGGTGGCAATGATCGGCGTCTGCGCCCGCAGCCGTTGATACCCTTCCTGCGCCCCCAGCAAAGCATACTTAGCGCGCAGCACAGCGCTGTCCTGCGTATCGCCATAGATATTGTCGCCTAAAAAGACAAACAAATCAGGCTCGCCGGCCAGCACCGCATCCCAGATCGGCTGGCGGCTGTTCTGGTTGGCGCAGGAGCCGAAAGCGATTACGTCAAATGATAATCTGCTTTGCAGGCGCGGCAGCGGATTGACGCAGGCAGCCAGGCTCCCGCCGGCGAGCAGCAGCAGAAGGCAAAAAGTGTACCGGATGGGCATCCGCATCATAGGCTGCTCCTTAATGCCACGCCACGACAATCGCGCCCAGCACAACCAGGCCACCGCCCAGCATCGTCTGCCAGGTCAGCGGTTCCCCCAGAAAGAGAGCCGCCAGGATCAGCACTATAGCCAGGCTGGTTTTATCGATCGGCGCCACCAGCGAGGCCGGCCCTTTTTGCAGAGCGGCAAAGTAACAGATCCACGAAAGACCCGTCATGACACCCGACAAGATTAAAAACAGCCAGGTGCGCTGTGTCATCCCGCGCAGCCCGCTGATCTCGCCGCTGGCGAGCACGATGCCCCAGGCCAAAAGCAAGATCACCACCGTGCGGATGGCTGTAGCCAAATTGGAGGAGACATCGCGCACGCCGAGTTTGGCAAAAATCGTCGTCAGCGCGGCAAAGAAGGCGGATAGAATAGCGAGCAAAAGCCAATTGTTACGGATCATTTCCACAGGCTTCACACTTTTCTGCAAGTCACGGCGAATAAGGTGGGTACAGAGAGCATCCACACACATTATATGTCGCAATCTTCCATTTGACAGACAACATCAGGTGCGGCAGCGCGCCGGCTCTTCCGACACGGTGTCTGCCGCCAACGCGCGCCAGCGAAACTTGGTCGCCCATTGATTGACCTTGCCCTCAACGACATCGGCAATCAGCGGGCCAAGTACGGGTGCGAATTTGAAACCATGCCCGCTGTCACCCGTGGCTACGCTCAGACCATCGCGCTGGGGGTGGCGGTCGATCCAAAAATGGCCGTCAAGCGTATCGCTGTAAAGGCAGCGCCGCCGATAGACAATCTCCGCATTTACCAATGCGGGAAAGGTGTCCGCCAGCATGGCGCGCAGCCGGGCGATGTCCTGCTCGTTGATGGCCCGTTCGTCATTCTCCGCATGCAGCGGGATGCCCACGCCATGATGCGCGATCTTGACCACCCCCTCGCGCAGCAGCGGGAAGCCATACCAGCCGGTGTGCGCCACGTCGGCGGTGAACGTAATAAAATGCGGCGGTGTAAAGAGCGCAGGATTCTCCGGCTTGAGATGGAAGACGGGATGGCCGGTGGCCACAATCACACGCTGCAGCTCCGGCAGCAGCAGATGATGCGTCCAGGCCCCGGCGGCCACCAGCGTATGGCCGGCAACAAAGGTGCGGCCTGAGCGTGTGCGTGTGCCGGTCACGCGTCCCCCGTCGCTGATCAGTTCGGCGGCGGTTTGCGGCGTCTCTATTTTCACGCCGGCGCGCCGAGCTTTGCCGGCCAGAGCAGCCACAATGCGCCCGCTCTGCGCATAACCGCCGCGCGTTCCGACAAACCCATCCACATAGGTGTCGGCATTCCAAGCCGGAAAGCGGCGGCGGATTGCATCACTGTCCAGCCGTTCGAGATGGTGCCCTTCGGCGCGCAGCAGTTCGTAGCTGGCATAGAGGTAGCCGCCAGGCTGCATGGGCTTGCGCCCCAGCATCAGCACGCCGGTGTTGACATACAGTTCTTCTCCAAACTCGTCATTCCAGATCTCAAAGCCATCAATGGCACGATCCGCCATACGGGTATATTGCAGATCATCGCCATATTCCATGCGCACTACTTTGCTCACATCGGTGGATGCCGCCAGCGGGTGGGGAATCGGGCCGGGATCGATCACCGTCACCGAGAAACCACGGCCCCGCAGCGCCAGCGCTGCCGTAATGCCGTATATGCCGCAGCCTATCACCAAAATATCGCTTGACCTGCTCATGGAACCACTGCCCCCTCCACTGCACCCATTTCATCCTCCCTACCGCTGCTCTTGGCCGCGTCTCGGCTGCGTCCAGGCCTCGATTGTAGCCGAGACGGTTCCGATCTGTGCAATCCAGTTTGACACCTGTCATGCAATGCGCTACAGTAACTTCACTTAATTTCCTGACCGTATTATCTTCTTACAGGCAGCTCTCTACACCCAGCCGCAGCACATGACCGCTCCGGGGTGTAGGTTGTTTCATTTCTTTCTATACCAACGCAGATAACTTTGGAGGGAAAGTGACTATGAAGAGTTCCACACAGCGGTTTACCTGGCTGGGTATGTTCCTGATCCTGGCCTTAGTCCTGAGCGCTTGCGCCGCACCGGCGGCTGCACCCGCGCCGGCGGCGGGCGACACGCAAGCCGCCGCCACCACCGAGAGCGCAGCCACGGAAGCAGCGACTGAGGAAGCCGCCGCCACAGAAGCCACCGCCGAAGCTGCCGCCCCGGCGGCCAACGGTGAGGCGCAGGTAGGCTTGATCACCAAGCATCGCGGCAACCCCTTCTTTGTCAAGATGGAGGAAGGCGCCACCCAAGAAGCTGAAGCGAAGGGCATCAAGCTGATGACCGCCGCCGGTGAGTTTGACGGCGACAACGAGTCGCAGGTGACGGCCATCGAAAACATGGTCAATGCCGGCGTCAAGGGTATTCTGATCACGGCCAATGATTCAACCGCGATCGTGCCCACCATCCAGAAGGCGCGCGATGCGGGCGTACTCTTTATTGCGCTCGATACACCGCTGGACCCCGAGGATGCCACCGACGCCCTCTTCGCCACGGATAACGTGCAGGCCGGCCGGTTGATCGGCCAGTACGCTAAGGCAGCCATGGGCGATACACCCGCTAAAATCGCCATGCTGGACGGCACCGCCGGCACGACGGTCAGCGAGCAGCGCCGCAATGGCTTTATGGAAGGCTTTGGCATCACAGTCGACGATCCGGCCATCGTCTGCCAGGCTGACACCAACGGCATGATCGATCGTGCACAGCCGGCGATGGAGAACTGCCTGACCGCCAACCCGGACATCAACGTGGTCTACACGGTCAACGAGCCAGCCGCTTTCGGCGCCAACACCGCGCTCAAGGCTGCGGGCACGGCTGACAACGTCATCGTCGTCTCCGTTGACGGCGGCTGCGAAGGCGTGCGCGGCGTAGAGGATGGCCGCATCAGCGCCACCTCGCAGCAGTACCCGCTCAAGATGGCCTCCATGGGCGTCGATGCGATTGCCGACTACATCGCCAACGGCACCAAGGTCTCCGGCTATACCGACACCGGCGTCACCTTGATCGCAGGCAAGGCGGTCGAGGGTGTTGACAGCCAAGACGCAGCCTACGGCCTCGCCAACTGCTGGGGCGATTAGCCTCTAGTCAAACACCGGCGACAGGCGGCGAGGCGCCGCCTGTCGCCGGTTTCCTCCCTGATTGCCGCTACTGCCAAAAAGAGACCTTAGTGGACTATGAGCGAAGCCATTCTGTCTGAGCAGCCCCATTCCTCATGGGACAGGCTGCGTTCCAACCTGGGTCGTGTGCTGACGCTGCCGGGCGTCGGCCCGCTGCTGGCGCTTTTGGTGGCCAGCGCCTTTTTCGCCACCCAAACCAATAAATTTCTCACCGGCCAGAATTGGTCGCTGATCTTTCAGCAGGTGATCGTCGTCGGCACACTCGCCATCGGTCAGACCCTCGTCATTTTGACTGCCGGCATCGACCTGTCCAACGGCATGGTGATGGCGCTTGGCTCCGTCCTGATGACCAGCCTGGCTGTCGATTTCGGTGTGCCGCCTGTTGCAGCCGTCGCCCTCGGCTTTGGGATCACTGCGCTCTTTGGCCTGCTCAATGGCTCGCTGGTGGCGCTTGTGCGGCTGCCGCCATTTATTGTCACACTCGGCACACTCAACATCGCCTACGCTGTCACCCGCATTTACCGCACGACCACCATCTCCAATTTGCCGCCGTCGCTGACGGCATTAGGCAACACCTTTGTCATCAACCAGACCGCCATCACCTACGGCTCTATTTTGATGGTGGTCCTTTACCTGGTGATGTGGTTCGTGCTGCGCGAGACAGCCTGGGGCCGCCATGTCTACGCCCTGGGCGACAATCCAGAGGCGACGCGCCTGGCCGGCATCTCCACCACGCGGCTGCTGATCAGCGTCTATACGCTCGCCGGCCTTTTTTACGGCATCGCCGGCCTGCTGATGGTGGCTCGCACCCAGGTGGGCGATCCGCAAGCGGGCCAGACGGCCAACCTCGACAGCGTGACCGCTGTGGTGCTGGGCGGAACCAGCCTCTTTGGCGGGCGCGGCAACATTCTCGGCACGCTGATCGGTGCGCTGATTGTAGGGGTATTTCGCAATGGACTGCAGTTGATGGGCATCCCCTCCATGTACCAGGTTCTCATCACCGGCATTCTGGTGATTCTGGCTGTGTCGGTCGATCAGCTTTCACACAGGGGGCAAGGATGAACCCACACGCCACCCCCATGGATCGTGTTCAGCTCAACGCAAACTCGGGCGGCAGCATCCAGCCGATTTTGCAGGCGCGCGGGCTGACCAAGCGTTACGGCCATGTCACGGCACTGGACGGTACGGACTTTGAACTGCTGCCCGGCGAAATTCTGGCCGTGATCGGCGACAACGGCGCCGGCAAGTCCACCTTGATCAAAGCGTTGGCGGGCGCGCTGATTCCTGACGAAGGGGAAATCCTGCTCAACGGTGAACGCATCCATTTTCACAACCCACTGGATGCGCGCCGCCACGGCATTGAAACGGTCTACCAGGATTTGGCAGTGGCGCCGCAGCTCAACATTGTGGAGAACATCTTTCTGGGACGCGAAATCCGCCGGCCCGGCTTGTGGGGTTCTCTGCTGCACATGCTCGACAAGAAGCGCATGATGGATGACACCGTGCGCTATATGTCCGACCTGAACATCGGCATTCGCTCCATGGATCAGCGGGTAGGGACACTTTCGGGCGGCCAGCGCCAAGGCGTGGCGGTGGCGCGCAGCGCCGCGTTTGCGCGCAACGTTGTGATTATGGACGAACCGACGGCGGCGCTGGGCGTCAAGGAATCACGCATGGTCGTAGAGCTGATTCGCCAGGTGCGCGAGCGAGGGCTGCCGGTGATTTTGATCAGCCATAACATGCCGCAGGTGTTCGACCTGGCGGACCGCATCCATATCCAGCGGCTGGGCAAACGCGTGGCGGTGGTCAAACCCGGCGACTGCAGCATGTCCGACGCCGTAGCCATCATGACCGGGGCATTGGAAGCCAAGGACCTGGCACAGAACGGGCAGTAGCGCCGCCCATGCAAAAAGTTACCCTGCTGCCGCACAAGCCAACGAGATCGCAATCGGCTATCGCTGCAAGGCATACAGCGGCGACAGCACGCGCAACTATGGGGTCACACTCAATCCCAACAAAGCCGCGTTGATTACCTTGCAGGTGGGCAATGCGATTGTTGTGCTGGCCGAAAGCTAACCGGCTGCCGGCGGCGCTGTCGCCAGCAGCGCGGCCACTTCGGCTGCGTTGGGAATACCCAGCCGCGCGCCATGTTTCGTACAGCACAGCGCGCCGGCGGCGCCGGCATAGCGCAGCAGAGGCAGCCACGCCAGCCCCGCCGCCAATCCGGCAGCCAGCGCGCCATGAAAGGTGTCGCCGGCGCCGGTCGTGTCCACAACATCCACCGCAAACGCCGCCAATGAGCCACTCTCTTGGCCGCGCTGCCAGATCAACCCGCGCTCGCCCAGCGTCACCACGACGGCAGGTGCGATGAGCGCCAATGCGGCCAGGCCGGCCTGCGGTGTGGGCGCGCCCATAAAATCCTGCGCAAAACGTTCGGAGGCCGCCACCAACGTGCAGCGGCGCAGCAGTTCCACGTTGCCTTCATTGACCGTATCAGCGTCCAAAACGGTCATAATACCCTGTGCCTGCGCCCAAGCAGCAGCGGCCAGCGCCAATGCAGGCTGATGGCCGTCAAAGAGGACAACGGCAGGCCGCAGAGCGGCAAAAGCAACGTCATCGGCCGTCAGCCGATTGGTGTCTCCCTTGTAATTGACGATTGAGCGGGCGCCGTCCGGCTTTACAAAAATAGCCGAGATAGGGGTGGCCTGCGCGCCCCGTACCACCAGGCGCGTGTCAACGCCGGCAGCGTTCAGCTCCGCAGCGTGCTGGTCGCCGTAGATGTCGCTGCCCAGGTAGCCGGCAAAGGCAGCCGGCGCGCCTAGCTTTGCCGCTGTCATGGCAGCATTGGCGGCAGTGCCGCCGCCGCAGCTGAGAAACGCCTGCGCCCGCGCCTTCTCATCCGCTGCAGGATGGTGATCGACGGTAAAGACAAGGTCGTAACAAGCATGACCTATACAAAGAACAGAGGGCTGCTGCATAAAAAACCTTTCCGGGTCTCTTTCCGAGCGTATTTTGGGCACATTTCAAGGTACATTTCCAGGCATATTTCGGGGCGAAAGTGCCGCAAACCCTAGATGCAGCCATGCTATCGCCATTTTTCCTGCTTGACAAAGTGAGGCAAGCGGACTATTGTCAATAGAGTGGCGGATGTGCCACACCAGACCCAATCCATCCCAACCGACTCATTTCACCGATTGCGCGCTACGCCTTGCCGGCGTTGCGCCGCTGCTGAACCGCCATAAGCAGCCGCCATACAAGGTTGCCTGCGGGCCGGATTCTGCGACCCACCAGATTTTATGGCCGGTCTGCGTCGCCCCAGCCACCAGACTTTGGCTTTCTGCTGTTGCATCCGCCTGCTGTTGCGTCCGCCGATTTATTCAATCATTAGCGTAAAAGGAGAAAATCATGCGCCAACATGCACTCCGCAGTTTTGTTTTATTGACCATCTTTGCTCTGCTGCTGGCAGGCTGTGCCGGCGGCGGAAGCCAGCCGTCCGCCGCCGCACCAGCGGACACAGGCGGCGCCGCTGCACCCAGCGGCGATAAAGTCCAGATCAAATTGGCCACTTGGGCCGGTGTGGATGAGGCAAACGAGCTGCAGGCGATTCTAGACAAGCTGAATGCCGCTTCCGCAACTTATGAAATTGTGCAAGAGTCCAGCCCTGCAGAATACTGGACAAAGCTGCAAACAACCGTCGCCGGCGGCACGGCAGCCGATCTGCTGTGGATGGATCAAGAACATCTGCCCGACTTCGCTTCCAAAGGGGCGCTGCTCGACATCACCGCCATGCTGGCGGCTAATGACCAGCCGGCAGCCAAGCTGGACGACTATTTTCCCGCGGCAATCGAACGCTACACGTATGATGGGAAACTCTACGGCTTGCCCTGGATCGCCATGCCGGTCATGCTGTACATCAACCTCGATTCGCTGGAAGCGGCAGGCTACAGCGCCGACCAGGTAAACGACTGGAGCTGGGACGATTTCCGCCAGGCCTGCGTGAAAATGACCGTGGACGCCAACGGCAACAATCCCGGCGCTGATGGCTACGACAGCGGCGCTGTCCAGCAGTATGGTTTCAGCATCGTGCCTGGCTGGCCGCCCCTGCAGCAGTTTATCTGGCAGGCCGGCGGCGAGGTGTTGAGCGAAGACCTGACGCAGTCGCCGATTGACACGCCGGAAGCAGTGCAAGGAGCGCAGTTTGTGGCCGATCTAATCAACAAAGATGGCTGCACGCCGGGCCAATCCGTGATCAGCGAACGCGGCTTTGGCGAGATGATGAAAGCCGGCCAGGTAGCCATGTTTATGGGCGGGGCGGCTGACGACTTCGAACGCACCGAGGGCAAGCGGATTCAGGGCTTCCTGCTGCCGCAGGGGCCGGTCAACCGTGACAACTGGGCCTGGATTGGCGGCATGAGCATTAACTCCGCCGCCAAAAACCCGGATGCAGCCTTCGCCGCGTTTATGGATCTGACACAAGCCACCCAAGAATGGAAAGTGCCGGCCCCACGCAAATCGCTGGCCACGCGTGAAGGCGTGATTGCCGCCACGCCGTATAAAGAGATTTCCGCCGACAATATTATTGCCAACCTGGACAACATGCGTGCGCCGCGCATCTTCCCAGGGTACGCGCAATGGGCCACTGTTTTCGGTGAGCGTTATGTCGACCCCCTGGTGCGCGGCACAGGCACAGCGCAAGATCTGGCGGCAGAGGCGCGCCCGCTGCTGGAACAAACGCTCAGCGATACGGCCGCCGGACAATAGCATAAACATGGGCTGACGCCCTTCACAGCCAGGTGTCGAGCACCGGAACCGGTGCTCG
>JBBRBX010000101.1:0-20837 GCA_038205395.1 Caldilineales bacterium
CGCAGCGGGGCCGATACCAAATGGCGTGAACTGGCCAGCCTGCTCGCGGCAGCGTTTACGCCGGCGGCTATCGCCAATCAACTGGCCGAAGCGCCCGAAACCTATCAAGCTGGGCCTGCTAAGCCAGTCGCCTCGCCGCACCAAAAGCTGGTGCTTTTTACCGAACATCGCGATACGCTCAACTATCTGCAGGCGCGCATTACGACATTGCTGGGACGTGCCGAGGCCGTCGTGATGATTCATGGCGGCATGGGGCGTGAGGAGCGCGCTAAGATGCAGGAGGCGTTCAAACACGATCCGCTGGTGCAGGTGCTGCTGGCGACTGACGCGGCGGGCGAAGGCATTAACTTGCAGCGGGCGCACTTGATGGTCAACTATGACCTGCCGTGGAATCCCAACCGGCTGGAGCAGCGCTTTGGGCGCATCCACCGCATTGGGCAGACGGAGGTGTGCCATCTGTGGAATCTGGTGGCGGAGGAAACGCGCGAGGGGGATGTGTATCGGCGGCTGCTGGATAAGCTGGAGCAGGCGCGCCAGACACTGGGCGGACAGGTGTTTGATGTGCTGGGCAAGCTGCAGTTTGAGGGCAAGCCGCTGCGCGACCTGCTGATCGAGGCTATTCGCTACGGCGACCAGCCGGAGGTGCGCGCCCGGCTGAGCCAGGTGTTGGAGCAGGCGCTGGATCGCGAGCACATCTGCAGCCTGCTTGCTGATCGTGCGCTGGCGCCCACCGGTCTGGACATCAGTCGTGTGCTGCACATCGGGGAAGCGATGGAGCGAGCCGAGGCGCGGCGTCTGCAGCCGCACTATATTGAATCCTTTTTTCGTGCCGCCTTTCAGCAGTTGGGCGGTGCGCTGCGCCTGCGTGAGCCAAGCCGCTTTGAGATCACCCATGTGCCTGCGCCGGTGCGCACACGTGACCGGCTGATCGGCAGCGCCGTCCCCGTACAGAGCCGCTACGAGCGTGTCACCTTTGAAAAGGAGCTGGTGGCGCCGGTGGGGCAGCCGCTGGCAGCCTTTGTCTGCCCCGGCCATCCTCTGCTGGAGGCGGTGGTTGACCTTACGCTGGAGCGCCATCGCGATCTGCTGCGGCGCGGGACCGTGCTGGTGGACGAGCGCGATTTTGGGATGCAGCCGCGCGTACTTTTCTTTCTGGAACACACCATTCAGGATGCCGGCTTGACACGTGCCGGCGAGCGGCGCGTCATTTCCAAGCGTATGTTGTATGTGGAAATGGACGCAGGCGGCGCTATGCGCCATCTGCAGTATGCTCCCTATCTGGACTACCGCCCTTTGCAAGAAGGGGAACCTGGGGTGGACGCCCTGCTGGCGCGGCCGGAGGCGGTGTGGATTGGGCAAGGGCTGGAACAGCGGGTGCAGGGCTATGCGATCGCCCATGTTGTCCCTGCGCATCTGGCTGAGGTCAAGGAAAACAAGCTGCCGCTGCTGGCCAAGACTGAGGCAGCGGTCAAGGAGCGGTTGACCAAAGAGATTAACTACTGGGATCACCGAACGGAGGAACTCAAGCTGCAGGAAGCGGCGGGCCGGCCCAACGCCAGGCTGAATTCAGGCGAAGCGCGCAAGCGAGCGGATGGGCTGCAAGAGCGGCTGCAGAAGCGTTTGGAGGAGTTGAAGTTAGAGGCGCAGATTTCACCGCTGCCGCCCATAGTGTTGGGCGGGCTGCTGGTCGCACCGATCGGATTGGTGACGGCGATGCTGAACCAGGCGCCGGTCACCACCCTGACGCCGGCGCAGACAGCCGACAAGCAGGCTGTTGCGGCACGCGCACGCGCCATTGTCATGAACGTCGAGCGCAGACTGGGCTATGAGCCGGTGGATCGCGAGTTTGATCAGCTTGGCTACGATATTGAGAGCCGCGTGCCCGGTACAGGCAAACTGCGTTTTCTCGAAGTCAAAGGACGGGCCGTCGATGCAACTGCCATCACGGTCACAAAGAACGAGATCCTGTATTCGTTGAACAAGCCTGACGACTACATTCTGGCAATTGTGGAATTTGATGGTGCAGAACAGCGGGTGTATTACGTGCGGCGGCCTTTTGGACGTGAGCCGGATTTTGGGGTGACAAGCGTCAACTATGCTCTAGCCGAGTTGATCGCACGCGGGGAGCGGCAGGATGAAATGCGTAAACAGGATTATCGGGATTTGCAGGATGGTCAGGATGGGGGTGTGGTGTGAAGCGGGTTATGGCTCTGGGCATCATGGAGATTGTAGGCGATAATGGCGGGGCGGCTGTAAGCACAAAGTTACTGATATAGAGGAACCACGCCCGCAATGAAACCACTGATTCGCGATCTGACAATAGAACAGTATAGGGCGCTGCGCCACTTAAAGATAGAGGGGCTTGGTCGCGTGAACTTGATCACGGGACGTAACAACAGTGGCAAGTCATCTGTGCTGGAGGCGCTGCGGCTGCTTGCCTCCAATGCGTCACCATCTGTACTGTATGAGATTGTCCGCTCCCGCGAAGAAGATATTTGGGGCAGCCAAGAGATTCTGCATCCGGCGATTGAAGAGAGTGTCTTTGAGTTTTCAAGTCTGTTCTATGGATTTCCTTTCTTCTCACCTGAGCATCAACCAATCAGGATTGCTGCACATGGTGAACAGCGCAGCATGGCGCTGTCCATAGCGATGACTTGGTTTACTGAGGACAAAGAAGGCGTTTTGTCGCAGAGTCAAGTGCGCGAGCAGCCTGGTCTGTATGTGGCCGGTGAGGCACTGCCTGGTCTTGCGATTGAAACAGATGGTGTGCAGCGCAGCCGAACATTAGAATCGCTGCGCCGGGCTGTACGCAACCGGCTGCCACAGCCAGCCTCCAGCAGCATACGGAAGCTACCATGTGAATACGTCAGCGCCTATGGGGGTGAGCAGACGGCGATGCTCGGTAAATTATGGGACAGCATTGCCCTTTCCGAACGCGAGCAGCACGTGGTCGAAGCACTGCGCATTGTCGACCCCAAGATCGCTGCCGTCTCTATGATTGGCGGCGATTCCCCGTCAAAAGGGCGCACGGCTATCGTCCGTTCTGCGGGTCTGGCACACCCGCTGCCGCTGCGTTCATACGGCGACGGGCTAAATCGGCTGTTCGGGATCATACTGGCGCTGGTGAATACAGAGGATGGACTGCTGCTGGTCGACGAATTTGAGAACGGTCTGCACTATTCTATCCAGTACGCCATTTGGAAGACTATCTTTCAGCTCGCCGCCAAGTTGAATGTACAAGTGGTGGCCACTTCCCACAGTTGGGACGCTATCACAGCCTTTCAACAGGCAGCTAACGAGACGCCGGAGCAAGGCGTGCTGGTTCGGCTGACGCGCACGGATGATGACATTGTCCCTACGGTTTTTTCTGAGGAAGAATTGGCAGTGGCCGCGCGTGAACAGATCGAGGTGCGTTGAGATGAAGCGCAGGAGAGTCTTGCTGGTTGAGGGCAAGGACGATGAACATGTCATCAAGCATCTGTGTGGCAATCACAGCGACTTCGGCCTGAAATTTGATGAGATCAAAGTGCATGAGGGCGTCGATAAACTGCTGGAGGCGGCGCCTGTTCGTTTGAAAGCGAGTCAGGGCGATGAAAGTATTGCCATTGTCCTTGACGCCGATCTTGATCTTCAGCAGCGCTGGCAGTCGCTCCATGATCGACTTGGCCAGATTGGCTATCTAGATGTGCCGGCGGCGCCTGCTTCCGAAGGCACAATCATTGCTGCGCCGATCAATTCGCTGCTGCCGCGCCTGGGTGTCTGGTTTATGCCCGATAACAGGGCCGGCGGTATTTTAGAGGATTTCCTGCACTTTCTTGTGCCGCTCGACTCTCTGCTGTTTGCGTATGTGCAAGCAAGTGTAAATGCAATTCCAGCAGAGGAAGTGCTGTTTCCAGCAGTGGCCAAACCGAAAGCTGTCATTCACACCTGGCTGGCATGGCAAGCCGAGCCTGGCAAGCCGTTGGGCACAGCCATCACAGCCCGCTATTTGAATGCCAATGCGCCACAGGCAGAAAACTTTCTGGCCTGGCTCAAGCGTCTTTATGCGGCTGAACCTGGCTAAGCCTGCGCCGGCAACCGCAAAGATGATCAGAACCCAAACCAAGTAATCAATCCTGCTCATCCATAAATCCTGAAAATCCTGTTAAAGCATCTATTTTTATCTTCCCATGACCAAAACCGCCAAGAAACTGATCGAAGTCGCCCTCCCTCTCGAAGCCATCAACAAAGCCTCGGCGCGCGAGAAATCCATCCGCCACGGCCACCCCTCCACGCTGCACCTGTGGTGGGCGCGGCGGCCTTTGGCGGCGGCGCGCGCCGTGATCTTTGCCCAGATGGTGGATGACCCATCTGCGCGCCCGGATCTCTTCCCCACCCAGAAGGCGCAGGAGAAGGAGCGTCAGCGGTTGTTCAAGATCATCGAAGATCTGGTGCTGTGGGAGAACACCACCAACGCGCAGGTGCTGCAGGCGGCGCGCGATGAGATTTGGGCGAGCTGGCGGCGGGCTTGCGCCGACAATGCCGATCACCCGCAGGCCAGGGAGCTTTTTGATCGCTACCACCTGCCCGCCTTTCACGATCCCTTCGCCGGCGGCGGTTCGCTGCCGCTGGAGGCGCAGCGGTTGGGGCTGGAGGCCCACGCCAGCGACCTCAACCCGGTAGCCGTTCTGATCAACAAAGCCATGATCGAGATTCCGCCCAAATTTGCCGGGCGGCCGCCGGTCAATCCTGAAGCGCGCGCGGACAGCCGGCTGCTGGCGCAGGAGTGGCATGGCGCGCAGGGGCTGGCCGAGGATGTGCGCTATTACGGCCGCTGGATGCGCGACGAGGCCGAGAAGCGTATCGGCCACCTCTATCCCAAGATAGAGGTTACAGAAGCAATGGCGGCGGCGCGCCCCGACCTGCAGCCGCTGATGGTGCGCAAGCTGACCGTCATCGCCTGGCTATGGGCGCGCACCGTCAAAAGCCCCAACCCTGCCTTTGCCCAGGTAGATGTGCCGCTGGTAACCACCTTTGTGCTCTCGGCCAGGCCCGGCAAGGAAGCGTATGTAGAGCCTGTGTTTGAAAATGGTGGCTATCGCTTTACGGTAAAGGTGGGTAAGCCCAACGATGTGCAGAAGACAAAAGGTGGAACTTCGGCTGGTAAACGCAATGCGTTTAATTGCTTAATGTCAGGCGTCCCTATTGGCTACGAATATATTCGTTCTGAGGCAAAGGCCGGGCGTCTTGGTGAACGGCTGATGGCAATTGTGGCCGAAGGAGTGAACGGTAGACTCTATCTGGCACCCACAGAAGCAATGGAAGCTGCTGCACGTAAAGCAAAACCCGAATGGAAGCCGGATGGGGAAATGCCAAAAAAACACCGCAACTTCCAGCCCCCTGTTTATGGGATGAATAAGTTAGGAGATTTGTTCACACCACGCCAACTAGTGGCACTAACTACTTTTTCCGACTTGGTGCAGGAGGCGCGCGAGCAGGTGCAGCGCGATGCATTGGCTGCGGGGATGATCGGGAGTAAGCTACTCTCTGAGGGCGGTACTGGCGCCACTGCTTATGCACATGGGCTTTCTATCTACCTTGCACTTATGGTAAGTAGGTCGTCAGATCGACATAACACGCTCTGTTCTTGGGATGCTGGCCCTACAAGTGTGAAAACTTCGACAGGCTCTCCCGCGCGAAGTGCATCTATCCGTAATGCGTTCTCTCGACAAGCATTACCGATGTCATGGGATTATGCCGAGGGTAATCCACTAAGTGACTCGGCAACTAATCTACTAGATTCTGCTAATTGGATTGCAAAAGTGCTGGAGCGCCTGCGCCCTTTCAATCAAGGTGAGGCGCAGCAGCGAGATGCCGCCTGCCAAGACTACGTCAGTAGAGCAGTAGTGTCGACAGATCCTCCTTATTTCGATAACATCGGCTACGCTGATTTATCCGACTTTTTCTACGTTTGGCTGCGTCGTTCTCTAAAAGAGATTTTTCCAGATTTGTTTGCTACGCTCGCAGTGCCCAAGGCAGAAGAGTTAGTTGCTATGCCTTACCGTCACGGCAGTAAAGAAAAGGCAGAAACTTTTTTCCTTGCGGGTATGACAGAAGCAATGCGCCGGCTGGCACAACATTCTCATCCTGCCTATCCTGTCACTATTTATTATGCTTTCAAACAATCAGAAAGCGACGGCGCAGACGGTACAACCAATACCGGCTGGGATACTTTTCTTGACGCCGTGATTGAGGCGGGCTTCTCGATCAGCGGCACCTGGCCGATGCGCACCGAGTTGGGCAATCGCATGATCGGCTCCGGCGCCAACGCCCTTGCCTCCAGTATCGTTCTCGTCTGCCGCAAGCGTCCCGCGGATGCGCCCACTGTCACCCGTCGCGAATTCGTCAACGCCCTCAACGCTGAACTGCCCGCTGCGCTTGCCCATCTTCAGCGTAGCAATATCGCGCCGGTGGACCTGGCGCAGGCGGCCATTGGGCCGGGGATGGCGGTTTTTACCCGCTATGCCCAGGTGCTCGACGCCGCCGGCAGGGCGCTGACCGTGCGCGAGGCGCTGGCGCTGATCAACCAGGTGCTGGATACAACGCTGGCCGAGCAGGAGGGCGATTTTGACGCCGACACCCGCTGGGCGCTGGCCTGGTTTGAGCAGGTGGGGTTTGCCGAGGGCGAGTATGGCGTGGCCGAGACGCTCTCCACAGCCAAAAATACCAGCGTGGCCGGCATGGTCGCCGCCGGCTTTCTCACCTCCAGCCGCGGCAAGGTGCGGCTGCTGCGCCCCGAAGAATTGCCGGTGGACTGGAACCCGGCTGCGGACAAGCGGCTGACGACGTGGGAGATGGTGCACCAACTGGTGCGCACGCTGGAGGAAGGGGGCGAGCAGCCTGCTGCCATTATCGTGGCCCAACTCGGCGGCCACGCGGAAAGCGCACGTGAACTGGCCTACCGCCTCTATGCCCTGTGCGAACGCAAAAAGCGCGCCGCCGCCGCCCTCTCTTATAACGCGCTGGTGCAAAGCTGGCCCGAACTCGTGCGGTTGGCGGACACGGCCGTCCCGCAGCAGGAACGGCTGATTTAGATGGGATGAAGAAGATTTGTTAAAAAGCGTGAACAGGATTATGGGGATTTGCAGGATTTACAGAATGTATGAGAGTACAGAGAGTTTCCTGCATCTTCTTTATCCTGATCATCCTGCAAATCCCGCTAATCCTGTTCGTATTTTTAACAATCCCGTTCTAATTTTTTAAGGTGAACCCCAAATGGCAACTACCAATCACGAACGGATAGGCAAGGCGCTGGAACTGCTGCGCGATGGGCTGCGGCCGTTTGTCGAGCGCGAGTTGACGGCCCAGTATGGCAAGTATTGGGTCACCACGGTCACATCTAACTGGCGCGAGGACCTTGTCTGGCAGGAGGGGGATGATAGCCCCCATCTGGATGCGGCGTTGATGCTGCGTCTCATGTGGGAGCAGTGGAATGAGGTTTTCCGCAAAACGCTGGGCCATGCCGAACGCTCGCTGGTGTCGGAATTGCGTGAGGTGCGCAACAAATGGGCGCACCAGCAGCCGTTTTCGGGGGATGACGCCTACCGCGGGCTGGATTCGGCGGCGCGGCTGCTGGCCGCGCTGTCGGCCCCCCAGGCGGAAGAAATCGAGCGCATGAAGATGGAGCTGCTGCGCCTGCGCTTTGATGAGCAGGTGCGCGGGGAGCGGCGCAAAAGCGCGGGCACAGCCATCGAAAGCGCAGCCGCAGGCGCGCTCAAGCCCTGGCGTGAGGTGGTGACGCCGCACCGCGATGTGGCGTCGGGCCGCTATCAGCAGGCCGAATTTGCGGCTGACCTGTGGCAGGTGTATCTGGGCCAGGGGACAGACGAATACCGCGACCCGGTGGAGTTTTTCCGCCGCACCTATCTGACCGCCAGCCTTCAGCAAATGCTGGTGGGGGCCATGCGGCGGCTTGCTGGGCAAGGTGGCGACCCGGTCGTGCAACTGCAGACCAACTTTGGCGGCGGCAAGACCCACTCGATGCTGGCGCTGTATCACCTCTTCTCCGGCGTCAGGCCCAACGACCTGGCGGGCATTGAACCGGTGCTGCAAGAGGCGGGGGTGACGGAACTGCCGGCTGTGCGACGTGTGGTTTTGGTGGGTAACAAGCTTTCGCCCGGCAACCCCGTTATTAAAACCGACGGCACACAGGTGCGCACCCTGTGGGGCGAACTGGCCTGGCAGCTTGGCGGCAAGCAGGCGTATGCGCGCATTGCTGCTGATGACGAAATGGCGACCAATCCGGGCGATGAACTGCGCAAGCTGTTTGTAGACTATGGCCCCTGCCTGGTGCTGATCGACGAATGGGTGGCTTATGCGCGCCAACTGCACGATCAAGCGGATCTGCCCGGCGGCAGCTTTGAGACCCAGTTCACCTTTGCGCAGTTGCTGACCGAATCAGCCAAGCTGGCGCAAAACTGCCTGTTGGTGATCAGCCTTCCTGCTTCCGATACGAGCGGTGCGGGTGGTTCACCGCACGCACACGCCGATGATGTCGAGGTAGGCGGGCAGCGCGGGCGCGAAGCGCTGGATCGGCTGCGCAATGTGGTGGGCCGGGTCGAATCGTCATGGCGGCCGGCTTCGGCGGAAGAGGGTTTTGAGATCGTGCGGCGGCGGCTGTTTGAGCCGCTGAACGACCCGGCTCAATTCAAGGACCGGGATGTGGTGGCGCGGGCCTTTGCCGATTTCTATCACAGTCAGCAGCAGGAGTTTCCGCCCGAATGTCGCGATGCTGATTATGAGAAGCGTATCCGCGCCGCCTATCCAATCCACCCGGAAATTTTTGACCGGCTGTACGGCGACTGGTCTACGCTGGTCAAGTTCCAGCGCACGCGTGGGGTGCTGCGCTTAATGGCGGCTGTCATTCACAGCCTGTGGGAGAAGGGAGACCGCAACCCGCTGATCCTGCCCGCCAATATTGCCATCGACGACCCGCGCGTGCAGTTTGAGTTGACGCGCTACCTGGCCGACAACTGGACGCCGGTGATCGAGCGAGATGTGGACGGGCCAAACTCGCTGCCGCTGCGACTGGACAGCGAGATTCCCAATCTAGGCAAGTTTGCTGCCTGCCGGCGGGTGGCGCGCGCTATCTATTTAGGCTCCGCCCCCACCGCCAGCGCCGCGCATCGCGGGATTGAAGATCGACGGATCAAGCTGGGCTGCGTGCTGCCGGGCGAACCACCGGCTGTCTTTGGTGATGCGCTGCGGCGGCTGGCGACGGCGGCAACCTATCTCTATCAAGACGGGCCGCGCTACTGGTACTCCACCCAGCCGACAGTCACCAAGCTGGCCGAGGATCGGGCCGAGCAGTTGAAGCGCGACCCCGACAAAGTGGCGATAGAAATCGAACGGCGGCTGCGCAAGGATTTGGAGCGGCGTGGAGACTTTGGGCGGATTCATGCCCTGCCGCAAGGCAGCCAGGATGTACCGGATGACCGCGGTGCACGGCTGGTGGTGTTGGGGGTGAACGCACCCTACAGCAAAGACGGACAAAGCGCGGCCGAAGTAGCGGCCAAGGCCATCCTGGAGAAGCGCGGGAGTGCGCCGCGGCTGTATCGCAACACGCTGCTGTTTTTGGCGGCGGACAAAATCCGGCTGCAGGATTTGGAGGAGGCGGCGCGCAGCTTTCTAGCGTGGGAATCGATCTTGGCCGAGCAGGTGCAGCTTGACTTGACGCCGCTGCAGGTCAAGCAGGCCGAGACACAGAAAAATGCGGCGGATGGCGCCGTGGCGGCGCGCCTGCCGGAGACCTATCAATGGCTGCTTGCCCCTGGCCAGGAGACGCCCGCCCAGCCGGTCACATGGCAGGCGCTGCGGCTGGCAGGTGTGGATGCGCTGGCGGTGCGCGTCTCAAAAAAAGTGCGCAACGACGAACTGCTGATCACCGGCTTTGCGGCCAGCCGGCTGCGGTTGGAACTGGAACGTGTACCGCTATGGCGGGGAGATCATGTGCCGGTTGCGCTGCTGCTGGATGACTTTGCGCAGTTCCTCTACTTGCCGCGGCTCAAGGATTCGACAGTTCTGCTGGAGGCCATTGAAAGTGGGGCAGGTCTGCTTACCTGGATGCAGGATGCGTTTGCTTATGCCGAGAGCTATGACGAGGTGGCCCAGCGCTACCGCGGGCTGCGTGCCGGGCAGCATCTTGTGCTGCGCGAGGATGACAAGGGGCTGCTGGTGCGCCCGGCAGTGGCGCAGCGGCAGATGGAGGCCGAAGCGGCTGTATCTGCCGCGTCCAGCGCAGCGCCCGCCGCCGGTCCAGCGCCTGCTGTTTCAACACTGGGACCGAGCAATAGCAGCGCAGCAGCCGGTGTGCAGGCAGGCAGCGGCTCTGCGCCGGCTTCCCAGGTGGGGCCAAAACGTTACCATGGCTCCGTGGCGCTGGATGCCCAACGGGTGGGGCGGGATGCCGGCCGGATTGCTGAGGAAGTGCTTACGCATCTTGTGGGGCTGGTGGGTGCACAGGTGCGCGTGACGCTGGAGATCGAAGTGGACATCCCCAGCGGCGCCCCCGACACTGTCGTGCGCATCGTGACGGAGAATGGGCAGGCGCTGAAGTTTACAGACAATGGATTTGAGCGCGAGTGAGGATGGCTGCAATTGCAGCGTTCTCCTTGCTATTCAAACTCCACCCCCAGCAGCCCGGCGATGACCCCAATCTCGCCTACATGCTGGTACGGGTGGGTCAGGCCGAAGTTCAGCAGGCATTTGCCTTTGCTCCAGCCCAGGTAACTCTCCAGCAGGCCGGCGGATTGGGTGTGGGCCAGCCCTTCGGTGAAGAGGATTTGGCGCAGGGGCGTTTCCTCCATCACGGCATCCAGGTCGATCTGGTCGAGTTGGGCGACGATGGCGCGTGTGCGGGCCTCGACCGCCTGCGAGTAGGCGTGCAGGGCGGGCAGGTCGATGCAGCGGTTCAGTTCGTCCACCTCGTCCCAACTCATGCCGCTGCCGTTGTGCCGCCAGGGTAGATTCAGCCGCCGCGGCCATGCTTCTGCATCCAGCACCTGCGCGCCATCCGCCACAAAGCGGTTGAGGCCGGCGTCTTCCACCCGCGTCAGATGCCAGATGTTCCAGGCAATGGAGTTGACGCGCGCGTGCGGCCGCACGCGCAGCAGGTCGTCGGGCACAGTGTCCCAGGTGTCGTCGAGCCAGAAGCGGTAGAGGGGGTCGTAGCGCTGTAGAAATAGTTGGGTCACATCCATTTTATGCACCTGCCTTTCCTGCTGGTATAGTTGTGAATGGCGCGCCCTGCAACAGCGAACAGTTTTTGGGCCAGAGCCGCCCATTGACTATCTTTATTTACGGACACTATTTACGGACACTGTCCGCAGCCGGAAATGATTGGCCGCTATGCTCACGCGCAGTCTAACATCCCACCCGCTGCTTGTCACGCTGAAAAATCTGCGCGGCAATGTGCGCGGGGTCGTCTTGACCGAGCCGCTGTGGGGCATCCCCTACAACCTGTATGCCCCTTATGTCTCCATCTATATGCTGGCGCTGGGGCTGACCGACAGCCAGATCGGGCTGCTGGCCAGCGTGGGGCTGCTCGGCCAGATGTTCTGGACCACGTTGAGCGGCGCGCTGACCGACAAGTTTGGCCGCAAACGCACGACGCTTGTCACCGACCTCATTGCCTGGAGCATTCCCTGTCTGATCTGGGCCGTGGCCCAAGACTTCAATGCCTTCTTGCTGGCGGCCATCATCAACAGCACCTGGCGCATCACGCACAACTCCTGGCTCTGCCTGCTGGTCGAAGGCACCGAGCCGGAACTGTTGGTGGATGTCTATTCGCTGATCTATATTGCCGGCTTGCTGGCCGCCTTCTTCTCGCCGATCGCCAGCCTGCTGATTGCCGGCTTTTCCCTCGTTCCCACCATGCGCGGCCTTTACCTGCTCGCCTTTGTGATGATGACGACCAAATTTTTGACCATGAACGCCATGGTGGAAGAGCCGGAGCAGGGGCTTGCCCGCATGGAAGCCACCCGGCAGCAGTCGCTGTGGTCGATTGTGCGCGAGTCGAAGGGCGTGCTTGGTCAAATCCTGCAGACGCCCGCCACCCTGGTGACGGGCGGGCTGATGATTGTCGTCGCCATCGGCACGACCATCAACACCACATTCTGGGGCGTGCTGGTGACCGAAAAGCTGCAGATCGCAGCCGAATTTCTTTCGCTCTATTATGTCGCCCGCTCGGTCACGATGCTGCTGTTCTATTTCCTGGTGATGCCGCGGCTGCGTGAGGTTTCCGTGTACAAACCGATGGTCTTTGGCTTTGCCGGGCTGATCTTGAGCTGGCTGCTGCTGGTCACCATGCCGCCGCAAAGCTATCTGCTGCTGCTGCTGGCGACGATTCTGGAAGGCTGCAGCCTGCCCGCTACCAACACGCTGCTGGATAAGCTGGTGGCGACCAGCGTCGACCCCAAGGAGCGCGCCCGCATCATGGCCATCCTCTATCTGGTGGTGCTGGCCTGTACCTCGCCCTTTGGCTGGATCGCCGGGCAGGCGTCGCAGATCAACCGCAGCCTGCCCTTTGTCCTCAACATCGTGCTGTTTGCGCTGGGCGCTCTGCTGGCCTACATCGCCAGCCGGCGCGCGGCCGCCAACGCAGCCGCAATCACCACAGCCGATTAATTCGCCGCTTGCGCTCCACCTCCTGGTGGTGAGTGCACCTCCAGAAAATCTACTCTGTGCTGCCGCTGCGGCGCATGGACTGCATGGCGGCGATCACCTTGGCTTCCGCCTGGCTCATCGGATGTTCCAGGGCCTGGCGGGTCAGCTCCTGCAGCCGCGGCCCGCCGGTGGCCTGTTCCTGGCTCCACTCCTGCACAAAGGCGCCGCCCTTGACATCCTCGCGCAGAATCTCACGGGCGCGGGCGCGCATGGCGTCGTTGATTAGGGATGGCCCGCGCGAAAGTGTGCCGTACTGGCTGGTGGTCGAGTGATTGGTCATCTGCTTAAAAAAGCCCTTGTGCGCCATGGCTTCCATGATCTCGGCCGCCTCGCCCGAAGCGTACAACTCCATCACCATCAACTCCGGGGAGAAACCGGCTTCGACGCCCATCTCAAAACAGGCGACAAACCAGGCCGTCAGCCCGGCCCACACCACCTGTTCGGCGAACAGATCCAGCTCCGCTTCTTCGCGGAAGGACGATTCAAAGACGCCGCTGCGGGTCAGCCCAATGCCCTTGCATAGGGCCAGCGCCGTGCTGCGGGCGCTGCCGCTGGCGTCTTGGTGTACGGCGAACTGCGCCAGCGCCCCGCTGCCCTGGACAAAGAGCGACCGCACATAAGGGCCGATCATGCGCGGGGCCACCAGGATGACATCTACATCGGCGGGCGGCTGGATCAGCCCATAGCCGACATTGTAGCCGCTGGACCAGACCAGCGTCTTGCCGGCTCTGGCGCCCGGCGCGATTTCCTCGGCCCAGACGGCAGGCTGCGATTCGTCCGTGGTCAGGATCAGCAGGATGTCGCCGGCCTGGGCGGCAGCACGCAGGGAGACAGGGGCAAAGCCGTCGGCTAGTGCGCGCTCGCGGTAGGCGTCCTCGCGGTTGCCCACAACTACCTGGACGCCGCTGTCGCGCAGATTGAGCGCTTGCGCCTGGCCTTGGTTGCCATAGCCCAACACGGCGACAGTCTTGCCGGCCAGCGGTGCAATGGAGGCGTCCTGATCTTTGAATAATTGCATGGGATTCTCCTGGTGTGATAGATAGCCTGGCTAACTGGACAGCAGCCGGCGCAGTTCGTCGCGGAAGCGGATCGTTTCAGACAGTGTATCGCACTCGTTCATCCCTCCCCACTCGCTCCAGACATATTCGAGCGCCAGCCAGCCCGCATAGCCGCCGGCCTGCATCGCTGCCAGCACACGCGCATAGTCGATGGTGTTGTCCTGGAATGAACTTTGGAGCCGGCCCGGCCGTGCCCCGCGCACATGGAAATGGCTGGCCAGCCGCAGCAGCGGCTCGACTGCGGCGTCCGGTATGCCCTGGCGCGTGAAGTGGGTGTAGTCGAGCGTCAGCGTCAAGCCAGGGACGGCGGCCACCAATGCCGCCACCGTCACAGGATCCGGCGCCAGCGAGCCATAGTGCGGCTCCACCCCCAAGACGAGCGCTCGCTGCTGCGCTGCAGCCACCCGCCAGACCAATTCCTCCAGGGCGCGCTGCCACGAAGCGTCCGCCTCTTCTTCTGCGAACAAGATTCCCGGCAGGATGGTCACATGCTGCGCGCCGGCCGCAGCTGCATAGTCGAGTGTGCGTACAAACGTCTCACGTACGTGGGCGCGCCGCGCTGCATCCGGTTGATTGACGGCATAGGGGGCAAAGTTGGGGTCCAACTGCAGAAAAATATCGGCGGCGGCCAGGCCCTGTTCGGCTAAGCGTGTCTGCAAAGCCGCGCCGGACTGTTCCGGCGCGGCCAGTTCGTGTGAGGGCCATAGATGCGAGCGTCGCTCAAACAGCCCGATGTCCACTCCCGTGAACCCAAGCATGGCGATCAGCTTGAGCACCTGGTCGTGGGGCAGGAGCGGAAAGGTGAAATCAGCGCAGGCAAGCTGCAGCGGCATGACAGGCTCCTTGAATGTCATTACACAATCACAACCATGCGCTCCACCGGCGGCGGCGCACCTAATACAGCGCTGCGCGACCCCGGCGAACTGCCGCCGGCGGTCAGGCGGTAGGCGCCGGGCCGGATGGCGCTGTGGCCCCCTTCATCGACCGTGGCCAGCAGATCAGGTGAGAGCGTAAAGACGATGGTCTCTGTCGTGCCGGCGGGCAAAGCCAGACGGCGGAAGCCGACCAGGGTATAGAGCGGATCGCCGGGCGCGGGTTCGGCTGGGCTGAGATAGAGCTGCACCACCTCTTCGGCGTCTACTGCGCCGGCGTTGCTCAGGCTGACGTGCACCGGCAGCGCATCGCCGGCGGCAATGGTGGCCGGGGCCTCAATGGCGTCATAAGCAAAGCGCGTATAGCTGAGACCAAAGCCAAAAGGAAACTGCGGCTCAGCGGTGGCGTAGCGATAGGTGCGCTCCGTCATGGCGTACTCTTCAAATGGCGGCAGTTGGTCGAGCGAACGCGGGAAGGTGACGGGCAGCTTGCCCCCCGGTGCGGCATTGCCGAAGAGAATGTCGGCCACTGCGCGCCCGCCTTCCTGGCCGGGATACCAGACAAACAGGATGGCGTCGGCCAGATCGGCAATATCGTCCAGCGCAATCGCACTGCCGCCGGTGAGCACCAGCACCAGTCGCGAGCCGTTCTGCTTGAGCAGACGCAGATAATCGGCCTGCACCGCCGGCAGCCCGATCTCGATGCGGTCGCCATCGACCGGCGATTCGATCGCGTCGCCCTCCTCGCCCTCCATTTGCGGCGAAAGCCCCATGCAGGCAATGACCACATCGGAACGGGAAGCATCCATCGTCGTCCAGGGGCTGAGGCTGGCGGGCGCGTGCAGCAGCAGTGTACCGGGGCGGTATTCGAGCCGCACCCCTTCCGGCGTGGCGGCAACGATGCCTTCCACCAGCGTGGTCAGCGATTCCGACAGGCCGTAATAGTTGCCCATCAGCACCTCGGCGTTGGCTGCGGTGGGGCCGATCACATAGAGGCTGCGTAGATTGCGCAGCGGCAGGATGGCGTTGTCGTTTTTGAGCAGCACCATGGACTCCAGCGCTGCGGTGTAGGCCAGCCGGCGGTGCGCGTCGCTGTTGATGACGCTTTCGGGAATGGACGCAAAGGGCACCTGCTCCTGCGGGTCAAACATGCCCAGCTTAAAGCGTGTAGTGTAGATGCGGGTTACTGCGCGGTCAATATCGTCTTCGCTGATCAGCCCGCGCTGCAGAGCCTCGCCCAAGTGCGCAAAGGTCTGGCCGCATTCAAGGTCGCAGCCGCACTGGATGGCGAGCGCCGCGCTGGCCGCCGCGTCCGCCGTGACGCCGTGGGTCGTGTGCAGATCGTTGAGCGCCCAGCAGTCGGAGACGACATGGCCGTCAAAGCCCCACTCGCCGCGCAGGATGTCCACCAGCAGCAGTTGGCTGGCGCAGCAGGCTTCGCCATTGGTGCGGTTATAGGCGCCCATGACCGCCTCTACCTTGGCTTCGGTCACCAGCTTTTTGAAGGCGGGCAGATAGGTAGTGTAGAGGTCGCGCAGCGAAACGTGGGCGTCGAACTCGTGGCGCTTGTTTTCGGGGCCGCTGTGGACGGCATAGTGCTTGGCGCAGGCGGCCGCTTTGAGATAGTGCGGGTCATCACCTTGCAGCCCGCGCACAAAGGCCGTGCCCATCTCACCGGTCAGATGGGGGTCTTCGCCCCACGTTTCCTGGCCTCGGCCCCAGCGCGGGTCGCGGAAAATGTTGACATTGGGGGACCAGAAGGTCAGACCCTGATAGTGGCCGGTTTCGCCGTAGCGGCGCAGCGTGGCGTGATACTTGGCGCGGCCCTCATCGCCGATGGCGGAGGCGACCTGTTCGATCAGATCAGGATTCCAGGTGGCCGCCATACCGATGGCCTGCGGGAAAACCGTGGCGCGTCCGTTGCGGGCGATGCCATGCAGTGCCTCGCCCCACCAGTTGTAGGCCGGGATATTGAGGTGGGGAATGGCGGGCGCGTTGAAAAGCAGTTGCTCCAGCTTCTCGGCAAGCGTCATGCGCGCGACCAGGTCGGCCACGCGCGCAGCGGTCGGCTGTTGATGGTCAAGATAAAGCGGGGTGTCGGTTGCGGATATAGCCATTATGCTGCGACCTTTGTCTGTTTGCATGTTCGGGTTGGTTACTATAGCTCCGCCGTCCGGCGCTTGAACGCTATACGGCAGGCACAGGTGCTCCATCACTGTTTTCACTGTACTTATAGCATTTGACGAGCACACCTTCGACATAATAATCGGGCGGCGGCGCCTGCCGGCAGATGTCCATGACCAGCGGGCAGCGGCCGGCAAAGCGGCAGCCCTGCTTGAGATATTCATCCTGCTCCGTGTCGGACAGTCTGATCTCGCCGCTCCAGCGCCGGCTGGGGTCCGCTTCGGGGATCGACTCGCGCAGCAGTTGCGTGTACGGATGACGGGGCTTCATCAGCACCTCTTCCACCGTGCCCATCTCGACAATATCGCCGCGGAACATGATGGCGATGCGGTCGCTCATATAGTAGGCCGTCGCCAGGTCGTGTGTAATATAGAGCACGCTCACGCCCGTCTCTTCCTTGAGCTGCTTGAAGAGGTTGACGATGGACATGCGCAGCGAGGCATCGACCATCGAAACCGGTTCGTCAGCGATCAGCAGCTTAGGGTCCGTCAGCAGGGCGCGGGCGATGGAGATGCGCTGCAGTTGGCCGCCGGAGAATTCGCTGGGATATTTGCCGGCAAACTCTTCGAACGAGAGGCCGACGGAGCGCAGCTTGCGGTCGATCAGCGCAACCGCGTCGCTGCGATTTTTGGCCAGCTTGTAGTTCGTAACCGTCTCAAAAAAGTAGCGGTCCACGGTGCGCAGCGGGTTAAAGGTGCCAAAGGGGTCTTGGAAGATGGCTTGGATGCCCTCTAAAAACCAGACTTTTTCGTTTTTGGCTTCTTTTTTGCCGCTGTGGATAATCGTGCCGGCAGTCGGATGTTCAAAACCCATGATGATGCGGGCCGTGGTCGTCTTGCCGCAGCCGCTTTCGCCGGCCAGGGCGAAAATCTCGGCGGGCGCAATGTGAAACGAAATGTTATCGACTGCCGTAATTCTCACGCGTGAGAGCAGGCTTCCGCTGGAGAAGACTTTTGTCAGCCCTTCGACCTCAAGCAGTTTTTCCATTTTCCCCTTCTCCAAACAGCCAGCAGGCAACCTTGTGGGTGGGCGCAAGTTGGGTGAAGCCCGGCATCTGCTGCTTGCAGACCTCCATCACGTGCGGGCAACGCGGGTGGAACGGGCAGCCGCTGGGCAGATTCGCCAGCGAGGGCGGGCTGCCGGGCACACTCTCGCGCGTGCTCTTGTCGCCAAACTTGGGCAGCGAATTGATCAGATACTGCGTATACGGGTGAGCAGGCTCGCCGAAGATTTTGTCAGTGGGCGCCTGCTCAACAATTTTTCCGGCATACATAATGCCGATGCGGTCCGCGATGTTGGCGTGGACACCCATGTCATGCGTCACCAAAATAATCGTGTTGCGCAGATTGCGCTGCACGTCCTTGAGCAACTGCACCACACCGCGCTGGACGACCACATCGAGGGCCGTGGTTGGCTCGTCGCCGATGATAATGCGCGGGCTGAGCAGCGTGGCTAAGGCAATGGTCACGCGCTGGCGCATGCCGCCGGATAACTGGTGCGGATAGGCGTCCAGCACCTTGGGCGGCAACCCCAGTTCAATGATATGCCGCCGCGCCAGGTCAAAGGCATCCACCTTGGACTGGCCGCCAACATGGCTTTCGACAAAATCGCGGTAGGTCTCTTTGATTTTGGCGACAGGGTTGAGTACGCTCATCGAACCCTGCGGCACATAGGCG
The DNA here is from genome assembly GCA_038205395.1 of Caldilineales bacterium. Taxonomy (GTDB): domain Bacteria; phylum Chloroflexota; class Anaerolineae; order Caldilineales; family Caldilineaceae; genus Fredericiella. Next base: position 18,493 of record JBBRBX010000101.1, read on the forward strand.
ATATATTCCAGCCGCAGCTTGCGCTTGGCTTCGGGGCTGAGCGTGGCTACGTCCACGTCAACGCCATCAATCCGGTAGCAAACGCGGCCTGAGACCACGCGCAGCGGCGGTTCGGTTGCTGCCGCCAGCGTCTTGAGCAGGGTGGATTTGCCGCAGCCGCTCTCGCCGGCGATCCCATAAATTTCATCTTCTTGAATGGCGAGATCGACGTCATTGACCGCTTTGACGACCTTGGATTTGCCGTAAAGGTCGAGCACATAAAAGGCCTGCAGTGCTTCGGTTTTGAGAATTGTATTGTTCATGTGCTCAACTTACTCCCACACGCTGGATGCGGGTGCGCGGATCCAGATATTCGCTGATGCTGACCGAGAGCCAGTAGAGGGCGACAAACAGCAGGACGGATAGAATCACCGGCGTCAGCAGCCACCACCAGCGGCCCAGCAGAATGGCCTGATAGCTGATGGCCCAGTAGAGCATCGTGCCCAATGTCGGGATCGACAGATCGATCAGGCCAAGAATGGCCAGTGTGATCTCCAGGCCGATAGCCCAGGCCATGTTGTTGATCAGCGTAGAGAAGATCAGCGGGGTGGCGTAAGGCATGTACTCATTGAGCACCAGCCGCAGCGTACCGGTGCCCGAAAGCACAGCAGTCTGCGTAAAGTCCCGCTCGCGCAGGCTTAGGATCTGCGACCGGATCAGGCGCGCGTCCCAGGCCCAGCCAAAGCAGGCCAGCAGCAGGCCCAGCGTCACCAGATTCATGCTGTCGCGGATCAGCATGGCCAGCATGACGATAATCAGAAAGAGGGGGATGACCAGCAGGCTGTCGCTGAAGAACATCAGCACCCGGTCCGTCATGCCGCCCTTATAGCCGGCAACCATGCCGACAATTACGGCGATGATGCGCGACACGACGCCTGCGATGATGGCAATCGTCAGCGAGTTGCGCACCGCAAACGAGGCCATCCAGAAAACATCCTGGCCATTGGAGTCGGTGCCGAGCCAGTGCTCTGCCGACGGCTGCATATCGCGCGGCACGACACCCCACAGTGTGGGGTCGTAGGGAGAAAAGAAGGAAAGGGACGCAAATATGACCAGCAGGCACAGGACGGAGAAGCCCCAGGCAAACTTATAATCTCTGAGTAAGTCTTGAAACAGTTTCACGCTGTCTGCACTCCTTGCTACATGTACCGGATGCGCGGGTCAAAGAGAGGGTAGAGCAGATCCACGATCAGTACAGCCGTGGTAATGGCCACAATCGAGAACACGGTGATGCCCATGATCAGGTTGTAGTCGCCGTTGATGATGGCGTTGTACAGCAGCGTGCCCAGGCCCGGATAAGAGAAGACAATTTCCGTGATCAAGGCGCCGCTGAAAATCAGACCGAGCGACAGGCCCAGCCCGGTGATCTGGGGCAGCAGCGCGTTGCGGATCACATAGCGGGAGACAATCCTGCTTTCTTCCACCCCGCCCAGCTTGGCATACTGGACAAAATTTTCGGAGTTGACATTCTGCACCACCAGCTTCATGGTCTGGAACCAGGCTGCCGTACCCAAGATGGTGATCGACAGCGCGGGCAGGAAGGAGTGCCAGAGCACATCACGGATATAGGGTAGGTTGAAGCCGGGCTGATGGCCGATGCCTGCGCCACCCGAAATGGGAAACCAGCGCACGACGTAGGTCAGCAGCAGAAGCAGGGCAAAGGCGAAAATGTAGTAGGGCAGGGGGCGAATCACCATGGCCACGGCGTCGAGCGTGCGCGACCAGCGTTTGTGGGAGAAGTAGCCGGCAAAGCCACCGAGGATATTGCCCAGCACCCAGGAGAGAATCGTGGTCGAGAGCAGCAGACCCGCCGTCCACGGCAGGGCTGTGGCAATCAACGCATTGACCGGTGTGGGGAACTGAAAGAAGGAGACGCCGAGATCGCCGCGCAGCAACCGTGTCCAGAAGGCGCCGTATTGTTCGAGCGTCGATCCTTCCAGCCCATACATCTGGGTCATGTCGGCAATAATTTTGTCCATGGCGCCGGGTTCCAAATAGGAGCCGCGTGCGCGCAATTCGGAAATCGTGCGCATGACCGGATCGTTGGGCAGCATGCGCGGAATGAAAAAGACGGCCGTGATGCCTATGGCAATGACCAGAGCATATTGAATCAGCCGCGGGATAAGGTATCTTCTAAAGAACATGCGGCGCTTTTCTCCTTTTGGACAGTCAAGCAAGCAGTCAGGTGGCGGCCCAGCGGCAGGGGGGGGTTTTTTTTATAGAAAAATATAAAAATTTTGGAAAAAAAAAAAAAAAACAAACCACAAAAAGGGCGGGGGGCCGCCCCCGCGGAGACCGGAAGGAAA
>JBBRBX010000102.1:0-19246 GCA_038205395.1 Caldilineales bacterium
GCAATGACAGCTACATCAACGCGGCCAGTGTTTGTGAACTTCTCCATAAACTGGCCGCCTTGCAGCTCGACGTGCCGATTACGCTGTTCCTGGATAATGCTCGCTACCAAAAATGTGGCCTGGTACAAGCTGCCGCGGCCAGCTTACAGATTGAACTCTGCTTTCTGCCACCCTACTCGCCCAATCTCAACCTGATTGAACGGCTATGGAAGTTCGTCAAGAAAGAGAGCCTGTACTCCCAGTACTACGCCGACTTCCCAGCCTTCAAAACCGCCATCCTCGATTGTTTGAACCAGGCGCATACCACCCACAAAAAGGCGCTGGATTCGCTTTTGACCTTACGCTTTCAGACCTTTGATAAAGCGCAGCCTATGACCTCGTGAGGTATAGACATGAACCGCAAGGCGCACTGGGAGAAAATATACCAGAGCAGAAGTCCGGAACAACTCGCCTGGCATCAAACGGCGCCGCAATTGTCGCTTGAGATGGTGGCAGATGCGGCCCTGCCTTACAGCGCGGCGCTGATCGATGTGGGCGGGGGCGCGTCCACGTTAGTTGACCATTTACTGGAGCAAGGGTATCTTGACGTGACGGTGCTGGACATAGCAGGCAGTGGACTGGCGGCGGCGCAAGCTCGGTTGGGCGCAAGGGCCGCAGACGTAACCTGGATCGAGGCCGATATCCTGCAGGTGGCGCTGCCACAGCGTTTTCTGCTGTGGCATGACCGGGCCGTTTTTCATTTTTTATCCACTGCAGCCGACCAGGAGCGCTATATAACGGCGGTGCGGGCAGCGCTCAAGCCCGGTGGCCATGTGATCATAGCCACGTTTGCCGAAGATGGACCACAGCGCTGCTCCGATCTGGATGTGGTTCGCTATACGCCGGAACAAGTGTGCGCTGTGTTTGGAGCCGGTTTTCACCTGGTGCGCAGCCAATGCAAGACACATGTGACGCCATGGGAAAGCAACCAGCAGTATCTTTTTTGCCATTTTCACAGACACAACATCAGCAGCTAACAGTCAGGTGCGTTTTATGTTTCCACTGACCAGCGAGCGGCTTATTTTGCGCCGCTTTATCGACAGTGATGCCCAGGCGCTGGCCGCCTACCGCAATGATCCCGAAGTTGCGCGCTACCAAAGCTGGGAGCGCTGTTCACTGGCCGAAGCCAAGGCGCTTATCACTGAATATAAAACCCAACCCTTTGGCGGCCCCGGCGAGTGGATTCAGGCGGCGATCGCCCTGCGCGCTTCCAATCAATTGGTGGGCGATCTGGCTATCAAACTGCAGCGTCACGACCAGCGCCAGGCTGTGATCGGCTTTACGATTGCCCGCGCTCACCAGCGCCACGGCTACGCCAGCGAGATCATCAGCGCTGTTTTCGACCACTTTTTTGGCGTGATGGGGCTGCAGCGAGTCAGCGCCGACTGCGATCCGCGCAATACTGCGTCGTGGGGGCTGATGGAAAGCTTGGGGATGCGGCGCGAGGCACACCACCGCAAAAACCTCTGGTTTAAGGGTGAGTGGGCGGATGAATATATTTACGCCATCTTGCGTGAAGAGTGGATGAAGAGGAGAGCAGAATGACCAAACTTTTGTCGAGCGAGCGATTTGCGCAGGCGAGCGCGTTTTTACTGGAAGACGCACGCCCCCTAGAAGCCGCCATCTTTCGCTATCGATTTGAAGGAGGCGACGCCGACAGTATATACAGCCAACTGGCTCAGTTCCAAAATGCCGATGGCGGCTTTGGCCAGGCGCTGGAGCCTGATTTGCGTACACCTGTCTCCTCTGTGCTGGCAACAACCACGGCGCTGCAGCATCTGCGAATGCTGCACACGCCTGCCCTCCACCCGCTGGCGAGCGGCGCCGTCGCCTTTCTGATGTCCACTTACGATCCGAATCTAGAATCATGGCCGTTGGCTCCGGCCCAGGCTGACGAATCGCCCCATGCGCCGTGGTGGAGCCAAGAGGGGCTAGCAGATCGCTTTGCCCGCTTTGCCATCAACCCGCGGGCGGAAGTGCTGGGTTATCTGTATGAGTTTGCCGACGAAAATGATGTACAGACAGTGGCGCTGCGCGAATTGCTGACGCCGGTGGTGATGGCCGGCCTGCTGGAGCATACAGATAATCTGTCGAGCAACGAGTTTCTCGCCTGCCAACGGTTGGTGGATTCGCCTGGCTTGCCGGGCGAAGCGGCTGTGGCGCTGCAGCGCTGGCTTCTTCGCATGGCGGAAACCGCCGTGGCCACCGACCCGGCCACCTGGTCCGGATACGTGTTGATGCCGCTGCAGGTCGCGCCCAACCATATCGCCCCCATGGGAACCCCATTGGCGCACCTCCTGCCGCAGAACCTTGACTTTGTGATCGACAACCAGGCTGCCGACGGCTCCTGGTCGCCTGCCTGGTCATGGATGGGAGAGCACCCTGCAGCCTGGCCGCAGGCAGAGCGCGAGTGGCGCGGTGTGCTGACGCTGGAGCGGCTGGTCTGGCTGAACGCCTACGACCGCATCGAGAAGCCATAACCGGCCCTCATGTTCCATGCGCGTGCACGAGTGCTGCTATATCTTTTGTTGGCTGTGGCACTGCGGCTTGTATTGGCTACGCATTTCCCTCTTCTCGTCACCCTTGATTCACCGGATTATATTCACAGCGGCGTCGAAATATATAAACATCTTGACTTCAATAGCGACTCCCTGCGCGATGTGCGTATGCCCGGCTACCCATTATTTCTGGCCACCATGTACCCGCTCATCGGTGTGCGCAGCGATTTGCTCGTCTTGGTGCAAAGTTTTGTCGGAGTTTTGTGTGTAGCGCTGGGGTGGAAGATTGGCCGTCTGCTGCACTCACAGTTGGTCGCCGAAGGGCTGGCTCTATTTTTTGTTTTCAATCCCGTCTATCTGCTGTTTGAGCACGCGCTCATGACCGAAGCGCTTTCCATATTCTTCATGCTGTTGTTTACGACGGCTGTCGTATATTGCTGGCGTCAGCCGCCGTCCCTGTGGCTTGGCTTCGTCACTGCTGCATTGCTGGGCTTCAGCGTTCTCGTGCGTGTCAACCTGTTGCCCTATGGTTTCACCTTGTTGACAGTGATTGCCGCCTACTGGATGGCAGTTGCCTGGCGGCAACCGGATTCGAAGCTTCTAGGCGCTATAGCGCCTGTACTCCTGCCACTGTTTCTGGGTTTAACTGTAGTGCTAGGCCCGTGGCTATGGCGCAACTATGCCATCTATAACAACATCTCGCTATCTGAGCATAGCGCGCGCAGCCTGTTGATGTGGAAAAATATGAGCCACACGATGGATACATCTTTACCGCTGTTCCAACAATACGCGGATGGCTTCGCCGAACTCGATTATGCCTGGCTTGACAAATTCAACTCGCAATTTCGCACTGTCGAAGCGGAAACAATTGCAACCGCCGTTTTGGCGGAACAAATCAGCACCCATCCTAATCGGCATTTGTATGCCCTAGTTATATCTGCATTTGATTACGCCGGCATTTACGCGCAAGGGAATGTGCCTCTCGATGATCGTGCAGCGGTTGCGTGGTGGTTCCAGCATCTGGTGGCTGACCCGACGGACGTTGTACGTGCCGTCCCTACTGTTACTCAATGGATGGATTATATTCCGATTACACAGCCAAGTATTTGGACGCAAATTTGGAGTCGCGCAGGCATATTCTATTTGCTAATTGTTCGCCCTGCCCTAGTCATAGCGTTTGTAGTTGCTTCGTTCGCTTTTGGGTTTATGACGCTTTGCCACAACTGCTCTGCATTTACTTATCCACAGCGGGCAGTATGGGGCTTTATTTTGGCCTATTATGTCACCTTCATCTTTCATGCGATAACCCTGACTGGAAGCGACCGTTTTGCCTCTATATCCGATTGGCTGGCGCTGCTGGTGGTGCTATTTATTTTAGAAAACAGTGCGCATAGGCGAGTGGGAAGCACAGCCGCAGCGGTTGCCTGATATTTTACATCCTATCCGGCAAGTGCGGCAGCAGCGCCGTTTGCGCGCACCAAAAGAATTCCGACCGGATCCAACGCCAGTCGGATGTGCTGACCCGCCTGCGGCCACAGGCGTTCGTTGTGCGTCGCCAAGTCAAACTGAAGAATCGGGGCGCCGGGGTTTTCAGGGGCGAATTGAATGCGATAGACGCCGCCGCGAAAGGAAGCGGCGACCACCTGGCCGGCCAACTCCACCAGCGGCGCAGCGCCGGCTGTCCAGGTCAGCAGCGCAGCATCCGGTCGAATCAAAACGCAGTATGCGGGTGCCGCCAATGCCGGGGACGGTGGTGCTGGAGGCTGTAGTGCTGAGGGCTGTGGCGCAGCCAACGGCAGACGACCCAGAACTGTCTCGGCCGACAGCCCATCATCTGCCACAGTCCCTGGCAGCAGGTTGTGAAAACCCAAAAAGCTGGCGACAAAGATATTGGCAGGCAGCCGATATACTTCCTGCGGCGCCCCCTCCTGTTCAACGCGTCCGGCGCGCATGACCACCACATGATCAGCCAACGCAAAGGCTTCCGCCTGGTCATGCGTGACAAAGATGGTTGTCACTTCGACCTGTTTCAGGATGCCGCGCAGTTCGTCCACCAGTTCCTCGCGCAGCAGGCGATCCAGGTTGGCGAGCGGCTCGTCGAGCAGCAGCAGGCGGGGTGAGGGGGCCAGCGTGCGCGCCAGCGCCACCCGCTGCTGTTCGCCGCCGCTCAATTCATCCACCGACCGCCGCTGGTAGCCTACCAGATTGACCAAGGCCAGCATTTCATCGACACGCCGTTGCCGGCGGCCCGCATTCCAGCCCGCCATCCGCAAACCAAACGCAATGTTGGCGGCCACGTTCATGTGCGGAAAAAGCGCATAGTCTTGAAACATATAGCCAAAGCGGCGCAAATACACCGGCTGCCCCACGAGATCCTCCCCGTTGAACAGCACACGCCCACTGTCGGGCGTCTCCAAGCCGGCAATAATGCGCAGCAGTGTGGTCTTGCCACAGCCACTAGGACCCAATAGACAAGCAACTTCACCATCATTCATCTGTGTTGAGACGTCGTTCAGTACACGCACGCCGGGCGCAAACGACTTGGCAATATTTTCTACAGTCAGCATCAGCGGTCAGAACTCCTCGTTGGCGTCCAAACGGAAACGCTCGATGATCAGCAGCACGGCGGCAGTCACCAGCATGAGAATTGTGCTCATGGCTAATGCCTGGCCATAGTTCAAGGCGCCGGGCTGGCCCAGCGCCCGGTAGATCACCATCGGCATAGTGGGCCGGTCAGGTTGGGCAATCAGCAGGGTGGCGCCGAATTCGCCGAGGCTGATGGCAAACGCAAAGACCGCCGCCACCAGGATAGGTCGCCACAACAGCGGCAAGTCGATCAAGCGCCAGACGCGCAGCGGCGACGCGCCCAAGGTAGCCGCCGCCTCGCGCAGGCGCTGGTCGAGCGCACGCAAGGAAGGCAGCAGCGTGCGCACAACAAAGGGAAGCGCGATCAAGCTGTGGGCAACCGGCACGAGCCACAACGATGTGCGCAGCGACCCCAAAGCCACAATAAAGCCAAAACCCAGTGTGACGGCAGATGTGCCCAATGGCAGCAGCAGCAGCGGATCGAGAAGCTTCCCCCAGCGCCAGTGCGGGCGCACCAGCATATAAGCAGCGATGATGCCCAGCGGCAAGCTGATCGCCAATGTAGCCGTGGCATACAGCAGCGAGTTGCCCACTGCGGCAATCGGCGGCACAAAAAAAGCGCTCTGGCGCGGATTCTGGCCCAGGGCCAGGTAGTACCGCAGTGTAAAGTCACCCTCCAGCGTAACGCTGCGCCAGGCCAGCGCCGCAAGCGGCGTCAGCAGCCCGATCATGGTGATGCCTACGCAGAACGCAATCACTGACCGCTGCTGCCAGGTGCGGGGGCGTCTGGCCGGCTTGACGCCGGCAGGCAAGCGCAAGCTGCGGCTGGTGCGCGCCTGCATCCGGGTATAGACAACCATAATCGTAAAGGTCACAGCCATCTGCGCCAGCGTCAAGATGGCCGCCACGGGCAGATTGAAGTAATCGACCGCCTGCCGGTAAATCTCCACCTCCAGGGTGGCAAAGGTCGGCCCGCCCAGGATCAAAATGACGCCAAAGCTGGTAAAGCAGAAGAGAAAGACGAGCAGGCTGGCGGCCAGCAGGCTGGGCAGCAGCAGCGGCAGCGTGATGGTCCAAAAGCGGCGCCAAGGCGGCGCCCCCAAGAGGGCAGCAGATTCAACCAGATGCGGGTTAAGCGTGCTCCAGAAGCCACCGACCGAGCGGATGATCACGCTGACATTAAAGAAAACATGCGCCATGAGGATCAGCACCAACGTCTGTTCCAACTGCAGCGATGGCGCAGCCGCACCGAACAGCCGCAGCAGCGCCTGGTTGAGCAGACCGTTGCGCCCCAGCAGCGCCAGAAAAGCCGAGGCAACGACAACTGTCGGCATGACAAACGGGATAGTCAACAGGGCATGCAGGATCGTCTTGCCGCGAAAAGAATAATTGGCAAACACATAGGCCATTGGCAGTCCTGCCAATATACTGAGCAGCGTAGAGAGCGCCGCCTGCCAGGTCGTAAACCAGACAAGTTGCCAAAAGGAAGCTTGCAGCAGCACGGCGCCGGCAGTCGCAAGACTACCGGCGCTCAGATTGTCCGTCACAAAACTGACGCGCAAGATACTCAGCAGTGGATAGAGATAGAAAAAAATCAAAAACGCCGGCGGCAGCAAGAACAACAGGCCCAAGGCCAGCGCCCGCAGCCGGTCAGATGGCATGGTCATCGCAGCACAGCGTCGCTCCACGCCTGCACCCAGCGCTCGCGATTGGCCTCAATGGCAGCGGGATCAAGCACCATCGGAGCAGCCGGGGGCGATGCAAATTGGGTAAAAAGATCGGGCAGAGTGGCTGCAGGATTAACGGGATAAACAAACATCTGTAAAGGAATATCTTCCTGAAAGGGGATGCTCAGCATGTAGTCGATAAAACGCCGCGCCAGTTCCGGCTGGCGGGCGCCGCGCAGCACACCGGCAAATTCCACTTGGCGGAATGAACCGCCGGGCAGATTCAGATTGATGCTGGCCGGCGCAGTGCGGCCGTCAGTGGCATAGACAACATCAGCAGGCGGGCTGCTGGAATAACTGACGACCAGAGGCCGGCTGCCTGCACCCGCCGAACCAACTGTAAACTGCTGGAAGTAGGCATCGCTCCAGCCGTCGGTAATCAACACATCATTGGCGGCCAAAGCTCGCCAGAAGTCCAGATAGCCATCTTCGCCAAAATGAGCGATAGTCGCCAACAGAAAGGCCAGGCCAGGCGACGAGGTGGCCGGACTGGGAACAACCAGCAAGCCCTTATAGGCGGGTTTGGCCAGATCGTCCAGACTGACCGGCAGGGGCAGTTTCTTGGCTTCGAACCAGGCGGCGTCGGCATTGAGATTGACAAAGCCAAAGTCAATCGGCGTCAACTGGTCGCCGGATGTCAGGCGCAAATCTGCGGAAACAGCGTCGATGCCGGCAGCAGCATACGGTTCAAAAATATCGGCATTGAGGGCGCGGCTGAGAAAGGTGTTGTCGACGCCAAAAAAGACGTCGGCCAGCGGCGCATCCTTGCTGAGGATCACCTTATTGAGCGCAGCGCCGGCATCACCGAGCGTAAGCACCTGAAGTTTGACATTGTTGGCCTGCTCAAAAGCTTGCACAACCGGCTCGCTTACGGCAAACGAATCATGCGTCGCTACGACAAGCGTGACGGCAGGCCCCGCCATGGCAGGCCCGCCCGCGACGCTCTCTGCGGCAGTGGGTGTGGGGGTCTGGACGGACCGGCAACCTGCCAACACCATCGCTGCCGCCATAACCACAGCAATTGCGATAAACTTTGCTGCAAACCATTGACACATATTCATTCTCCTGATTCGCTCGATTATGACTGCATCCACAATTCTGCGCCAATAAAAAACGCAGCCTCTGCCTGAAACGGCAAAGCCTGCATAGTGTGCACCAAAGTTGTAATCAACCGTGATTTCCCTACGCTGGCATTACCCAGATCAGGTCGGTGGGTCGGTGACGGATTGGCCACCCTCTCAGCCCGGTTCCTCGAGCTCCCCTCAAGCAAAATTATAGCGCAACAAGACGCCTGTATCCAAACATCAGGAAGCTTGCCAGCGCCCCCACATGGTTTGCCACCAAGCGACGGCAGGCCGGGAGCGGTTAATAGAGACGACGGGTTCCGGCTGCTCCAGATAGTCGTTCATCTGTTTGTAGCCCGCTGTAACCAAGTCTTCTGAATGGCTGAAATCAGTAGGATCAATATGGTAGGGCGCAGCCAAGGTGATGTGATGAAACTTAATGCGCGGCTCACCGCTGACGAGATGCAAATCATGCTCGACCTGCAAGCGCAACATAGTGTCCACCGCTTTGCTGATATGGCCTGCCACACCATGCACGGTTTGTACAACGGAATCCGCGTTGGTTGCTCGCCCTGCTTTGGCCTCTCGCGGCGGCTCATCCGACAAATGGAGCCCCCAGATGTCAGTTGCCCCGCGCTCGATTGCCACCCGCAGTGGCAGTGGTGTCACCGTGCCGCCGTCAACGTAGCGTTCGCCATTTACTTCCCATGGCGGATGCAGCGGCGTCAACGCTGTGCTGGCCATCAAGGAGTCGAGCAGCCGATCGTTGGGATCATCGCCAAAGACGTGCATACGGCCGGTGCGCAGGTTGGTCGCTGTGACAAAAAGATGTGCACCGCTGACGGCGCCGAAGGTGAGTGCAGGCGTGCAGCCACTCTCTTGCAAAAATTCGTAAAAATGGCGGTTGTCGTGCAAGCTATCCTGGCCAGTGGCGATGCGCCAGAGGATGTTCATGCGGCCTCCAGGATAGACAATGCGCCGGCTCACTTGACGCCAGATACCGGCCACATAATCAAGCTGCGCCAGGCTGACCTCGCGCGCCAGGTGTGCGGCGTTGAGCGCCCCCACTGAACAACCCACCAGCGTGTTTGGTAAAATATCGTGTTCCAGGAGTGAACGCAGTGCGCCAACCTGCATGGCGCCCAAGGCACCGCCACCACTCAAAACAAAGGTCCTGTTCACAGCCTTCTCTCCTTTGTGCACTGCCGATCTAGACTGGATCGGCCCACTGACATCTTAGCAGACTTGGAAGGTGAGGAACTGTCGACTGTAACGCACTTGCTCTACGATCTACACTGGCGGCGCCCACGCCGGCGGTGCGAGGTTTATTCGTCCAAGCCGTTTGCCTCCGCTGCACATTGAGGGCAGTACAAGGGGTCGGATAATTCCAACATATGCTTAGCACAGACGGCAAACGTTACCTCAACTTGCTCACGCAAGAACTTGCGCTCAATCTTGGCCTCCAACACCAGTTCGCGGCTGCTGCTGGCAATCAAGATGGCAGGCACCGGACATGAATTACAGTGGCTGCGTTTCCATAGCCGTTGGTTGTCTGGGCTTGCCGCCAATAGCCGGCACTCCTCCTTTTCCTTACCACGAAAATAATCGCCGTAAAAGTAACGACAGTTAACAGGTTTGTTCATAGCGTTTGGTTATAACTTTGTATACAAAAACGACCACCTGCGCTGTGCCTGCGGTCGTTCCAGAATGCTAAGCAATACATGCGGCGTTAGTTTTGCCAAAAGAGCGGCCCGTCCATATCACTGTCGTCAAATGGATCCTGCTCGCTGTTGCGCAAGACGTCCGGATCGATGAACAGCCGTCCGGACAGTTCGGTGACACGCACCCCCTGTTCCGGCATCAAGTAACCGAATTCCTGTTCCAGGCTGATCAACATCTCCAACTCAGCCTCAAGCAGATGGTAGTCGCTGTGCGAGAGGGGCGTGCTGAGCTGTCCGGACTCGGCAAGCTGCGCCAGGTATTCTTCATAGTCTTGACAGGAATCGCCTTCTGCATCGTCGAAGTCTTCAGGTCCAAATTCCATTTCACCCTCGCTGTCGCTTTGCGGCCCCCAAAATGCTAAACTGCCGGCATCATCCAGGCTGGAGGAAGAAGCGGAGCGCGCCGCAGCCCGGCTGCCGCCGGCTTCGTGCACATCTTTTACCACATAGCCCTTGCCATTGAGCAGCGCCAACATACTATGACGCTGCAGCACCAGGTGGAGATCATCAGGAGGCGTGGAATCAGTGAAGAGCGCGCGCGCGATCAGAAGCGCCGCCAATTCCCACGTCGGCACCGATTGGCCTGCGCGCCGTTTATCCGCAACCAATTCTTCCGCTGCCATGGCAACAAGCAAGTTGCGATCGCGAATCATCGCTTCGTCACGCATCTCGCGCGGCTGCAGGCGCAGCACGTAATGGCCCGCCGCTGCATCCATCACCATAATGATGATGTTGTCGTGTCCCTGACCACCCTGCTCGTCAATCCACTCAACAAAAGGGGCGCCCAAACGCAGCGACCACGTGCGCCGCTCGATGGCAGCTTCACACGCCAACACCGGGCCACCAAACAATTCAATCTTCAAATTGCGACTGTCGGGCCGGTGTGTTTGAAAGAACTGCGGGAAAAAGACCGCATGTTCCAACTCGTCGAGTAAAAGAAATCCACGACGCGCCTCTTCCGCCGACAGCGGATGGCGAAACATATTGTTCTGTAACAAATGGGTCAACCAGCCATAATGCCCATCGCCCAGTGGAACAGCCTGATAAAGTTGTTTGAGTGCGCGATACACAGCGCTGCGCACCCCTTTGCCGACGGGCCGCTGCCCGCGTACTTTATCCACAAGCGCATCAACCGTAAGCGGCTTACTTGACGCGCTCAGGGCACTGGCCACCGACACAACATAGCTGGGATACCGTTCTGCTTGCTCCATCCCCACACCCTCCTGCCATACAGAATTTACGGCATGAATTATGGCATATGATTGCTAAAAAGTCCATTGTCAGCCAACCTGCTTCCCCTCAGCCACGCATCAGCATTCGTTGGCGCAATCGGAACGATGCGGTAGGATAACCAGTAGGATAACCAATGGTAGCATACATCAAGATAAATACAGTAGACTTTGCAGATTACTTTCAGTTTGGCAAGTTATGCTTCTGTTTTCAGACAGCAGCTTCCCGATAAGACGTCTTCTGCAAACTTCATCCTGATCACTGGGAGATATTACCGTGTCACATATACTTCACCTGCACTGCTTACGCTGCGGACGCACATATGCGGCCGGAAGCATTGATTACGTCTGCGACTGCCGCCCCAACAGCGGCAGCGATCTGGGTACACTGGATGTAGTCTATGATTACAACGCCATTGCCGCCACTACATCACCTGGCGCCATTGCCGCAGACCACGACCGGTCAATCGCCCGCTTTGCACCGCTGCTGCCGATCCGCAGCCGCAGCAGTCTGCCGCCACTACCGGTAGGCAACACCCCCTTGCTCTATGCGCCCCGGCTGGGCGAGACAGTGGGTGTTGCGCACTTGTATGTCAAGGACGATGGCCGCAACCCAAGCGCTTCGTTTAAGGATCGCGCCTCGGCCATCGCCGTAGCGCGCGCCCAGGAGGAACAACGGGCGGTGGTGGCTACCGCCAGCACCGGCAATGCTGCGGCGGCGTTGGCCATGCTGGCCGCCGCCGCCGGACAAGCCAGCGTCATCTTTGTACCCAAGGCGGCGCCGGCGGCCAAAATTGCCCAACTGCTCGTGTACGGCAGCACTGTCTTGGCAATCAATGGCACCTACGACGACGCGTTTGATCTGTGTATGGAAGCCTGCTGCGAATTTGGCTGGTACAACCGCAGTACAGGCTACAACCCATACATGACGGAAGGCAAGAAGACGGTTTCTTACGAAATTGCTCTGCAATTGGCGGAACAGGCAGAGCAGAAACCGGAGCGCTTCACTGCACCGGACGCTGTCTTTGTGTCGGTGGGCGACGGCTGCATTATAGGCGGTGTCCACAAAGGCTTTCAGGATCTGCTGGCGTTGGGCTGGATTACACGAATGCCTCGCCTCTATGGCGTCCAGTCCGTATTGAGCGCCGCCCTGCACGACGCCTGGCGCGCCGGTGCTGAACTGCCCGCTCCTGTGCATGCAACCACGCGCGCCGACAGCATCAGCGTAGACGCCCCGCGTGATCCAATCAAGGCGCTGGCCGCGGTGCGCAACAGTGGTGGCGCCTATGTGCTGGTGGAAGATGAAGCCATCCTGCAGGCAATCCTGCCCCTGGCACGCTTGAGCGGCGTCTTTGCCGAGCCTGCAGGCGCCGCTGCCTATGCCGGCCTGCAGCAAGCGGTCAAGTCAGGTCTGGTGGCGACAGACGAAACCGTCGTAGTCATCAACACCGGCAGCGGTCTTAAAGATGTCAACGCCGCTATGCAAGTCACCGGGGCTGTGCGCGTGATTGAACCGACACTGGCGGCAGTAAAGGCGGCGCTTGGTTGACGGCGGCTGATGCCACCACGCTAAATCTAAAAACCGTTACCGGTCTGGACGCTGTAAAGCCAGGCGCTGCACAAGGGTCTGTGCAATGACAGCCACGTTGGCGTTGCTGCCGAAATCCTGGGCGGATGCGTCGAGCCGCAAGAGCCGCTCCACCGGCAGGGTTGCAATCCAATCATCGATTAAAACAGCCAGGAGAGACAGATCGTCCAAGCGTGTAATCTCCAGCGTGCGATGACGCACCTGATAACGTCCGGCAACCAACGCCACCGGCGCTTCCAAATAGACGACAAGATCGGGCGGGGGGAGATAACTGCGCAGGGCAGCGTACAGCCTTCCACATATGCTATATTCGGCGGATGTTAAATATCCCTTATGGTGGAAAAGGCGAGTAAAGCCATAAAAGTCGAGATCAAGCCCGCCATCGTGGATTGCAGCAGCCGTGCTGTTGCGTACCGCTTGTTCCTGCTCGGCGCGCAGCAGCAGGTAATCGATCTGGTTGGCGAATGCATAACGGCTCAAATTGTCCGCAAAAAGCTGCTGAAAGGGGCGCTGATCGTGCTGCTCCAATGCCGGCTGAAGAGGTGCAAGCGCACAAAGCCGCCGCACCAATGTCGTTTTGCCGACACCGGAATTACCCACTACAGTGACCAGTTTTCCCAACGAAGTTGCCTTTCATCAATTGTGTGGTGCGCAAGCAACAAACGGGCAGGCAGATGCATTGTTTTGTCTGCACCAAACAGTTTGCGCCGCCGCCAAGACAAAGGTAGACTAGATTGCATCACCTCATCAATAAACCCCAAACGAATGTACAAGAGATAGACAGCGAAAGCCGAAATTGAGCGTCAAGATTCCAATACAAACAATCGCAAAATAAAACTGCACCAGAAACCATCAGGAAAGACAAAAATGACAAAAGCAATTGTACCAGGCCCCACCTACGGGGAGATGCGCAACCCGCTCTTGCTGCCGCCGACACTGCGCCAGGCAGCCAACGAGGCGCGCACAGACGAGTTGAATCCCATCAACCTGTTTAACATTAACTGGAAGAACACCGGCGACAGCCCTGATTGTCTCGTGCTGCCCAAAGAGATCACCGGGGTGCAGGCCAACATTGTCGTCCTCTCCGGCCGCACCTTTCCCAGCGGCAGCATGAAGGTGGGGCCGGCCTACGCCACCCTTGCCGAAAATGAGGCGCTGCATCATCTGCGCCCCGGCGATCGCGAAGTAGTTGGCCCCAGCACAGGCAACTTCGGCATCGGCACGGCTTATGTCAGCTTGCTCAAAGGATACCAGGCTGTCGTTGTGATGCCCGACAACATGAGCGAAGAACGCTACGACCGTATTCAAAAATATAAAGGCCGCCTTGACCTCACACCGGGCACTGAATCGGATGTGATTCTAACCCTGGAACGGACGCATGCAGAATATGTCAGCAACTACGAACGGTATGTCGTCCTCGCCCAGTTTGAACTCCTGCCCAACTACCGCTTTCACCGCCACGTCACCGGCGCGGCTGTCACGGAAGCCGTGAAAGGCGTCGGCAATGGACGTGTAGCTGCCTTTGCCAGTGCACCGGGCAGCGCCGGGACGCTGGCAGCTGGAGATTATGTCAAGTCAATTTATCCCGATGCCAAAATTGTCGCCCTTGAACCGCGTGAATGCCCGACGTTGTACGATGGCGGCCAGGGCCAGCACCGCATCGAAGGTATCGGCGATAAGATGGTGACGCTGATCCACAACGTGTTTAACACCGATCTGTTGATGCTGATCCATGACGAAGACACAGTGCGCGGCATGGAAGTCATGCAAAGCGGGACTCATGTGCTGGTGGATCGGCTGGGGGTTCCCAGTGACGTGGCCTGCAACCTTTACGGCAAATTCGGGCCAAGCTGCATCTGCAACATCGTCGGCGCCATCAAAACCGCCAAGTATTTGGGCTTGGGGCCGGAAGACAATGTAGTGACCATCGCCACCGACTCGTATGACCGCTATCCGTCGGTCAGCCAGGCGCTATATGGTCGCAACCACGGCAAGCCGGATGACGATCAACTAGAGATGTGGGCTAAAGGCGTGTTCCTAGGGGCCAGCGTGGGCGAGATCGTCGATCTGACCAAGTCCAGCCAACAGCAGCGTTTGCAGCAGATGAAGACGGACTTATGGACGCGCTTTGGTTATGAGGAATCCTATATTCGACGGATGGCCGATCAATCGTTCTGGGACGATGAGTACGCCAAGATCAAGGAAATCGACCCGTTGATCGCCCAGGTGCGCGGCAGCTTGCAGTAGGCGACCAACCAGCCGCGTGTCTACCCGACTCGTTTCATCGGCTGCACCCACGTCGCAAAGCGTACGTGGGTGCAGCGTTTTGACCCGCTGTCTTATGCTTCTTTATGCTTGACCTTTATGCCTGGTCAAACACCATCCACACTTCTCCCTGGCCCTCAGGCACTGTAAAGGAGAAAGTCTGGCTGTCGCGCTCGCCGTTGCCATCCAGCACCCAGATGATATAATTGCCCGCCACATTACCGCCCGGTAGTTGATCGCGGCCAATTTTGTACTCGTAGTTGTATTTGCCTTGTGGGCCTTGCTGCGCGTCGCGAGCGATACTGCGCACGCTGTCTGAGACCGGCAGCTTCTGCCCATCCTTTTCCACCCATACAAAGTAGCTGCCTTGCGGTTGGCCACCCTCAATGCCGCTGTGGACAAAGGCAATCTGGAATTTAAGCTCACCGCCGCCATTATCTGCAAACGAAGGCCCGCCGCGCAGTTTGAACTTGCAGCCGTCGCCCCCAATCCCTGCACATTCGTCGCCCGACGGTGCAGGAGCCGGGGCCGGCGTGTCGGCTGGTGGCGCTTCGGCTGGCGGCGCTGCCGCAGCCGGGGGCTGTGTCGGCTCCGACTGCGGAGCCTGGGCCACTGGCGCCGCAGTGGGCAGCGCCGGCGCGGACACAATGGGGGCCAACTCTTCGTTGTCCTCATCGGTCAACTCAGTGCTTACCCAACCCTGCTGGCCGTTCACGCAGCAAATTAAGTACCAGCTTGCATCGTCGTTGCGGCCCTTAATTTCAAATTGTTCGCCTTGGTTTGCGCTGCCGATCAGCCCATAATTGGTGCCTGGACCGCTGCGTACGTTGATCAGTTCGGTTTCGATCTTGAGGCTTGGCGTTACGGCTGGGCCGGCCACCACACTCGACGGCGCCGTCACAACTCCTGTCCCTGTGACAGCCACTGTGCCGGTGACAGCCGCTGTGCCGGTGAGCGTGCCACTGAGTGCAGCTTCGGGAGCCACAACTTCAGGTGCGGCAGTTGGCGCGGATACGGTAATAACTTGGGTGGGCTGTACGGCCACCGCTTCGGGAGTGGCTGTGGCCTCCCGCACCGGGGTCGGCGTAAAGGTCGGCACGATGGTGCGCGGCGGCAGAGTCGGCGTCGCCTCCGCCTGCTGTTCGCCGCCAAACAGAATGCCGCACCCACTGAGCAGCGCAGCCGCCACCACGAGTACAGCCAAGATTGCCCCACGCGACTTGATTTGTAGCTTCATTGTAATTCCCTCTCCCCAGCCATGTGGCATATAAATTCAGGCCAAGACTAACCTGCTTTTGTGACTTCGTATTGGCCGCCGGCCGCGCGCACCAGCAGCCGCTGACCGGAAACAGCATCGTCCGGCCCAGCAATCAGCAGTCCATCCTGGCTGTAGACGATGCTGTACCCGCGCTGCAGCACACGCTGCGGGCTGAGAGCATCCAGCCGCCGTACAGTCCCAATGCGCTGCCCGGCAAGGCCCTGCAGCCGCCGCTGCACAGCGCTGTTCAGCCGGCGTAGGCGGTCGTCTACACTTTGGATACGCTGGTCAAGACGGCGGCCCGGATGAACACGCTGAAGGCGAGCGCTAAGCTGCGCTAGCTGTCCCTGCTCAAGCAGCAGCCGATCCAACGCCTGCTGGCGTAGGGAACGTTCCACCGCAGCCAACTGGCCCAGCATTTCGGCGCGGTCCGGCGTGGCAGCGGCTGCCGCTGCCGACGGCGTAGGCGCGCGCAGGTCCGCCACAAAATCGGCAATTGTAAAATCAGTTTCGTGGCCCACGCCGCTGATAACAGGCAGGCCGCTGGCGGCAACGGCATAGGCGACGCGTTCATCGTTAAAGCCCCATAGGTCTTCAATGCTGCCGCCACCGCGGGCTAGAATCAGCAGGTCGATGGGGGCCACTTCGCCATGATAGCGATTGGCGGCAACAATGGCGGCGGCAATTTGATTGGGCGCTTCCCCACCCTGCACCAGGCAAGGAAAAATACAGACCTCCACCAGCGGCCAACGCAGCGACAGCACGCGCAGAATATCACGCAGCGCGGCAGCATCCGGGCTTGTGATCACGCCGATGCGCTGGGGCTTTACCGGCAGAGCACGCTTGCGTTCGGCGTCAAACAACCCAGCCGCCTGCAACTGTGCCTTCAACTGTTCAAAGCGGGCATACAATTGCCCTTTGCCGGCCGGGCGCAAAATGTTGGCATAGAGCTGGTAGGCCCCTCCGTCGGGATAGACGCCGACATAGCCATGCGCCAGCACTTGGTCGCCCTCACGCGGCAGCCAATTCTGCGCCTGCGCCGCGCCTTTCCACATTACGGCATTGATGGTGGCGCCACTGTCTTTGAGCCGGAAGTATACATGCCCACTGGCGGCGCGCTTCCAGTTGCTCACCTCGCCCGTCACCCATAGATCGCGCAGAAGTTCGTCCTGCTCAAACAACCCAACAATGCGTGTGGTCAGTTTGCTGACACTTAGCGGTTCCATGCGTGCCATTCTAGCACAAAGTGACAAAACATTGATTTGTGGTGGCAGACGGCGGACATTCGTTATCTCTTCGATCTCGGCAACCTTGTAATTCGGAGATTGTGCTAGTAAAGTACAAACTACTATAATTTGTGCTCATCATCGAACATCGCCGCAAAGGGAGGCAAGAATGCCACAGTATGCATATTTTGAAGGATCGATCCGCCCGATTGAAGAGGCGCGCATCAGCGTAATGACTCACGCACTGAACTACGGCACAGGTTGGTTCGGCGGCTTGCGCGGGTACTGGAACGAAGAACAAGAACAATTGTACATCTTCCGCATCCAGGATCACTATCGCCGTTTTTTAAACAGTGGCAAGCTGTTGATGGCAGACTTGGGGCACAGTGTCGAAGAATTGGCGGAAATCACCCTTGATCTGCTGCGCCGTGAAGAATACCGTGAGGACTGCTATATCCGTCCGCTGGCTTATAAGGCCGACGAAGGAATCGGCGTGCGACTGCACGGCTTGCGCGATGAACTAACTATTTTTAGCCTGCCTTTTGGCCGCTATCTGCAGGCGGAGGAGGGAGCGAAGGTTTGCTTCAGCAGTTGGCGGCGCATAGATGACACGATGATTCCCGCGCGCGGCAAACTAACCGGTAGTTATGTCAATAGTGCTCTGATTAAAAGTGAAGCAATGCTGAATGGTTTTGACGAGGCGCTGGTGCTGACACAAGATGGCCATGTGTCCGAAGGCAGTGCGGAGAATGTCTTTATTGTGCGCGATGATGTTTTGATCACCCCGCCTGTCTACTCAAACGTACTCGAAGGCATCACCCGCCGCAGCATAATCTATCTTGCACAGCAGGAGTTGGGCCTGCGGGTGGTGGAACGCGATATTGACCGCAGCGAAGTCTATATCGCCGACGAGGCGTTCTTCTGCGGCACAGGCGTGCAGATTGCCTCAATTGCGTCGGTCGATCACCGGCCTGTCGGCAGCGGGCGTATGGGACCCATTACCGAGGCGCTGCGCGATCTCTATTTTCGCGTCGTGCGTGGCCAGGAAGAAAATTATCTGGGCTGGTTGTCCCCAGTTTATACCCCAGTGGCTGTGAGCGAAGCACAATTAGCATAGCAAAGAAAAAAGAGACGGAAGAGACGATTTATGAATGAGCCTTCAATCAAAGCACTGGTTGCGCAGCAGTTCAGCCCTGTCGCTGCTAACTACCGCACCAGCCGCGTCCATGCCGGCGGCGAAGACCTGGTGCAGATGGTGGCGCAAGCCCATGTAACCGGCAGCGAGCATGTTTTGGATGCAGGCAGCGGCGCTGGCCACACAGGGCTAGCCTTTGCCCCGCATGTGGCCGAAGTGACAAGCGTCGATCTTTCGCCTGAGATGCTGGCGCAGGGGCAGCGGCTGGCGCAAGAGCGTAACCTGCACAACATCAGCTTCCGCCAAGACGATGTCGAGGCGCTGTCGCTGGCAGACGGCGTATTCGATCTGGTTGTCTCGCGCTACAGCGCCCACCATTGGCCGCGACCACAGCAGGCGCTGAGTGAGTTCCGCCGCCTGCTGCGTCCAGAAGGCTGCTTTTTGTTGAGTGACATTGTCAGCTATGATGACTTCACGGCCGATACGCACTTGCAGACGATTGAACTGCTTCGCGACCGCTCCCACGTGCGCGACCACAGCATCGACGGCTGGTTGGCCATGCTGGCAGGGCAGGGCTTTGCCGCCGAAGTTGTTTTCACCTGGAAGCTGCGGCTGGATTTTAACGATTGGGTGCAGCGCATTGCTACGCCGCTGGAAGACATAGCCATGATTCGCCGTCTGCTGGACCATGCACCCAGCGAGGTGCGGTCGCTTCTACAGGTGGAGGACGACCATTCATTTACACTGCAAGGCGCACTCTTCAAGGCAACCGCTTTATGAGCTGCGAACCCACGGTGCAGCCGGCGGAAGCGCAGCCGGGCCTGGGGGCGGCTGGAGTCATTCCACAACCTGGCCAGTGGCAGGAATTTTGGGCCGGTGCCAAAGCAACGCTGCCGTTGATCGTCGGCGC
>JBBRBX010000103.1:0-19113 GCA_038205395.1 Caldilineales bacterium
GTCGCAGCGCCGCCGGTGTGATGGCCATTCGTCTGCTCGATGGCGATGAGGTGATGAGCCTGGAGGTTGTGCAGCCGGGCGGTGAACTGTTTGTGCTGCACCAGCATGGCTGGGGCAAACGGGTGCCTTTGGATGAATATACTGCCAAAGGTCGTTACACTCAGGGTGTGCTGACAACGGATATCGCCTATCTTGAAGAAATTGGCCACATTGTGGCGGCGCGTGTCGTCCACCCGCAAGATCAGATCACGGTTATTACGAGCAACGGGATTGTGTTGCGCACGCGCGTAGAGGGCGTCAGCATTCGCGGGCGCGCCACACGGGGTGTGCGCGTCGTCAATCTAGGCGAAGGTGACAGCGTAGCGGCGCTGGCCGTACTCTATCATGCCGACCTGGTGCGCGGCGTGGATGACGGCGGCGACGGCAGCCACAATGGCCAACTCGACGGCAACCACGACGGCAGTGGGTTGGATGGCGGGCCCGACGCGTCGCCGGCTGTGCTCATGGAAGATAATGATTCCGGCGTCGATTCTGAAATCGATGCTGAGCTCGATGTCTTACTTACAGGCGAGAATGACCTGGATGATGCCGCCGAATCGGACAGCGGTGACGATGCAGAGTGGGTGGCTGAAGAATAGTCGGGAATCAAGAATCAGGAATGTTGCATTCCACCATCCTTAATCAGAAGCCGGGTCAGCAGTGGGCGTTTGTTCCTCATGCTGACGCTGACGAGATCGCCCAGACTCTGGTTGCCTTTGCCAACAGTGAAGGCGGCACTTTGGTATTGGGCGTGGGGGCGGATGGACGGCTGGGCACAATTTTTACGCCTGAAGAAGCCTCTGACGCATTGATGGGTGCACAGCGGCTTTGTCGCCCGCCAGTGCCCACGCAGTGGCAGCAAGAGCAGGTTCCTGGTGGTGCTGTCGTTATGCTGCGTGTCGACCGCAGCGCCGAAGTTCACTCGCTCACTGATGGGCGCATCCTGGTGCGCAAGGGGGGTGACAACGTTCAAGCCGACGGCGGTGAGTTGGACCGTCTGTTGGCTGCGCGGCCCAGCGGAGACTTTGAAACGCAGCCAGTCCCGGGAGCGACGCGTGACGACCTCGATGAGGATGTTATCAGCGACTACCTGGAACGGCGCCAGGCACGCAATCCACGCCACACCATCTTACCTAAGGACAAACTGCTGCAGCAGATCGGCGCCCTCAGCGATGAACGCACGCCGACGATCAGCGGTATGTTGTTGTTCGGCAAAGAACCGCAGCTTTTCTTGCCGCAAAGCCGGGCGATCTTTGTTAAATTTGCTGACACCGGGCCACGCGGGCCGGAAGGCAGTTTTGGCTATGGACGCCGTGAAGAATTTCTCGGTCCGCTGCCGCTGATCATTGATCGCGCCTGGCGGGTAATTTGGGAAGAGATGGATAAGCGTGCTGCGGTGCGCGGGCTGCAGCGCCAGGAGGAGACTGAATACCCATCTTCTGCGGTGCGTGAGGCGCTAGTCAACGCTGTAGCCCATCGCGATTATCGCCTGACTGGGCGCAGCATTGAGATTCGTATGTACACGGATCGTATGGAAGTCACCAGCCCCGGTGGCCTTCCTGCGCATATCACGATAGACAATATCGTTGAAGAGCACTACAGCCGCAATCCGCGGCTGGTGAATGGCCTGTACCAATGGGGCTATATTGAGGAATTGGGGCTTGGCGTTGACCGCATGATCGAAGATATGGTCAAGGCAGGCCATCCTCCACCTGTTTTTGAGGCCAAGACACACCGCTTCAGCGTAACGCTGTTCAACACGCGTAACCAGGTGCGTCTGGCGCAAAACTGGGAAGGCAATATGAATGAACGGCAGATGAAGGCGCTGGATCACATTCAGCGCAGCGGGTCGATTACCAACAGTGATTATCGTACGTTGTGCCCCCATGTCGGCCCCGAAACTTTGCGATTGGATCTGGCGGATATGGTGACGCGCGGCATGTTGCTCAAAATCGGCGACAAGCGCGGGACACGCTATATCATGAAGTAAGCAGTTGCGACTCGGTTGAGCATTGCTGCGATGTTATTGCACTGCGGCGATAAAGATGCCGGTAAATTATCGCAAGTATCCCAATTGGGATACTTGCGATACTGTTGTTGCGTGAGTAATTTTGGGTTATTGGGGATATATTTGGGATATTGGGTTAATTGTTGGGAAACCTTGCGCCATAGAGTAGGGTTACGAGAATTGCTTTTTTCTTGGTGGCTGTTGCGGCGAGTGCTATAATGGCCTTCTTTGCTGTTTTGCGTTGCAGCGCGGCTGTAACGTTTGTTTGCTTGGGAAGGCGATCGTTCAACTATGAGTGAAACGACAAAATCGGGCGGCGATCCGTTTATTTTGCAGCAAGAAGCAGTGGAACCGGCGGCGCCGGCAGCAGAGGTTGCGGCCGCTTCGCAGCCGCAAGCCTCAACCTGGACGATGGTGCGCGAACTGATTGAAACGGTCGTGCTGTCGCTGATCATCTTTTTGTTGATTCGCCAGGTTGTGCAAAATTATCGCATCGAAAATCACTCGATGGAGCCTAATTTTTACGAGGGGCAGTTTGTGTTGGTAAACAAACTGGCCTACCGGCTTGGACAGCCGGAACGGGGGGATGTGATTGTCTTTCACAATCCACGCAATACAAACGAGGATTATATTAAGCGTATTATCGGTCTGCCGGGCGATACGGTGGAAGTGCACGATGCCGCTGTCTATATCAATGGTGTGCAGTTGGTTGAAGACTTTACCCACAATTATATTCCGTCAGGTGAGTATATGCCGGCGGTTACGGTAGCTGACAACCAACTCTTTGTCATGGGTGACAACCGCCCGAATTCCAGCGACAGCCGCGTATTCGGGCCAATCAGTCAAGATTTGGCAGTAGGCAAGGCCTGGCTGCGTATCTGGCCTCTAGACAAGTTCGGCATCGTATCGCACGAAAATCTGGAACTGGCTGCCGACACAACTCAGTAATATCTTTGTCTGCCGGTGCGCCGGCGCTGGAGAGGAGCAGTCTATGACAAGCCATCAGTTGACGGAATTAATTCAAGAAGCCGGCGAACGGATCGCTGCCGGCGTTGCCGGGACGACATGGACGCCCCCACAGATCAGTGAGCCGGCCACACTGGCACGCTTGATCGATCATACGCTGCTGAAACCGGAAGCGGGCGAGGAGCAGATCCGTGCCTTGTGCGCCGAGGCGGCTCAGTATGGCTTTGCGAGCGCTTGTGTACACCCGTCCTGGGTGCCTTTGTGCAGCGAACTGCTGAGCGAGAGCGCCACCAAGGTCTGCGCCACCATCGGGTTTCCGCTAGGCGCTACTTTGCCTGCAGTCAAAGCCTATGAGGTGGAGCAGGTAGCGCAGTTGGGAGCGCATGAAGTGGACATGGTGTTGAATATTGGCTGCCTGCGCGATGGTAACTATTGGGCTGTATACCGCGATATTGCTGCTGTAGTTGACGCTGCGCGCGACAATGGCCTGCTGCTCAAGGTGATCATTGAGACAGCTCTGCTCGACCAGGAGCAGAAGATTGCCGCTTGTGTGATCGCCAAGGAAGCGGGAGCCGACTTTGTCAAGACCTCTACGGGCTTTAACGGCGGCGGTGCGACGGCTGAGGATATCGCTTTGATGCGCCGTGTTGTCGGTCCAAACATGGGGGTTAAGGCGTCGGGTGGTGTGCGCGGTGCGGCAGATGCATTGCAGATGATTGCCGCCGGCGCCACACGTATCGGCGCCAGCAGTGGTGCGCGCATTCTCCAGGAGTTTGTGGAAGGGATGGCCGGCAGTGCGCCTGCTGAGAAAGCCCTGGCCGGCAGAGCCAAAGAGGAACCGTATTAATGACTGTTCGGGTTAGCGATTTTGCGCTGATGATCGGTCACGTCTGGCGCTGCACCTCCTGTCGCGAGGCGCTGCTGCGTGAACCGGCGCAGATGGGAGTGGGGTACAAGCTTTCTGACGCACAGCGCACCTGCATCACCGAGTTGAGTGACGACGACTTTCACACAATTATGCATCTTGCCGAAGTCACTGGATTGACCACCGGCGAAATTGATGCTGCAATTGACCATCCGCGTGCTCGCTTGCGCCATCTTGGCAGCATCAAAGGCGAGTATCGACCAGGTGTAACGTGGTGATATGAAACAAATTGTTCCGGATCTTTGGGTAGTGGATGAAATCGGCGACATGGTGCACTGCTATGTTTGGGAGTGGCAGGGTGGTCTGACGCTGATCGACACTGGTATGCCGAGTCACGTTCACGCCGTTTTGGATGCTATTACAGGCCACGGATGGGCGCTGCACAACGTGCGCCGGATTGTCATCACGCACGGCGATGCAGACCACATGGGCGGCGCATCCAAACTCAAGAAGGCAACGGGAGCAGTCGTCGGTTGTCACTCGGTGGACAAGGTGCTGCTTGAAGATCCGGGCAAGCGTACACCAGCGGCGCTGTGGCTGCGCCCTCTGTTCGCCGTCATGCGGCTGGCGCCCAACTTTAATGCGCCGCCGGTGCAGCCCGATGAACTATATGTTGACGGGCAACTGCTGCCGGAGGGCTTTATTGTCGTACACACGCCGGGTCACACGCCGGGTCACATCTCTTTGCTGCATCGCGAGCGCCGGTTGCTGATTGCCGGCGATGCACTGAACAATCGTGGCGAAAAGTTGCAACTGCCTCCGTCCATGTTCACACCTGATATGGAAAACGCCCGGCGCAGCATCTGGAAGCTTGCCAAAAAGTATGGCGATGATTTCGACACCATTGTCTTTGGCCATGGCCCGCCTATCCTGCAAAATGGCGGCCAACGCGTCAAATCGATGATGAGCCAAATCTATTCGACCGAAGTGTAGTAAAAGCTGAGCCGGAGTTTAGGGCACAGCCATTAACTCTGCGTCCGTTGGTATACAATTTCGCCGCCAAAGATCGTCATGTCTACTTGGGTGTCGGCGATCTCACGGCCTTTGCTCCCCTGTTCCATTATTGCGAATAGATCCCGATCAAGAACGACCATATCTGCCAGCTTGCCAGGCGTGAGGCTGCCTGCCATGCTGTCCCAGCCGGCAGCCAGTGCCGGGCCGAGCGTATAGGCAAAGACTGTCTGCTCCAATGTGACACATTCCTGCGGATGCCAGGCGCCGCTGCTCATGCGTTCAGGGCGTTGGCGGGTGAGTGCGGCATGGAAACCGAGAAAAGGGTTGAGATCGGCGACAGGAGCATCGCTGCCAAAAACAACGAGCGCGCCACTCTCAAAGAGCGAGCGAAAGTTATACATGTGTGCGGTGCGCTCGCCTAAGAACAGATCGGCGGTATCCATGTCGTCAGTGGCATGGATAGGCTGTACGCTGGCGGTAATGTTGAGCTGAGCCAGGCGCAGCAGGTCGCTGGGGTCGATAATCTGTACATGCTCTATGCGGTGGGGCACGCGCAGCGGCGGAGCGGTATGGGCCAGTTCTTCAAAGATGTCGAGCACCGTGCGGTTGGCACGGTCGCCGATGGCATGGACGCTGATGGGAAAGCCCAGCATGCCGGCCTGCTGGAACTCAGCAGCCATTTGTGCGGGCGGCGTGACGCTGACGCCAGTGTTGTCCATCTCGCCCGGCTGCAGCTTCTCAAATGGTTCGAGCAGCCAGGCCGTGCGTGATCCAAGGCTGCCGTCAGCAAAAACCTTGATATGACCGATGCGCAAGTAGCTGTCGCCAAAACCTATACGCAAGCCGAGAGCAGCGATATGCGGCAAGTCATGCGCAGCAAAATTGCAGGCGACGCGCAGTTTAAGGTCGTCTTTTTCGCGCAGCCGCAGCAGACCACCCCACTCCAGTGGCCCATCATCACCGTCCTTCATGCGTTGTGCGTGAATCGATGTAATGCCCAAGCGATGCAGTACGTGCGCTGCGTCGCGCAATGCGCTGTCGATCTCGTCAGGGCTGGGTTGAGGAATATGGCGCCCAACCAAATCGATGGCCATTTCGCGTAGGAAGCCGGTAGGGCGACCGTCCGGTCCCCGATCAATTACGCCGCCTGCTGGATTGGGCGTGTTGGCATAGATGCCTGCACGCGCCAAAGCGACGCTGTTGGCCACGGCGCTGTGAGCGTCGCTGCGCTGCAGCAGGGTGGGGTGGTCGCCAGTGACGGCATCCAGATCGGCGGCCGTGGGAAAGTCTGTTGTGTTCCAGCGGCTTTCGTTCCAGCCGCCGCCCGTCAGCCAGGCGCCGGGCGGGAGGGTGGCGGCGCGTTCGCCGATGCGGCGCAGCGCCTCCGCCTTGCTGGTAGTGGTGTCCAGCGCCAGCTCGCGCCGGCGCAGGGCATAGCCTAGAAAATGGATGTGGGCGTCGCACAGGCCGGGTAGGGCGAGACGACCGCCAAGGTCAATTCGTGTGGTATCGGAACCTGCGCTGCCCAGCACATCTGCTGCAGCGCCGATGGCAACAATGCGATGCTTACGCATGGCAACTGCCTCGACCCAGGGAATTGTCTTGTCACCGGTCCAAATGCGCCCGTTATAGAGAATGAGATCAGGGGCATTGGCTAATGATGTTGTAGAAGTTGCCATGCGCTCACCTGCTTTCTTGGCATTTCTTGACGGTTTTGCCGGCAGTAGACATCGGCATCGTCACAGCCGGCGGCCAACGCTGCTGCAGCCTGTGTTTACTATAGCACAAAGCAAAATTGCCGGCATGTGCAGTGGGGCGGGTGACGGCGTCTCCTGCCGGGCCAAGCGCACTGTGGGCCACTTGTGGGGAGAGTCGGCGTGTGGATGGAAAACTTATCCAAAAAAACCTCGGTGGATTTGACACAGCTAGGGGCGCATGGTATTGTTACGCATACCAACTCAGGTGTTTCTGTGCGCCAACAACCGCATGGAGACGTGGTGTAGCGGTTAGCATAATGGCCTGTCAAGCCATAGGTCGCGGGTTCAAATCCCGTCGTCTCCGCCACAGTTGGCTCAAGAATCCGCCGGCAATTGCCGGCGGATTCTTTGTTGTATGTGCTTGGCGAGGCGGCTGCTTTTATTCCGGTTGTTCTTTACCACCGTCCATGATGGCCGGATCAGGCGCTCCCATGATGTTGTAGCCGCCGTCCACATACAAGACTTCACCTGTAATCGCTTTGGCGTGGTCGCTGAGCAGGAACATAGCGGCGCTGCCGACATCTTCCTTATCCATGTTGCCGAGGGGCGCCACCTGACCGACATAGTGCAGACTCTTGCGAAAGCCGCTGACGCCGGAGGCGGCCAGCGTCTTGATCGGCCCGGCGCTGATGGCGTTCACGCGAATGCGTTCTTTGCCTAGATCCCACGCCAGGTACCGTACGGAGGCCTCAAGCGCCGCTTTGGCAACACCCATGACATTGTAGTTAGGCGTCACCTTCTCGGCTCCATAGTACGTCATTGTCACGATGCTGCCGCCATTGGGCATCAGTTCGCGCGCACGCCGTGCCAGTGCAATCAGGCTATAGCAACTGATGTCGAGCGCCATCCGAAAGCCACCGCGGCTGGTCTGCACAAAGCGGCCGCCCAATTCCTCACTAGGCGCAAAGGCAACGGCATGCACCAGAAAGTCGAGGGTTCCATAATGCTCAGCGGCACTGTGAAAAGTAGCGTCGATGGCTTCGTCGCTCGTCACATCGCATTCGGTGACAAAGGTGCTGTTGACGCTGGCTGCCAGTGGCTCAACGCGTTTTTTGAGGATTTCACCAGCATAGCTGAAACCAAGCTCCGCCCCTTCTTGATGCAGCGCCTGGGCAATGCCCCAAGCAATCGAATTTTTATTGGCGAGGCCAAAAATCAACCCCTTTTTACCGCTGAATAAGCCCATCGCTTTTTTCTCCTCTCTCTCCATTTTCCAGCCGGTTGTTCTTTTCTTGTATCCGGTTTTTTATCCGCCAGTAACCAAGCGTAAGAACTTGCGTTTGCCTGCCTGGATGATCCGTTCGCGACCCGCCGCCGGCGCTACCTCGAATTCGTTTGAGGAGATGGTGGCGCCATCTATACGTACGCCACCTTGTTGGACAAGACGCCTGGCGTCACTCTTGCTGGTGGCGATACCTGTCTGGGCTAACAACTCCAAGATGTTGATGGGAGTCTCGAGCGCGAACACGGGTGCATCGCTCGGCGCCTGCCCCTCGTGCATACGGGCCGCATCTTGAGCCGCTTGATTGGCGGCTTCATCGCCGTGGAAAATGCTGACAATTTCCCAGGCCAGTTTGTGTTTGAGATCACGCACCTCCAAGCTGCCGGCTGCCATGGCGGCAAAGAGCGCGTCGATCTCCTCTTGGCTCCAGCGCGTCACCAACTGCGCGTAGTTGCGCATGGTCGAATCGGGCAGGTTGAGCACTTTGGTAAAGATAACGCCGGGCGCTTCGTCAATGCCGATGTAGTTGCCGGCTGACTTGCTCATGCGCATCACACCGTCGGTGCCTTCCAAAATAGGGAAGGTGAGGATAACCTGAGGCGGCAGGCCGTGGGCCTCCATCAGCTTGCGGCCTGCCATCAGGTTGAACAACTGGTCGGTGCCGCCAATCTGGATGTCGGTGCGCAAGGCTACCGCATCGTATCCCTGCATAAGGGCGTAGAAGAATTCGTGCAGCCAGATGGCGTCATTGCGGGCAAAGCGCTTGGCAAAATTCTCGCGAGTCAAAAACTGCTGAACGGTAAAATTGCTGGCCAACCCAATTACATCACCAAAGGAAAGGCGGCTGAGCCATTCATGATTGTAGCGAATGGTTGTCTTGGTACGGTCGAGCACCCGAAATGCCTGCTCGGCGTAGCTGTGCGCTTTGGCCAGCGCTTCATCCAACGTCTGTTGGCGGCGCGCGCTCTCCTTGTCGCTGGGATCGCCAATAATGCCGGTGAAGGTGCCGATGAGAAAGATGGCATCGTGCCCCAAGTCCTGAAACTGGCGCAGCTTGCGCATGGAGATGGTGTGGCCCAGATGCAAGTCGGGCGACGAGGGATCATATCCGCAGTAAATGCGCAGAGGGCGCCCGCTGTCATAGCTTTCCTGCAGCCGTTCGCGCAGCTCCTTTTCCATATTGGCATAGGTCTGGGCATCGCCGAAATCGGCGCCGCGCATCAGGAGGCGCAATTGCTCCGCAACTGGTGGAAATTGGGCCATTGTTCGCTTTCCTATCTCTCGTTTTGGGTGGCGGGTTGCGCTGAGACTACATCGTTAAAGGCGTTGACTTCCAGCTGCCAACGACTGCCGGGCTGGCACTGGTTGTACTCATCCCAACTGCGTGCCGTATACGAGTAAGTGCCTTTGTCGTCATGGAACTCACACACATAGCGCTCATGACGGTCGCCCAGGCGCTGCTGTGTGCTTAGGTTGGAGACGGGCCATTCGGGTGCAAAGCCTTCGCCTTGCACTACATTGGTGTTGATCACGCCCAATTGAAGCGTCGTATAACTGCACCTGTCGGCAAAAACCTGGTACTCGCAATCCTGCACAACCCGGCCTAAGCCTGTGCCGGTGTCCACTGTGTAGGGCGTGCCGCAAACCTCCTTGGCGCCGGGAACGGCATCGCCTGTGGTATAGCGCAATTCTTGGCGGCAGGTGACGTTGTTTGCCTCCGCCGGCAGTTGGTCCCGCCAGGCGGAATTGCTCACCGGGATGGGTGCAATGATGTCAATGCTGCGTTCCCAGTGTACGCTGCTGACGGTGGCCAAGGTGTCGTTGGTGCGCAGGCCCATCAAGACAAAGGCGCCCAGCGCCAGCACGACCAGCACGGCAAGCCCAATCCAGATGAGGGGCATTCCGCCGCCACCTCTTGCTGCTGCGGGCAAGGCCGCTGGCGCCGCTTTGGACAGCGGCGCACCGCAGCGGGAACAGTGCGCCGCGCCGGCAGGATTCATCATGCCGCACGCTGCGCACTTGACTTCTTTTTTGGGGGCGTTGGCGTCAAAAGCGCCAACGACAGCGCCGCTCTCGCGTGCTTTACCCTGGGTCAGATCGGCGCCACACTGCCGGCAGACCTTGGCGGTTGCCAGGTTGCGTGCGCCGCAGAAGGCGCAGTGAATATCGGAACCTGCTTTGGCCTGGGCAATTTTGGCCTCATCTGTGGTCAGTTGCGCCTGCTCCGGTGTCTCAAACTTTACATCTTCGGGCTGGGCGGCGCCGCAGCCGCTGCACAACTTTTGTGTGCCGGGGTTGCGTGTTTTACAGACTGGGCAGATCCACTCCAACTCGACATACCCTAGCTCTTTGGTTGTTTTTTCGCTCATAATTGCGGCTTCAAGACGGTGATTGGCATAGTATGCGGCGTTCGCCCGCAGTTGCCGGCTTTGCCTGTCGGTATTGTATTGTGTTTTAGGCGCGCGGGCAAGCTGTTTCCCGCCGGGTGCGCTCTTTGCCGATTTGGCGCACGTGCATAAAATGCAGGCATGTCAAGACACGGATCCTCGCCGGCTGCTCTCTCTGGATCGGCAAATCCTTCAACCTTCGTAGACCGCCCTATAACAGCAGGGGAAGCGGCGCGTGTACGGGTTGGTCTGGAGGCGGCGCTGGACAATTGGTGGCAGCGTGCCCAACTGCCGCCATCGCTGCTGCTGCGCGATGGCCTGTTGACGCTGGAGGCCGGGCATGAGCTGGATGAAGCACAGGTGTCGCTGCTGCTGCGGGCGGCGTTGGCCCAGCACCAAGGCATGCTGACCGCGCTCAAACACCAGACTGACCCTGAACGTACGGCTGTCATTTTGGCTGATGCGCTGCTGGCAAACCCACCGGCGACATTGACGCTGGCGGAACTAGACCACTTGCGTCGCCAGGATGGCCGCAGCGCCGCCTGGCTGGGCGCCTTGCCGGCAGCGTTGCGTGAGGAAAGCGGCAGCGCTGATGCGGGCCGGCGGCAGCGAGCGGCTGAACTGCTCGACGAATTGCACAGCAGTTGGCCGATTTCGCTCACCCCTCAAGCACAGTGGGCGGAGGGCGATGATTGGCTCTGGTCTTCCGAGGCGGGCGAGTCCTTGTCTTCCAATGCACCGTCGCGCGTGCGGCTGAGCTGGATTAAAGCTGTGCTCTTTTTGGTTCCTTTGTTGGCATTGGCGCTTGTTGCGCTGTGGTGGCAGCAGCATGCGCGGCTGGAGGGAATGCTGGTAGCGCCGGCGGGTGCCTATGCCGTCAGCCCTGAATCATCGGGTGGGGCTGAAACGGTGGATCTGGCGGCGTTTGCCATCGACCGCACCGAGGTCACCGTTGGCGCCTACCGCCAATGTATCAACAGCGGCCGCTGTTCGCTGCCTTCCGCCACAGCGGGCGTGACACGCCCGAATTATTTGCTGGATCCGGCCTTTGCCGGCTTTCCGATGGTAAATGTTGACTGGCGCAGCGCCGGTGAATACTGCACTTGGATGGGCAAGCGACTGCCGACGGCTGTGGAGTGGGAGGTGGCTGCCGGCTTTGCACCCGACACGCAGCGGCAGTATGTTTATCCTTGGGGCGACCGTTTTCAAGTACAGCGCGCCAACAGTGCGCTGTCTAGAATCGGCGATACACAAGTGGTTGGCTCCTATCAGCCGATTGGCGACAGTCCTCTTGGTGTGTCGGACATGGCGGGCAATGTAGCTGAGTGGACGGCTACCAATGTGGGCAGAGCCGAGGGCGGTGATGGCGAAGGCGGCGATCGTTTTTTGGTTAAGGGTGGTTCCTTTCGTGACCCAGCCGCCGGCTTGACCATCCGCTCGTCACAACCCATGGTTGCGACGGACAGCCGGCCCTGGCTGGGTTTTCGCTGCGCTATGAATGTGAGCGACAATCTCGCGCCAGCGCGTGCGTCAGGTGTAGAGTGACTTGCATACCAAAAAGAGTGTGCTAAAATGCGACATCTTTGCGCATGGACGTTCGCTCATTGAAGGTTTTTATGTTACAGCAACGGATTGACATTGTGGATTTGACTGCAGAAATGGATTTCGCTACGCGTCTTGCCCGCGAAGCCGCAACGATCGTCAATACTTTTTACATTGGTTCTTCCGAGGTGCGCTACAAATCGGGCGATGAACCCGTTACGGAAGCGGACCGTAGCGCCAACCAACACATTCTTGCTCGCATACGCGCGCGTTTTCCGGAGGATGGCCTGCTTTCGGAAGAGTCTAAAGACGATCTCTCACGTCTCCAGAAGGAGCGCGTGTGGATTATTGATCCAATGGATGGCACCAAGGAGTTTATTGCCCGCAACGGCGAATTTTCCGTGATGATTGGCCTGGCCATTGGCGGGCAGCCGGTGCTGGGTGTGGTTATGCAGCCGACCAGCGACCTATTGTATGTGGGCGCCGCAGGGCAGGGCGCATTTCTGTATGAACACGGCGAAACAGTTGCGCTGACTGTAAGTGACTGTTTGGAGCCTGCCAACATAGTGATGGTCAGCAGTCGCAGCCATCGGCAGCAAATTGTAGACCGCATTCGTGCCACGATGCGCATCACCCGTGAACGTGTTTCGGGCAGCGTGGGCCTCAAAGTGGGGCTGATCACTCGCCAATTAGCCGACCTCTATGTCCATCCCAGCCCTGGTTGTAAGGAGTGGGATCTGTGTGCGCCCCATGCGTTGCTCGCAGCGGCCGGCGGCAGGATGACGGACTGTTGGGGCAACCCCCTTAGCTATAATAAGCGCGATGTGCGCGCCCATAATGGCTTGGTTGCCAGCAATGGGGTGATGCATGAAGAAATCATTCCCGTCGTCGCTAGCATCTGTGAAGAAGCGGGTTATAATCAAGATGACGGTTTTTGGTAGATCAACTACTTCTCAGTAATTCCTGCTTCGATTGGATAAAATCGGCAGATGAGCGTCTACGATCATGAAACGTATCTGTCGGCGCTGACCTGGCGTTATGGCAGCGATGCCATGCGCCGGTTGTGGAGCGAGGCTGAAAAACGACGGCTTTTGCGCCGTTTTTGGGTGGCTCTGGCCGAAGCGCAGGCGGCGGCTGGTCTGGTGACGCAAGCGCAGGTTGAAGATTTGCGCGCCCATCAAGATCAAATCGACATCGCTCGCGCCGAGGCCTATGAACGAGAACTGCGCCATGATCTGATGGCGGAGATTCGCACCTTTGCCGACCAGTGCCCAATTGGTGGGCCGATCATTCACTTAGGCGCAACGTCGATGGATGTGCTGGATAATGTCGATGCGCTGCGTCTGCGCTCGTCGCTGGATCTGCTGATTGCCCAACTAGCGCATGTGCTGGAACTGTTGGCCGGACGTATTGAGGCTGAGGCGCACACTGCGGTGATTGCCTTTACGCATATTCAACCGGCGGAGCCAACTACAGTAGGCTACCGGCTCGCCCAATACGGGCAGGATTTATTGGGTGATTTCGCTGAGCTGCGTCGTGTGCGTGCCGGTATTCGCGGTAAGGGATTGAAAGGCGCTGTCGGCACCAGCGCTTCCTATGTCCAACTGTTGGCCGGCAGCACTATCTCTGCGCAGGAGTTGGAGAGCCACGTGCTGCGTCTGCTGGGGATTGAAGCGTTTCCTGTCTCCACACAGACCTACCCACGCAAACAGGATTGGCTGGTGCTCAACGCATTGGCTGGCGTCTGCGCCAGCTTACACAAGTTTGCCTTTGATCTGCGCCTGCTGCAAAGCCCGCCTTTTGGCGAGTGGAGCGAGCCGTTTGGAGCCAAACAGGTAGGTTCCAGCGCCATGCCGTTTAAGCGCAACCCGATTACAGCCGAGAATATCGACAGCCTGACCCGCCTGGTGGCGGCGCTGCCGCGTGTGGCTTGGGATAATGCCGCGCTCAGCTTATTGGAACGCACGCTTGACGATTCAGCCAACCGCCGGTTGATCTTACCGGAGGCCCTGCTGTTGACGGACGAGGTGCTGCGGCGTGCAGAAACATTGGTGGCCGGACTGCAAATCTGGCCGGGACCCAGTGCACGCAACCTGCGCGACTATGGCATCTTTGCCGCTACCGAACGGGTGTTGATGGCAGCGGTCAAGGCCGGCGCTGACCGACAGGTGCTGCATGAGGTGATCCGCGAACACAGTCTTGCGGCGTGGGCGCAGTTGCAGGCCGGGCAGCCTAACCCGTTGGCCGCACGGCTGGCGGCTGATGCCTACATCTTGCGCTATTTGGCAGACACAGATGTGTCTGCGCTCCTTGATGCTTCCAGCCATGTGGGGGATGCGCCCCAGCGCGCCTTAGCATTGGCACAATCCATACGCCAGGCGGTGGCGCAGCCATGACTGACACGACACAAAAAGATTTTTTGGAGACCAACTGGCTTGTTCTGACCTGCGATGATGGATCAATCGATCTGGCCGAGCAGGAGTTACAGCATGCAGCAGTGAACAGCCAGGTAGTGGCGCATCTTGCTCCCGGTGTGCTGCTGGTGGATGCCAGGCAGCCGTTTGCAGCGTTGGCCGCCTCCTGGCGTGCAGCGCCGCCCATTTTTGTGCGCCATATCTGCCCGGTGCAGAAGGTTATTGCCTTATGGGGTAGCCCCAGCGACCCTGACGAACTGGCCGAGGCTGTGACTGCCCCTGACCTCGGTGGGCTGGCGGCGCACATGGCGGCAGGCGACCCCTTCTCAGTGCAGACGCGCCTGTTGGTCGATATGCCCTACAAGCCCTTTGATGTGAATCAGCCTGTGTCGCAGTCCATCATCACCCAGGTAGGGGCGGCGCTGGATGTGCGTTCGCCGCAGCAGGTAGTGTCGATCGTCTGCGCTGAGCTGTCGCCGGCCGTAGTGGATCGGCTGCCACGCACGCTGCAGCCGGCGCCCCATGCCGCCGCACACGCCCTGCTGGGACTCTCCACGCCACAGCAAAATCTTTCCGATTGGGCAGGCGGCGCCCGCCGCTTTGCACGTGAAGAAGGGCAAGTCAGCCGCTCCGAATTCAAATTGCTGGAGGCGCTGGAAGTGTTCCAGATTGAACTGGCCCCACGTGGGGTGGCGCTTGATCTGGGGGCTGCGCCGGGCGGCTGGACGCGTGTGCTGCGCCGGTATGAGCAGTATGTGACTGCAGTTGATCCTGGTGCGCTTGACCCGCGCATTGCCGCTGATGCAGGCGTGCGTCACAAGATGATGACTGCTGAAGCTTATCTGCATGACGAGCCTGACACCTTTGACTTGATTGTCAATGATATGCGTATGGATGGTCGTGATTCCGCGCAGTTGATGGTTGCCTACGCCCGTTTGCTCTATCCGCACGGCATCGCTGTTATGACGCTTAAACTGCCTGAAGCGCGGCGCATGCCAATCATCGAATACACCTACAACATTCTGCGGCGTGCTTACAAGATCGCAGGCGCACGCCAACTTTTCCACAATCGCAGCGAGATCACCCTTTATCTGCGACCGTCAGCAGCCGATGCATGATTGTGGTTTGCTATGGCTTTACTGTGCAAACCTTCGACAATCTTTGTAAGCCGATTTGCAGACATTCTCCTGCTGCGCCGTTAGCATAAAAGCTCCACAACCTATAGCTGTTGATGAAGTTTGATCACAAGTGTGGGTTTAGGTTTAGGGAGGTATGCTTATGGACAGAGTACTGTGGCTGCTGCGCAGGCTAGGAACGGCTGGTCTGCTGCTTTTGCTATTGGCAGGTTGTAACCCCAACACGCTGCGCAACCAAGTGCAGCAGCTGTTGGTGAGGCCGTCCACAGCCGAGGGTCTGACACAACAACAAACAAGCGCGCCGCTGGACTCCCGTAATCGTATTTTGGTGCAGGGAGCGGACGGCAACCTGTATATCGTCAGTAAAGACGGTAAAGAGCGGTTTGCCCTGACAACCGATGCCTCGCTGCGGCGCGCGTACAGCCAGCCCACTTGGTCACCCGATGCGATGTCGGTAGCCTGGAGCGCTTTAGGCCGTAGTGGAAGTGAACTGGTTATCAGCCGCTTTGATGGCACAGATCGCGTTGCACGCGAAGTGCCTTTTTTGCCCTTTTACATCGCCTGGAGTCCGACCGGGGATCAGCTTGCTTATCTTTCCAACTGGCAGGTGGTGGATGAGCCGTCAATGGCGCTGCGTTTGGTGAATCCAGCGGCGGGAGAAGATGCGGTGAAGACAATCGCTGCGGGGGCGCCATTTTACTTTGCGTGGGCGCCGGATGCCAGCCGCCTGCTGGCGCATATCGAAAATGAGCGCGTGGAGGTGTACGAGCTGGGAGGTGCGGTGCAATCGCTGGCCATTTCCGGCGGCGACTTTTCCGCACCCCAGTGGTCTTCAAGTGGAGAGCAGCTTATCTATGCTGTGGCTGACGAGAGCACGCAGCGGCTGCTTCTGACGGATGCGGCTGGACAACCGCTGGAGACGCTCACGGACTTTGCGGGGCGGGTGACCTTTGCGTTGAGCGGCGATGGTCAGCAGGTGGCTTATGTAGCGACCGAGCCGAATGTTGCCGCCGGCACGCTTGGTGCATTGTACGTTGTAGACACAGAGACGCGGCGAACGCGTGAGATTACAAATCTGCCCACACTGGCCTTCTACTGGAGTCCCGACAGCCAAAAACTCGCCTATCTGACACTTGACAGAGTGGGAAATCGTCTTGGTATGCGCTGGTCGGTGTGGGATGGTCAGCGCTCGCGCCAATATGCGCGCTTCTTGCCCTCCAATGAACTGCAGCGCAACTATCTACCCTTTTTCGACCAGTATGCACAGAGCCATCGCATCTGGTCTCCGGCCAGCGACGCTTTTGTCTTTGCGGGTACACTGGCAAATGGAGAGAGTGGCGTGTGGGTGCAGATGCTGAGCGAAGAGAACATGCCGCCGGCCAATATTGGTCCCGGTGTATCGGCGACCTGGTCGCCGCAGTAGGATAAGCGGAAAACTAAGGAGCGGTTGGGCCAGCCTGGTGGCCTGGTTTGCTGGATTCGTGACCTTCTTCTTGGCCGGCATCATCAAGCGCGTCCATTTCGTCGGTTTCCTCTTCGAAATCAGTGGTTGTCGACGGGTTGAGCGGCATGATGGCTGGGGTCTGGCTGCTTGTGGTGGATGGGCGCCACTCGTTGATGGTGCTGACCGTCTCCGGTGCGGGGTTGCTGCCTGTCGTTCTGGAAGGGAGCGGCCAGCGGCCCGTAACCGATGCGATCACCGGCAGATCATCCAAAGAAATTGCCGGCGGCGCAATGGTGAGAGCGATCGCTGTGTCGCCGGCGCTAGTCGCTTCTGCGAGCGGTTCACCGTCGGCAAGGCGCGGCATGCCGCGCACCTGTTCGTAGAGAGCGGCCAACAGTTTGCTGACCTGAGGCAGCGGCAGGTCGCGGCGCAGTGGGGTCTCGCTTGTCTCCCATAACTGCTTGAGCGCTGCAAAATCCCATTCCGCCGTGAGCACGCCTTCGGAGCCTTGGTTGCCCATTTCCACCAATACGCCGTTAAAACGCGGCGTCAATTCTTGGGGAGCGAAAATTGCTGAGCGGCCAATAAAGTTGCTTTCGTGCGGCTGGCCCAGCGGGTTATTGCCGACCAGATAGGAACTTACCGCAAACAATTGGTTGTCCTGCATACGCGCCAGCGCGCCGGAGCGCAGTTTGTTATAGAGGGTGGGTGAGAGGCTGGCACCCTGCGCCACCAGCACCTCCGCGCCTTGAAACGCCAGCGCCCGCCCTACTTCCGGATAAAGAACATCGCTGCCCACCATGATGCCCAGCGCACCTACCTCAGTCTGAATGGTTGTCCAGGTGTTGCCCGGGCGGCAGAATTGCTCATCAATTTGGTTGAGGATGATCTTGGCCTGTGTCCCCAGCAGTGAGCCGTCGGGAGCAAAGACGGCTGCCACATTGCGCAGCACGCCGTCGATGGGATCCGGTGCATAGAGGCTGGGGCCTACGATGGTCATGCCGAACTCACGGGCGAGATCGCCGTACACTTCGCAGTAGTGCTGCCACATGGTGACGGCCTCAACATCCAGCACTCCCTTGAGGCTGGTGGCAAAGCTGGCCTTTAACCAGACGGCAGCATTGGCGGCCAGTCGTCCGCTTAAACGCTGCCAGGCGCCGGCGCGTGTGCGGCGGCCCTGGTCAGCGTGTTTAAGCAGGCGCGAACGAAAGTCCGCCAACATGGGTGGCGCCAACATAAGCCCACCCAGTTCAGGAAAGATAGCCAGGCGAGCATTTTTGGCCTGTGCTGCACGCAAAAAGCGGCGCTGCAGCTCACGCAGTTCGTCAAGCGTCCGCGGCAGGCGCAGCCGCTGCTGTACGCTGGCGACGACAAATTGATCCACAAGCAGCTCCTCAAATCAACTGCGAGCCGGCGCTTTCTTGGGCGCCGGCAGGGGTAGTCTACCACAGGCAGGGAGGTGCGAAAAAATGTCCAATTCGTGCAGCAAATTTGACGGATACAGACGGAGCGGCTACAATTGCGTCTGCTGAGTCCGACAACGTGCGTGCCCGTATCGTCTAGTGGACTAGGACTCAGCCCTTTCAAGGCTGCGACCGGGGTTCGAATCCCCGTACGGGTACTGCTCAGCAAAGATGGCCGGCGTAATATCTACGCCGGCCGTTTTGTTATTGGTCCGGATTAGGCGGAAGCGGGTGGGCGGCGCGATAGCTTGTCTGGCGGGCGATGGCCAGCAGCAGCGCCACTTCTTGTGGTCGTAGTTCTGCGCGGTAAGCGAGCGAGCGCAGGGTGCGCATCACTGCCTCCGGATTGTATTTGAAGAATCCGATAGCGGCCAGCGCCTCCTCACTGTAGGTAAAGAGCTGTTCCAGCGCCGCTTGTGGTGCGCGTGGGAAGCCGGCATCCCCCCCTGTCGCAGCAGGCGGCTGAGATGCTGTATCGTTCTGTCTGGCCAGTTCGTACAGGAAGAGGAGCACTGCCTGGGCAAGGTTAAGGGCAGGATAGTCCGGATTGGTGGGAAGCGCCGCGATACAATGGCAGCGGTCAAGCGCTGCCCTGTCCAGGCCATCGTCCTCTGTGCCGAAAAGCAGCGCCACCGGGCCGCTGGATGCACGCAGCACAAGTTCCTGACTGATAACACTTATATCGCGCCGCAGTAGACGCTCGCTGTGGACGATGGCGGAAGTGCCGACGACGTAAACGGCGTCGGCGAGCGCTTCGTCAAGCGTGGCGAACACCCGCAGGGCGTCGATCACCTCCCCGGCGTGGTGGGCCATACGCGCCAGGTCGCTGCCCGGGTACGGACGCGGGTTAACTAGG
>JBBRBX010000104.1:0-19068 GCA_038205395.1 Caldilineales bacterium
GCGCCAGGTAGAGCACCTTGCCCTGCGGCACGCGCACGCCCAGCAGCTCGCCGCCGCTGTCCACCGCCACCGCCAGCTGGAGCGCCAGCCACGACTTGCCCAGCTTGGGGCGGCCCGCCAGGATCGACAAGCCGGTGGGCAACAGGCCGGGCACCACGAACTCCGGCGGCGGGAAGTCCGCCGTCAGCAGCTCGCGCATCTTCCAGGATTTGCGGCGGGAGGCGGGGTCGCTGGTCATCAGCAGCGCCAGCCCCTCGTCGCTGCGCACCAGCGAAGTGTAGACGCTGGTCAGCGCCTCCGTGCCGCCCTCGTCGTGGGCGGCCAGCAGCAGCCGCAGCGTCTGCGTCCAGCGGCCGAAGTCGACCAGCGGCTTGCCCGCCAGGAAGTCGGCGTTCTCGCCGCCCAGCAGCCGGCGGATGGCGGCGTAGGCGCGTTCGTCCGTCCCCACCGGCAGCGCGTCGGGGGCGGGGGTGGCCCAGTCGGGGCGCTCGCCGCGCGGGTGAATCTTGAAGGCCATCGTGTCTCTCCTCATCTTTCCAAAGCCGCAGCAGCTTTAGCGTTGCGCGGCGCGTGTTGCGTTGAGAACACTATGCGCCTGTTGGGGGCGATTTAATAGAGTGATATAAGTCGGATATTAATCGGGGCAAAACAGGCCAAAAAGGCGCTAAAACCCCCTACCCCAGGGGGAGCGGGGACGATAAAAATCCCCTGGGGGAGGGGGGAGGGGTCGGCGGGCGCGCACCCTCGACAGGGGCGATTTTTCGTGTTATGCTGACATGCAACAAGTCTACGCTGCGCGTGAAAACGGCAGCCATCAAAAGCGGAGGTTGCGGTATGGCAGGTGAATCCATAAGCGAAAACGAGGCGGAGGCCGCCCAGCAAAACGGCCCAGAAAATGGTCGGGAAGCCGGCGCCCCGTCCTCGAATGGAGATGAGAAGGAGCCGGCGCAGGCTGCGCCAAAGAGTGCAGCGGCAGACGACAATGGCCGGCGTTCCCGCTCGACTACGGCGGCGGGCGCGCCGGCTCCCAAGCCGCGGCGCAAGCCCGCGCAGTCGCTCCCGCGCGCCGACGCGCTGGCGCTCACGCCTACCTCCAAAGCCGCCCAAAGTGCCGATACGACATCGGGACAAAGTGCCGATACGACATCGGGACAAAGTGCCGATACGACATCGGGACAAAATGCCGATACGACATCGGGACAAAGTGCCGATACGATATCCGCCCAAAATGCCGATACGGTATCGGGCCAAAGTGCTGATATGCCGGATGGGGAAATGGCCGAACGCTATGTCAAGTTTCTGCACGATTTCGCGCGCGACCACACGCTGCCCCCCTATCCCACCAACAATCCGACGCCCGCGCCCGGCAGCCGCGCCGCGCACCGGCCCGCGCTGCGCGCCGACTTTGACATCACCACGCTGTCGCTGGACGAACTGAGCAATTCGGAGGAGATTTACAACCGCGAGCTAAGCTGGCTGGATTTTAACTGGCGCGTGCTCTACCAGGCGGTGGACCCGCGCACCCCGCTGCTGGAACGGCTCAAATTTATCGCCATCACCTCCTCCAATCTGGACGAGTTTTTCAGCAAGCGGGTGGGCGGGCTGAAACGGCAGAAGGCCGCCGGCGTTGCCAACCTGACGCTGGACGGCTGGGCGCCGGATATCCAGCTGTCGCTGATCGCCGCCGCCGCCAGCGAGCTGGTGGCAATCGAGAGCGCCTGTCTGCACGACGACATTCTGCCGGCGCTGGCGCAGCACGGGGTGCGCATCCTCTCCTACGGGGAGCTGTCGCCGGCGCAGCAGGCCAAGCTGAAAAGCTTTTATCTCAAGGAAGTCTACCCGATCCTCACGCCGCTGGCGGTGGACCCCGGCCATCCTTTTCCCTTTATCAGCAACCTCAGCCTGAGTTTAGGGGTGATGCTGCGCGACCCGGCCAACGGTGATGTGCAGTTTGCGCGCGTCAAGGTGCCGCAGACCCGCACGCGCTGGGTGCCGATTGAAAACGCCATGCACTTTGTGCCGCTGGAGCAGGTCATCACCGCCAACTTGGACACGCTCTTCAAGGGCATGGAGGTGATGGCCGTCTACCCCTTCCGCGTCACGCGCAATGCCGACATCGCCCGCAACGAAGAAGAGGCCGACGACCTGCTGGAGATGATCAACGAGGAGCTGCGCGAGCGGCGCTTTGCCCCGGTGGTGCGGCTGGAGGTGGACGAAAACATGCCGGGCGATGTGCTGGCGGTGCTGTTGAACCAACTGCATTTAGACAACGAGGATGTCTACCATGTGCGCGGGCTGCTGCGGCGGGTGGACCTCTTTGCGCTGGCCGACATCAATCTGCCCCATCTGAAATTTGAGCCATGGACGCCGCTGACGCCCTCCCGGCTGGCCGGCATCAACAGCAAGGGGCGGCCCAGCGAGGTCTTCAGCACCATTCGCCAGGGCGACCTGCTCGTCCATCATCCCTATCACAGCTTCCAGAGCAGCACACAGATGTTTGTCGAGGCTGCGGCGCGCGACCGCCAGGTGCTGGCCATCAAGCAGACCCTTTACCGCACCAGCGACAACTCGCAGATCATCGCCTCGCTGATCCAGGCGGCGGAGACGGGCAAACAGGTGGCGGTGTTGGTGGAGGTCAAGGCGCGCTTTGACGAGGCCAAGAACATCGAATGGGCGCGCAAGCTGGAGGAGGCAGGCTGCCACGTGGCCTATGGGCTGGTGGGGTTGAAGACCCACTGCAAGGTGTCGCTGGCCATCCGCCAGGAAGAGGATGGGCTGCGCACCTACTATCACATCGGCACCGGCAACTACAACGCCAAGACGGCCAATCTCTACACCGACCTGGGCTTTTTTAGCTGCAACCCGGAGATCGGGGCCGATCTGCTGGATTTGTTCAACTATCTGACCGGCTACAGCTATCAGAGTGACTATCGCAAGCTGCTGGTGGCGCCGGTCAACATGCGCAACCGCTTTATGGGGCTGATCGACCAGGAGATCGCCAATGCGCTGGCGCGCAAGCCGGCGCGCGTGATCGCCAAGATGAACGGGTTGGAAGATTCGGCGATGGTGCGCAAGCTGTATGAGGCGAGCCAGGCGGGGGTGGAGATCGACCTGATCGTGCGCGGCAACTGCCGGGTGCGGCCGGGGATTCCCGGCGTCAGCGACAATCTGCGCGTGATTTCGATTCTCGACCGCTTTCTGGAGCATTCGCGCATCTTCTACTTCCACAACGAGGGAGCGCCGCAGTACTACATCGGCAGCGCCGACTGGATGCGGCGCAACTTGAGCAGCCGGGTGGAGGCTGCCGTGCAGATCGAGGATCAGCGGCTGCAGGAATATTTATGGTTTATCCTGCAAAGTGCGCTGGAGGATCACCGCCAGGCGTGGGAGATGCTGCCGGATGGTCGTTACCGCCGGCGGCAGCCCTGGGCCGGCAGCACGACGCTGGAATCGGGTGGGGTGCAGGCCTACCTCATGCAGTACACGCGCATGACCGCGCCCACGATTGGGTTGGGGGTGACGGCGTAAGGCCAGACCGGCCAGACGAGACCGGCCAGACCAGACCAGTTGTGCCCGTTGCCGGTTGTATCGTTGTGTGCGCGGCGGCGGGTGTGCCCGGCACGGGGGCGTGCCGGGATGCGGGCGGTTTATTCCGTGACGGTCACGGTGGCGTACTCAGAGACTTCGTTGCCAAACAGGTCGGTCACGGTGATGGCCAGTTCATAGTCGCCGGCGTAGGTGTCGTAGGCGGCGACGGTAAAGGGCTTGCCGCCAAAGGTCAAGGTATTGCCTGGGTACACGTTGTTTACCAGGTTGCCTTCTTCGTCGCTCTCAATCCACTCTTCAAAGAGCGTGAACTGGTCGCCTTTGCGCGGGGTGATCGCGCGCGGGGCGCCGGTGCCGTCCGGCCCGCTAAAGCCGTAGATGCTTTTGAATTCCAGCGCGCCGTCAAAGCGCATTACTGCCTGGCGTTGTTCGCCGCTGTCCGCAAAGGTGTATGTGCCATAGACGGCATATTCGCTGTCGCTCTCGCCGGCGCCGTAGACCTCCGGCTCCAATAAGGCAACAGCTTCGCTTTCGCCGTCGCTGATGGTGTAGAGCGTGGGCGACCACTCGAAGACAAAGTCCTCCAGATCTTTGGCGGTCCAGACGGGATAGGCCACGCCCCCGATCTCCTGGG
Organism: Caldilineales bacterium; assembly: GCA_038205395.1. Lineage (GTDB taxonomy): Bacteria > Chloroflexota > Anaerolineae > Caldilineales > Caldilineaceae > Fredericiella. Next base: position 4,181 of record JBBRBX010000104.1, read on the forward strand.
TGTTATCGGCCAGCACAAAGTCGCGGTCCACAACGGTGTAGCTGTCGCTTTCCGCGTCGTAGAGCGCCGCTTGCATGTAGATATAGCCGACGTTCGTGCCGAAGATGGAGGTCTGCAGCAGCACGGTCTCATCGGCGGCAAGGGTGTCGCTGCTGACTTCAATGGGCGCCAGGGAAAGCTCCGCATCAATGCCGGGGGCAGCGGCGAGTTCCGGCTCTTCCAGCAGGGGCGCGGCATAGGCTGTGAGGTCGGCTGCCTGCCCTGTTTCCGCGTCCAGCAGGTCTACGACCGCACTATCGGGATCGATGTCGCGGTTGGTGTAATGGAAGACGAGGAAATCATCCCACAGGGAAGCGCCGGCGAAACGGCTGGCGTAGCCTGTGTAGGAGATCTCACTCTCCGCCGTGCCGACTGCCGCCAGCAGATCCGGCGCGGGGAAGAAGATCGTCAAGCCGGTCGCCCCTGGTTTGCCGGGGCCATGCCTTTCGGCCAGGATCAACTTTTTGGCCGCCGCCGCCAGCGCAGTAACTGCATCATCCAGGTCGGGGGAGCCGGCCAGTTCATCCACCAGCTTGGCGAAATTTCCTACATCCAAATACGAGGCGGGCGTTTCTTCGCCAAAAACATTCTCAAATGATTGGGCGTAGGTGCGCGCCTGCGCCACAGCCAGCGGGTCCACAAAGGCCAATGCGTAGGAAAACTGGTTGAGCGCCTCCATGTAGGCGGGCATCATCTGCAAGTTTACGGCGGTAAGCGTCACATCGCGGCTTACATGCTCGCCCAGGGCCTTGGGCGTAACGTCTTCGTCTGTGCCGTATACGTCTGCCAGGAATTGGCTGCGGGCGGCGTCATCCTGGATGCGGATGTCGTCCACAATGTAGGAGTTGACAATGCTCTTGCTTAGGTCGGCGCCGCTCCATTTGGGCTTGGCGGCCAGCCGGCCCAGGAACTCCGCATAGGCCCAGCCCATCGCCGGCTCGACTTCTTCCGACGCAACGGCATAGTGTGCATAGGGGGCCACGCCGCTGAGCGCCTCCACCTGGCTCATCAGGCAGGCGTCGAAGCCGATAAATTCCAGCCGGTCGACGCCCGTCTCGGCCAGCGCCTGGGCCAGCGCCTGGTCGATCTCGTCAATAGAGAGGGTGCTGCCTTCATTGGGGGTGTCATCGTTCCAGCCGCCCATCCAGCCGGCGCCATGGTCGGAGAGGATCAGCGCGTATTTCTTAGCCGGGAAGTTGGTCATGGCCCAGACCACGAAGTCGGTCAGCGTGGCGGGGTCGCCGCTGTCCAGTTCGCCCATATCCTCCAACTCTTGCGAGTTGACGGTGCTGAGGTCATCGTCCTGCGTGACGAGGAAGCGTTTGGTTCCGGTCCAGTCGCCGTCGCCTGCGAAGGCGCCGGCATAGCGGTCAAACTGCGAGACAATGGTCACGTCGTCGGTGGAGCCGACCAACTCGGCCTCATTGAGATCCGTATAGATGTCGCCTTCCAACACCTCATCATCGGCGTTTTGGTACAGCATCACCAGCCACTCGCTCTGCGTCTCTGCCGCCGCCGTTTGCGCAAGCGGGGCAGGCGGGGCAGGCGTGGCGGCAGCGGCAGCTTTGGGAAGTGCGGCGGTGACTAGCAGTGCCACGGCAGCAACAACATTGGCAATCTCCAGCCGGTTTCGCAGCATATGCGGTACACTCCTCATCCTTCTTATTCCATTGTCGAAAGGGTTTGCGCTGACAAACGATCACAGCGCCGCCAAGCATACCACGCCTTGGCTGTTTTGGCGGGACGCCGCGAAAATGGGCTGCTGCGGTGGGGGTGGGGCAATGGCGGAGGCCCGTGGTGAGCGCAGTTGCAGGCGATCGAGGCGGTCAAAAAGCGCACCGGTTATGGCTCCGATGATGCTTTTGCCCGGTACTCCGGGAAGGTGTCCATCAATTCCTGGAAGGAGGAGGGGCGGTAGCGCGCAAAGCCCTCCTCATCTACATACACAAAGTCATACGTCACCGTAGATTGCGCCCGGTTGACATCCTCGCACCACTGGCGCAGCCGCGCCAGCTTGTGCGGCACATCCAGATCGACCAGCCCCTTGGTTTCGACCACCACCACCCGCTGGGGCGACAGCTTCACCACAAAATCGGGATAGTAGTTGGCAATCTCCCCATCGGCGTTCACATAATCCAGCTTGAAGTGAACCGCTAAGTAGTTCTTGGCGTAGGCGACGACATCGCGGCACTCTTCCAGAAAGGCGGCGAAAAGCAGCTCAAAGTGGCTGTCGCCGATGATGCGGTTGAAGATGCTCTTTTTGGGGATCAGATAGCCTTGATTCTTGACGACGAACGGGCGGGTCTGGCGCAGCTTGATCGTGTCGCGAATCTCCGCTTCGCCCGCATCTTCCAGGGTGAGGGCGTTGATCGCCTTTTTGAAGCTTTCGATCACGGTCTTGGTTGCGGCCAGCTCGGACAGATTGCGCAGGGTGTTCGGATCGTCCAGGTCGACGGGGCGGTCAAACAGTTCCTCACGCACAAACGCCTTGACCTGGCCGTAGAGCAGGTCATAGCCGCTGACCAGCCGCAGCTCGCGCAGGATGGTGCGCGCAAAGTAGCCGACCACGCTGCGATAGTCCGCCACCCCTGCGCCGTCGAGCGTGGTCGTATGCGCGATCTGGCCGGTGGTAATGTCCCAGAAGACAATCTCCCGCTGCTGCTGTGCGCTGAACTGCCGATAGGCAAGGCGCTGATTCCCCAGCGCCGCCACATCCAGCGCGGACAGCTTTTTGTACTGGCGCTGGACGCGCGGGGTCAGGATGGGGATTTCAATATCCAGCGCGTCCATGTCCTTGTGGACATTCTCGTTGTCGATCTCGACCACCAATGGCGTTTGCGGCTGCGCGCCGGCGCCCATCGGTTTGCGCTCCAGCACCACGCCTTCCACCTTGATCGATTCCACAAATTCCATAAAGGCGTCGGTGCCCACGACGCTGACATACTCTTCCACGCCGCCGGGGTACATCTTGCGCAGCCCGCGCCCCAGCGTCTGTTCGGGCAGGATATTGCTGTGGGAAGAGTAGGCGCGCAGCCCCACAATGGTGGTCACATTGCGCACATCCCAGCCTTCTTTGAGCATCATCACCGAGACGATGGCCTTATACGGGCTGTCCAGCCCGTCGATCTGATTGGCCTGCCGGCGCAGCTGCTCCAATTCCTCCTTGGCCTTGCCGGAGGCGGCTTCGGAAATCTCGCCGTTGTTCTTGGTGTGGATCACCAGCACGGCGTCCTGCAGGTCGGGGTAGCGCCCGGCCAGATAGTCGGCCACCTCGTCACAGTTGCGGGTGTCGTCGGTCATCACAAAGAGGATGGCCTTCTTGCCCAGCTTCGCGTGCTCGGCGTAGGCTTTGCGCCATTCGGCCACGCCCAGGTCGAGATAGTCGGCGTAGCGTTCCGTATACTTGGCGCTGCTGCGCTCCGTCAGCTTGGCGCGGCTGGGCGCGTCGGGCAGCACAGGATGTTTGACGACATTCTGCGAGATGGCCTCCACCAGGGGGTAGTCGGAGATGGTCTGGACAAAGATGGCGCCGTTGCTGTGCTTGGGGGTGGCGCTGACATCCACCTGCAGCGAGAGCGCCGCGCCCTTCTGTTGCAGCCGGTGGTGAATGTCCTCGATCGACTTGAACCAGGCCATGCGCGGGTCGTGGATGTGGTGCGCCTCGTCGTTGAGGATCAGCAGCTCGTCAATGTCGCGCACGATCATCCCCAAATCCACCTTGGAGTCGGTGGTGGCGCCGCTGGGCCGCTTGCCCAGAAAGTAATCCATCGTGTTGTCGTCGTCGGGCGAAGGGAGCGTCTCGTCGCCGGCGTAGACGCGGTGGATGTTGGTCAGAAAGATGTTGCCGGTGGGGTGGCTGATGCGCACATTGTCCTGCAGATGGAGGGTAAGCTGAAAATCATCGCGCCAGCTGCGCCCATCGATCCCGTTGTCGGGGATGACCGGGTCTTGGAAGAAGATGCGCAGACCTTGAAAGTCTTTGTAGATGCGGTCCAGCACAATGATGTTGGGGGCGATCACCAGAAAATTGCGCGCCAGCTCGGAGTCCGCCTCATACAGCTTGTGGTAGAAGCTCCAGGCCAGCACCAGGCTGAGCACCTTGGTCTTGCCCGCGCCGGTGGCCATCTTCACCACAAAGCGCCGCCAGCTCTCGTCAAACATGCCGGTGGAGACCGCGCCTGTGCCGTCAAAGCGCAGCAGGTCGAACTTGTCCTGCACACCCACCACGTCATAGAGATAGACAATCGTCTCGACCGCCTCGCGCTGGGCAAAGTAGTATTGAAACTCGGCCATCTCGCCGCCGGGCTGCGGCAGCAGATGGGGCGTGTTGAACCACCATTCCAGCAGGCTGCGGCTGGTGGCGGAGGCGGCGGCATAGCCGCTGTCGCGCCACGTCTTGACCTGGCGCCGCAGCTGTGCCACCAGCGGCGGCATCAGCTTGTCCATCGTGCTGTCGCGCAGCGCTTCGTCCGCCGGAAACCAGCGCACGGCCGGGTCGAGGATGGCATAGGGCGATTCGGGGAAATGGGGATGCAGCGCCATTAGCGTTTGCCTCTGCCGGCTGCGCCGGCTGTGCTGGTTCCGCTGGTTCCTAGGTTGATTTCGAGGATAGTCATGGTGTCGTTGCCGAAGATGTCCACCACCTTGACCGCCAGCTTGCGCCGGCCGGGCGGACATTCGTGGAAGGTGCTGGTCAGTTCCAGCGTGCGATCCTTCTTGGTGCGGAACGACTGCCACTCGTTCTCGAAGACAAAGTCCCCCGTCCACACCTCTTCGTATTCCGGCATCGCCAACTGTTCCGGCTCTTCCGTCCCCGCCAGGCGCGACTGCTCGAAGCGGGCGCGCGGCACGCGGATCAGCTCGCGCTTGTTCTCGAAGTCAAAATCCACCGACCAGTAGTCGATCCAGTCCGTCCACTGCTGGGTCAGCCGTTCGCGCTGCAGGATGCCGTCCTTGTCCTTGCTCACCTTGACGATCTGCCCTTGTTCGACCACGATCTTGCTGCCCTTCTCCTTGAGCGACGCTTCGGCGGCGGCGACGGAATCTTGGGCATAGAAGACCGAAAAGTCCGTCAGCTCGACGGCGACGGAGCTGCCTTTGACGTGCGCTTTGGCTTCGATAAAGGCGACATCGTGGAAGACCACCTGGTTCTTTTCCACCGCGCGCTTGTCGAAGACCTGGCGGGGATATATTTGGGGGCAACGTCGATCCCCTTGGCGCGCGCCTCGTCCAGCACATTGGGGAAGAGGCCCATTTCGAACTCAAAGCCCAGCAGGTCCACGCGGCTGATGTGGTTCTGGCGGCACTCCAGGATCAGCTCTTCCACCAGCAGGCGGGTGACGGGCAGGTTGACCGGCCCCACCGCCACCAGCCGTCCCGCCTTTTTGCCCTGAAACGCCCTGAAGCCATCCACCCGTTCGGCGCGGTAGGCGTGCAGGATCAGATCGACAAAGGCCGCCTCGCGCGCCTGGAGCTGCTGCTGCTGTTCCGCCGCGCGCAGGTTGGGGTTGACGCCGATATAGTGCTGGCGTTCGTACTTGCCCAGGTTGAGAATCTCGAAGGCGCGGTAATCCTGGCCCTCCGCCTTCAACTGCCGCTGCACGCCGATCATGCGTTTGCGCGTGGTGTGGATGGCGAACTTGCCCAAGTCGGAAGCGATCCACTTGCGCCCTAGCTTCTCCGCCACCGCCGCGGTCGTGCCGGAGCCGCAGAAGAAGTCGGCCACCAGATCGCCTTCATTGCTGCTGGCCTTGATGATACGTTCGAGCAAGGCTTCGGGTTTTTGGGTAGCATAGCCAGTTCTCTCGTCGGCTACTTGATTAATGCGTTTTATGTCATCCCAAATATCACAGACGTACGATCCCTCTTGTTCATCCAGATAACGCTTGAACTCAGGTCGTCCGCTCTTGGTGAACACGAAACGACCGGCGGTATAGAGTTCGTCAATCTTCCCCTGTGTCCAACGCCAATGGCGACCTGAAGGTGGTAAAATCTCCTTTTCTCCGAAGCGTCTTGCTGGGCCTTGCCCGGCACCCGTCGCATCTTCTTTCCAGTATCGTCGCCCATCCGGCTCAACGAAACGGAAGTATTTATCGATGTACTCTTTGTCGTATTCACCGAACTGCGGATTCCAACAGTAGTGCTCGCCATTCGCGTAAAAATAAATGGTGTCGTGAATCTGCCCAAACTTGGTCGCTTCGCTATGAGATGTGGTTCTCTTCCAAATTAACTCGTTGCGAAATCTGCCAGAGAAAATCTCATCCAAGACGAGTCTCATTGTAGATGTCACCCGCCAATCGCAGTGCACATAAATACTGCCTTCCTCCGCCAGCAGGTCGCGCATCAGCACCAGCCGCTCGTAGATCATGGCGATGAACGAATCGGCCCCTTTGCCCCAGGTGTCGCGATAGGCGATCTCTTCCAGGATGTTGGGCTTCTTGGTGAAGGTGTCGCCGCCGATCTCGATGTCCATCGAGAAGTCGGCCCCCACGTCAAAAGGCGGGTCGATGTAGATGAGCTTGAGGCCGCCCTGCGCTTCGATCTCAGCGCGCAGCGGGCCGTTTTTGAGCGAGGAGAGGATCAGCTTGTTGTCGCCCCAGATCAGCTTGTTGGTCCAGCCCTGCAGTTGGCGCCCGCGCGGGTCAATGTCGAACAAGCTGCTCTGCAGGCGCGTGTCTTTCTCCGCCCGCGGCTCATCCACCTGCTCGATCACCTGGAAGGGGAGAACCAGGTTGCAGACCTCGTTGCTCTTGCCGTTCCAGACCAGCTCCACCTCGCGCTTGTCCTCAAAGAGCAGAAAGCGATACTTCTCCGGCAGTTCGCGGCCGGCCTCCAGATAGCGGACAATCTCTTGTTTCTCTTGGTCGCTGAGTCGCAGCATAAGGCCTCTGGCTGGTGGGCAAACAGTAGATCCGTCGCGCCCATTATCTACGTAAGGCGGCAGTAAGTCAACTGCCGCCGCCGGCTGCAGGCTGTAGGTCACGCTTGCAGCGTGACGGCGCGCGCCGATCTTCGCGAAGGCAACGGTTGCCATCTCTGAATCGGCGGCTCCCCCACCCGTCCAGTCCGCGCCCTCGTGCGGCGATCTTGCGGTGGCGGGCGGGGCCAGAGCCGTTGATTGCGATTGGCGACCGTTGCCTTCGCGCGCCGCTGCGGCCAGAGACTTCTGCGCCCGCTGCGCCTCCCCTCCGCGCCTCTGCGTTAAGTTCCCCTCCCTCTCCCAATCCTGCGCGACAAATTGCTTGATGCTGCGCGCGGCGCGTGCTATGGTGGAGACGGCAGCCGCGTTACCGTAATCAGGGCGCACTCGTTCCGCAAGGGACAGTGCGCCTTTTTGTTTGCCCGGCGCCGGGCTGCCACACACAGGGGAACGGAGGAAGAAACTATGACCGCTACCAAACAGAACAGTTTGCGTCAACGGTTTGCGAGTTGGCTGGTGCAGTTGGGCGGGGTGACGCCGGTGCTGCCGGGGCATGTGCATGACGGGCTGGCGCCGCTGGGGCAGGATTTGTTTGGGCTGCTGGATAAGAGTTGGGGGGAGCAGTTTCAGGAGCTGCTGGATGCGCGGAGTGCGTGGCGGCAGAATCCGCTGGCGCGGCGGCTGGTGGGGATGGTGACGGCGTATGTGGTGGGGAATGGGGTGAGTGTGTCTTCGCCACGGCGCGAGTTGAACCGGTTTGCACATGCATGGTGGACGGCGAACAGCATGGATCTGCGGCTGGCGGATTGGTGCGACGAATTGAGCCGCAGCGGGGAGTTGTTTGTGCTGCTGTTCCCGGATCCGCACACGGGGCTGCCGGCGGTGCGGGTGCGCCCGGCGGCGGTGATTGACCAGGTGCTGACGAATCCGGAGGACTATGAGGAGGAGTGGGCGTTCCATGACGGGACGCTGGGGCTGACGGATGCGGATGCGAGCTGGTGGCAGTCGCCTGGCCAGGCGGGGGCGGGGCAGCCGGTGATGCTGCATTATGCGGTGAACCGGCCGCTGGGGGCGCTGCGGGGGGAGAGTGACCTGGCGCCGATTCTGCCGTGGCTGCGGCGGTATTCGCGCTGGCTGGAGGACCGGGTGCGGCTGAATGCGGGGGTGCGGGCGTTTTTGTGGGTGGTGAAGGCGCCGGGCCGGCTGCGCAGTGAGCTGGTGGAACGGTATCGCCAGCCGCCGGAGCCGGGGAGTGTGGTCATCACGGACGAGCAGGAGAGTTGGACGGCGGTGGCGCCGAATCTGCACGCGAATGACGCGGCGAACGACGGAAGGGCGATCCGCTGGATGATTGCGGCGGGGGGGCCGGGGACGAGCCTGCTGGATTTGGGGGAGGGGGAGGACAGCAACCTGGCGACGGGGCAGGTGATGGTGGAGATGCGGCGGCGGTTTTTGCGGCGGCGGCAGACGTATCTGGGCTGGCTGCTGGCGGATGTGCTGTGCACGGCGTGGCGGATGGCGAACCAGGCGCAGCAGGGTCGCGAGCGGCGGGCGGTGACGATTGCGGATTGGGTTGTGGAGATGCCGGACATCAGTGCGGAGGATAACCAGAAGTTGGCGGCGGCGGCGGCGCAGCTGGCTTCGGCGCTGACGACGGTGGCGGGGCTGGTGGGGCAGGGGCCGGCGCTGCAGCGGGTGACGCTGCGTTGGTTTACGAAGTTTGCGGGGGAGCAGTTGAGCCAGGAGGAGTTTGAGGCGATTCTGCGCGAGGGGGGACAGGGAGAAAAAGAGGGGCAAAGAGAGGGATGAAAAAGGCGAAGGAGTGGCCGGGGTGGGCGCTGCGCGGACATACGGACGCGGATGGGGCGCTGTTGTGGGAGGGGGAGGGGGAAGAGGAAGACATGTCACGCTGCAAGCGTGACCTACAGGCTGCGGAGGGCGCGCAATTGCAGGGTGTCGGCGTTGGGGAGTTTCGGGAGATCGAGATTGTGGCGTTTCGGCAGGATCGGAACCGGCGGTTTTTGCGGGTGCGGGATGAGGATCTGCCTGCCCTCGCCGCCGGGTTTGTGGGGGCGCCGTTTTTGCGCAACCACGATGAGGGGGACATTGAGAGCCGGGACGGGGTGGTGGTGGCGAGTGGGCTGCAGGCGGGGGCGGATGGTGTGACGGAGCTGCGGCAGCGGGTGCGGCTGACGACGCAGCGGGGGCGGCGGGCGTTGGCGGAGGGGCAGATTGACCGGTTTAGCATTGCGTTTGATGTGGCGGGGTGGCGGTGTTCGGTGTGTGGGGCGGATTGGCTGGCGTGTGACCATTGGCCGGGGCGCAGTTATCTGGCGGGCGGGCGCAGCTTGTTGTGTGAGTTGGTGGCGGAGCAGCCGGTGGCGCGCGAGGTGTCGGCGGTGAATGTGCCGGCGGTGGACGGGACGGGGCTGTTGGTGGAGTTGTGTGCGTGCAAGGATGAATTGAACGGTTTGCAATTGGATGAGATGCCGCTGAGCGGCGAGGAGAGGGAAGAGATGGCTGTTTTGAGTATGACGAAGGGTGATGAGTTGGTGGCGGAGAAGGTGGGCCAGAAGAATTCTGAGCGCAGGGGCGCGGCCCAGTTTGAGGCGGAGAAGAGCGGTGGGGAGCAGGGCGGGGCTTGTCACGCTGCAAGCGTGGACCTACATGCGCAGGAGGCGCGTGAGGGCGTGCCGTTGGGGCGCAGTGAGACGCAGGTGGCGTTGGATGCGCTGCGGCGTGAGGTGGCGGCGGTGGAGAGTTTGCGCGCGGGGCTGGCGGCTGAGCAGCGGGAAGTGACGCTGCACAACAGCGGGCTGAGCCTGGCTGGGCAGCAGGTGGTGCGGCTGGGGGTGGTGGCGGGCGGCGATTTGGGGGAGCTGGTGGAAGCGCAGCAGGCGGCGGAGGTGGCGCTGTTGGGTGCGCAGGGGAGTGGTGCGCTGGTGCGCGGGAATCGGGCGGTGGAGGGTGCAGGCGGGCTGAGCGGGATGCGGAGCGAGCAGGATCGGGCGCAGGAGGTGATGGATTGGTCGGTGGGGCTGCATGCGGCGGCTGTGCCGGCGCCGAACTTGCGCAGTTTGCGTGAGCTGTACTTGGCGGTGACGGGGGACTATGCCTTTCAGGGGAAGGTGGAGCCGGAGCAGGCGCAGTTTGCGGCGGCAACCACGGCGACGCTGCCGGGGCTGGCGGCGAATGCGTTGAACAAGGTGATTCTGCAGCATTTTGAGGCTATGTCCACCTGGCGTTGGTACGAGCCGCTGGTGGGTGTGGTGCCGCATGACGGGAGCACGCAGGATGTGCAGCTGATTATGATGGACGGGGTGGCCAACCTGTCGACGGTGGCGGAGGGGAACGCGTACACGGAGTTGAGTGTGGGCGACAGCAAGGAGAGCCTGTCGTTTGTGAAGAAGGGGAACTATGTGGGGATTACGCTGGAGATGTTCCGGCGTTCGGAGATTGGGAAGATGCAGGCGATCCCGCGGCTGATGGCGTTGGCGAGTTTGCGGACGCGCAGCGCGGCCATTGCGAGTATCTTCACGGCCAATGCCGGCGCCGGCCCGACGCTGGCGGAGGACAGCAAGGCGCTGTTTCATGTGGATCACGGGAATTTGAGCACGGTGGCTTTTTCGGGTGTGGAGTGGGCGGCGATGCGCAAGCGGGTCTGGAGCCAGGTGGTGCCGGGGACGAGCAAGAAGCTGGGGATGTGGCCGACGTTTGTGTTGGTGCCGATTGATTTGTATGACGCGGCGCTGGCGGAGTTTGGGTATGGGACGGGGGACGTGGGCAAGCCGAGCGTGGCGGGGACAGCGCAGAGCGTGAATCCGTATGCTGCCTCGCGGCCGGGCGACCCGCGTCCGATCCCGGTGGCGGTGCCGGATTGGAGTGATGCGAACGACTGGGCGTGTCTGGTGGATCCGCGGCTGCATCCGGTGGTGCAGATGGCGTATGCGAATGCGCCGGCGGGGGGTGCACATCCGGCGCCGGAGTTTTTTGCGGCGACGAGTGAGACGCAGGGGTTGATGTTTACGAATGACACGTTGGCGGTGAAGGTGCGCGATTGGTGGGGGTATGCGGTGGCGACGTATGTGGGGATTGGGAAGAATAACGTGGCGTAGGTGAGGGAGTTTAACGCAGAGGCGCGGAGGGTGCGCGGAGGTCGCGGAGGGGGAGGGGAGGAAAACATGTCACGCTGCAAGCGTGACCTACAGGCTACATTCTCTCCGCCTCTGTGACCTCTGCGTAGTTGAAGCCCGTCACGCTGCAAGCGTGACCTACAGGCTCTGCGTTGAAGCATTTTCTTGAGACAAGAGGAGGGTAGGGATGGAAGGGGAAGGGATGGAGCGGGGTTACCGGGAAGCGCTGTTGTGTCGGGTGGCGGATCGGACGGCGGTGCTGCTGCTGGCGGATTTGTATGCGCGGCTGCAGCTGCTGGATGCGCGATTGACGGCGTTGGTGGAGGGGGCTGCGGGGCGCGAGTCGCCGCAGACGGCGGCGGCGGGGCGGGGCAAGAAGGGCGCGTAGGGGGTTGTCGGCGTGGCCTGACGCGTCCAATGTCGAGCGTCGGCTGTCGAGCGTCGGCGCGGCGTGGTCGGGTGTGGCCAATGTGGGTGATGGTGGGCATGGCTCGGCGCCAATACGCGGGGCAGGTGGCCGCGTCGATCCTAGCGAAAGCCCGTCCGGCCCGGCTTAGCTGGTAGGACAATTGACGTAGAGAGTTACAGGAGGAATGAGGGATGCCGACGGATGCGGCGAGTTTGAAGAGTGCGCTATTGAGTCTGTTGGCCGACGTAGGGCAGACGGATGGGTGGGAGACGGCGTTGCTGAATGAGGCGCTGGGTCAGGGGCTGGCGGATGCGAACCGGTGGCTGGCGCCGGTGGAGTCCAGCGTGACAACGGTTATCGGGCGCGAGCAGGATATTGCGACGTTGGCGGCGGGGGAGGTGGTGGCGGTGGCGTTTCCGTGGACGGACGACAGCAGCTTTCGCGATGCGGTGGTGGCCTGGCGGCTGGTGGGGCCAGGGAAGCTGTGGTTGGAGGGGAAGCGGCCGGCTGCGGGCGAAACCGTGCGCGTGCGTTTCCGCAAGCGGTACACGGTGAACGGGCTGGGCGGGGCGGTGGCCACGACGTTACCGGTGGAGAGTGAGCGGCTGCTGCTGGTGGCGGCGGCGGCGCAAGCGTATTGGATGCGGTACCGGCAGCTGGCGCGCAGGCCGTCGAGTGCGCCTTCGGACGTGGCCGCGTGCAAGGATTTGGCGGCGGAGTATAGCAAGCAATTTGAGCAGCTTGCGGCGGTGGGTCCCAGCGGGCCGGGGCCATCCTGGCCGCAGATGGGGCTGTAGGTCTATGCGGGCGCTAAGCGCTGACCTGCTGTGGGCGCAAGGGGAGGCGGACCCGGCGGTGGAGGTGGTGGTGCGCTGCAAGCGGCGCAGCACGTTTGCGGGCGATCCGCTTCTCTGGCGGCCGCTTTTCGTACATGGGGCGGACAACCTGCCGTACAGCGACGCGTATACGACGGCGGCGGTGTGTGGGTGTGCGGAGTACGGCGCAGCCGTGCGGGTTTTGCGTTCGCCGGCGGGGCGCAAGGTGGGCGTGCAGCGGTTGGTGAACATGCACGGCTGGGGCGGGACGGGGAACGCGTGGTCGGCGGCGGCGGCGGCGGCGATGACGGCCAGCCCCACGCAGATCGCGACCTTGACGAGTGGGGCGCGGGATGAATCGACGCCTGGCGTTGGGCGCAATGGGAATGAGATCCGGGTTCTGTTTGGCGATGGCTCGGCGTTCTACCAGGTCAAGTCGACCGATGACGGCGCAAGTTGGGGCGCGAAAACGCTGGTGTTGTCTAATTCGGTGGTCTATACGCGTTTCAGCAACTTTAGCTTGTGTGCCGCGGGCGGCGTCTGGTATGCGGTCTACACGGGGTTTGATTTGCGGCGGCGGCCGCGGGTGTTGGGGATGCACGATGCCGGCGCCGGGTGGGTGCAGTGGCCGGCTCTCTCGCTCAACGCGGGGCAATGGCAGGTGGCCGGGGTGCGGGTGGGGCCGGAAGCGGCGCCCAATGGGCGGGTGTATGCCTATGTGTGGGGCAAAGAGGGCGGGTACAGCACGCTGGCTTGTCAGCAGGTGGTCTTGACTGCTGGTGGGTTGTTCTCGGCGTGGGGCAGCCTGGCGGTCGTAGACCGGGCAGGCGTGTCGGGGGCCGCGAGTTACGAGCGGGTGCGGTTTGGGGAGGGCGGCGGGGCGTATTTGTTTGCGCTGCAGGAGCGGGCGGTGAAGCGGTATTGGTTTACGGCGGCGCTGTACGCGCTGCCGGGCAATGCCGACATGGAGGAACCTGTGTTCCTGGGCGACGGCGACATTCCGGCGGGTGGTCTGATGGCGCAAGAGATGCTGACGCCAATCAGCTGTGGGCGGCGGGCGTGGCTGGTGGGCGCGGGGCAAGTGTGGGCGTCAGCCCAGACGGATGCGGCGGTTGACCTGGCGGTTAGAAGCTATGTTCCCATCAGTTACAGTTATGAAGTTGCCTGGCGGGGGGGCGGGGCGCTGCGGCTGCGGCTGCCGCGCAGCAGCTCGGCGCCGGGTGGGGTCGAGGATTTTAGCGGTGTGTATCCGCCCGAAGTGTATGTGGGCGACATGCTGTGGGTAGACCGGACGCTGTCGGCCACGACGGCGGCGGGAATCCTGAAGAGTGGGACGCAAACGCTGGTTTTCCGGGTGGCGGCGGTGTGGTATGGGCGGGACGGGATCGACGTGGTGGCGCAGGATGCGCTGGGGGTGCTGGCTGGGATGCGGCCGCGGCGGGGCAAGCTGCTGCCGGCAGGGGATCGGCTGCGGATGGCCGAGGTGGAGGCCATGTGTCACTGGGCGGGGCTGAAGGTGCGCGGGGCGGATGTGCTGCCGGATGCGGCCGCAAACGGGAAGGGGTTTGTGTGGGCGGCTAACGAGTCGGGGCTGGGCGGTCTCTTTCGCTATCTCATGGATCAGTCCGTCGTCATTCGTTCGGATGCGCCGGTGGGTGCAGAGGATCATGTGTTTGTGCGGGTGGTGTGGTTGCCCAGCACGCAAAGCTACGTCTACGTGTCGCCAAACGGGCGGCGTGAGGGCTTCGGGCGGCATGAGGTGGCAAATTGGGCATTGGGGCATGACGGGCGGCAGGTGCGGCTGTTTGTGGGGTTGGGGCTGGCGGTGCGCAATGCGCCGGGAAGTGGGGAGGGCTGGGTGTTGGGTGCGGCGCGGCGGGTGGGGAACGAGCGGCCGTATCCGTTGGTGGCGGTTGACCGATCCTATGCCAGCGATGACGGGACGCTGGCGAAGCGGGTGGCGGCGGAAGCGGCGCGGCTGGGGTCGGGGCTTTCGTTGGGCTGGATTGAAGCGACGGCCAATTTGGGGGTGGAGTTGTACGACGTGGTGCGGATTGACGAAACGGATGCGCGGGTGGTGCGGATCGTTGAAAGCTGGGAGCAGGGGCGGCTGGTGCAGCGGCTTGACCTGGCGGAGGTGAATAGTTACGGGGTGTGGAGTGGGTAGGATGTAGGTCACACTTGCAGTGTGACGGGGCGACCAATCCAAAAGGGTAGAGGTTTGATAGAGTTTTATTAGAGGGGCGGGCGGGGTCGGCGGGCGGGGCTGTCACGCTGCAAGCGTGACCTACATGCTTTTTTTCAGCAGATGCGCCGGCCAATCCACAGATGTCACGCTGCAAGCGTGACCTACCGGGGCTGTTTGGAGGGCGACCAATCCAAAAGGGTAGAGGTTTGATAGAGGTACGGGGCTGTCACGCTTGCAGCGTGACCCTGGAGTTTGGTTTTTTGGGGGAGGGGGTTGAAAAAGGATGCCCGATCAGTGAAAATGGTTATAGAGAAACAGAGACACTGAAAGGAGCATCCAGATGCAGAATACTGTAGAAGTGAGGGAAGCGCCAGTCTTGTTGACG
>JBBRBX010000105.1:0-18752 GCA_038205395.1 Caldilineales bacterium
AGGAGCATTGCGTTCAGAGCGCCGCGGCTGAACGGGTCGCCTTCTGCTGTGCCCTGCAGTTCGACAAAGCGACCATCCGCAGTCATGACAACGTTCATATCGACCGAGACATTTTGGTCCATCTGGTAGTTCAGGTCCAGCACGGCCTTGCCGTTGAGCACGCCGACACTGACGGCAGCGACGGCCTGCTGGAGAATGCCCGGTTCAATCCCCTTGCGCCGTTCGAGCCGCTTGATTGCCAACGCCAACGCCACATAACCACCAGTGATTGAAGCCGTGCGCGTGCCTCCATCCGCTTGGAGAACATCACAATCCACCATTACTTGTCTCTCGCCCAGCTTCGTCAAATCCACCGCAGCGCGCAGGCTGCGGGCAATCAGCCGTTGAATTTCTTGTGTGCGCCCTTTCGGATGGCTTGTCTCGCGCTGATTGCGCTGTTCGGTGGATCGTGGCAGCATGGAATACTCCGCCGTCACCCAACCCTGTTTAAGCTTACTATTGTGCAGCCAGCGCGGCAGTGTCTCCTCGATTGTTGCGTTGCACAGCACACGCGTGTTGCCCATGCTGACCAAAACGGAACCTTCGGGATACATCACATAGTCCAGCTCAAACTTGACCGGGCGAAGTTGATCCAGGGACCTGGTAGCGGTCAAGGGAGATTCCTTTCAGACGGAGTGGGTTCAATCATTGCGATAAAAAAACCCTTCTGATAAAGAAGGGTTGCAGGTGGACCTAAAGGGACTTGAACCCTTGACCTCTACAATGCCATTGTAGCGCTCTCCCAACTGAGCTATAGGCCCGTGCGATGATTCAATTGTAGGTGTTCACCAGCGTTTCTGTCAAATTTCGGCTGGCTTTACCGAGTGGACCAGAGGGGACTTGAACCCCTGACCTCTACAGTGCGATTGTAGCGCTCTCCCAACTGAGCTACTGGCCCGCAGTGGACACCGCTGGGAGTGTAACAAATATGCGTCGCCTGGTCAAATTTACAGCGCCGCCTGGAATATATAATCGGCTGCCGCCGTCAGCACAACACGAACACATATTCGGCAGCAGTTTTAGCGTTTGCCCTTTCTGCACATCTAGGGGTGTGGCGGACGACACAAATCCCATGTGTAGAAAAAGCAATAGCGCGACGTGTCTCCTCCTGTCACAGTAGATCAATAAAGCGCATTTTTCCATTACAGCAGAACGGTACCGCTACCTATTTACAGCAGACAGATGCGTAGGGCAGCGGTCCGAATTGTAGGTCACAAATGTCCAACGCCCGCCAGTGTGCACCTTTATACTGATGGTGCAACGAAATAATCGTCGCAAACAAGTGCCGAGGAGGATAACGATGTTACGCAAACTATTTTTTATTTTAACGACTGCTGTCTTGGTCGTCGCTGTATATACCGGGATTGTCAGTGCGCTGGATGTACGCGAGCCGCTGGTCATCAAGGCGAATCTGGAAAATGTCGGCTCCTTCGCCACTGCTGCACACGTGACCGGCGTTAACTATGCCGTCGATAATGGTGAACTTTTTGCCGGTCGCCCCGGTGAGTGGCAAAAAATCGTTACACCGCAGGATGTGATTGTGGGCGCCGTGGCGATCGATTCCAGTCGGCCCAATGCCGTCTATATTGGCGCAGCCAATGACTTGACGGTTTATCGCAGCACCGACCAGGGAAAGCAGTGGATGAGTGTACCGCTGACCAACGAGTATGTGGGCGGCGTGACGAGCCTGGCCTTTGACAGCGTGAACCGTGTGCTGTATGCCGGCACGGACACAGCCGGCGTCTTCCGGCTGCGCGATGTCGGCTCCAGCATGATCGCCGGTGGACAGACGCTTTTGGACGAGCCGGTCAAGCAGGTTGTAACCGATAATACGGGCGCTGGTTTGGCCTTCGTACGCACTCGCATGGATCTGTATCGCGCCGAGAATGGTGGCCTGAACTGGAGCAAAGTGGAAAACCTGGGCAGTTCACCCACGGCTTTGGCAGTCATCAATGGTATTCCGGCCACTATCTATGTCGGTACGACTGACCGCGGTGTCGTGAGCACGCAGGACGGCCTTACCTGGACGCTGGACAACGACGGCTTAGGCATGCTGCCTGGCACGCGCTTGCAGGTAGATGCGCTGGCCACAGACCCGGCGCAGTTGGATGTGCTCTATGCCGCCATCAGCTATTTAAGCGGCAGCACGCAGGTGCACCAAGCGCCGGTAGGCGTGACGATGAGCATCGATGGCGGCGCATCGTGGAGCGGGCTGGCAAACAACACGGCGGCGACGGTAGCTGAGTTGATGCCGCTGGCAGGCAAGACGGGTGCAGTCTATGCGCTGACGACAACCAGCCGCCAGCCGCAGGCCTTAGGTTCCGCCCCTGTGCTGCCGGATAACGCTGCCGTGGTTGAGGCGCCGGTTGCGCCCGCCCCTGCCGGTACGAGCATTCTAGCTTGGATAGTCGCCGCTCTGGCGGCAGCGGCCCTGGTGTTCGCCGTGGTCTACGATGCGGCTCGCCGCAGCAAGCGCCCGGTTACAACCCTGCGCCCGCAGCGGCCCCAGCCGCAACCGCAGCCGGTTGTCAGCAACCGCTAAAGCCGATGCTGATGTTTCCTTTATAAGCAACAAAAGCCCGGTTTCCTGCGAAACCGGGCTTTTTGTTGCGTCCAGGCCGGCAACAGCGATTTATTAACACGGCATTGACGCAACCATAACATCCCTGCTATATCAATGTTGTATTTTGGCATCATCAAGCCTGTACACAAATCGCCCCAGCGCAGGGTGTGAAAAAACAAGGAGCGCACAATGCATACCCGTGAAAAATTCGAACATGACCTGCAGCAACTGAGCGATAATATCCTGCTGATGGAAAGCCGTGTAGAAGAACAACTTTCGTTGGCGCTCGCATCCTACGAACGGCTTGACCCCTCGTTGGCGAATCTGGTCAACGATATTGATCGGGAAGTCAATAAACTGCGTTTTGAAATTGAAGAGAAGTGCCTTGAACTGATTGCCATGCAGCAGCCGGCAGCCCGCGATCTGCGGCTGATCATATCAGCCCTCAACATGGTCGTCGATATCGAACGGATGGGCGATCAGACTAAAGGCGTTATGAAGGCGCTGAAAAACATGCATCAGCGCCCTGCCGTCAACCGACCACCCGAAATCCAAGCTATGGGACAGATGGTGCTGGACATGCTGCGCCGATCAAAGGACGCTTACGCCCAGCGTGACATCAAGATGGCACAGGAAGTTGGTCTGACGGATAACGAAGTAGATAAACTATACGCCAAAGCATTTACGCAAATTATGTACCGCATGGCCGACGCCACGGGGCCGGAACAGGTGCAGGCGGAATACGAGCTGCTGCGCATCGCGCGCGAATTTGAGCGCTTTGGCGACCTCGTCACAAATGTGGCCGAGCGGCTGATATTTCTCATCACCGGCAGCATGGCTGAGATCAACACCGACGAACCGACACCGGAGTAGCCGCAGTTCCGGATCATAGACGGCATACTGCTCTCAACCGCGAATGACAGTAATGCCAAGCGCAGTGTAGGGAGCGACTACCTCATCGGGGACAAAGCGCTCAACGATGAGATGTGTCAGCTCATGCGCCGGGCCTACTACGTATGGCAGTGCCGTTCCCAGCTTGTCGGCAATTGCCACGGCGATCACTTCGCCCGACTGAGCAATCATCAAACGCTTGATGAGCGCTTCTTCGCTGCCGGCAACACTGATGCCGATCTCCGCATGCAAGCTGCACACACCCAGCAAGCAGACATCCGCTCTTACGCCATGCAGCGCTTCGGCAGTGGCAATGCCTACCGTAGTCTCCGCTTCCCTGGCCAGCCGTCCGCCCAACAGCAAGACTTCCACCTGGGGGTAGGGCAGCAGCGCTAACGCAATCGCAGGGCTGGGCGTGACAATTGTGGCGTGCAGGGTGCGCGGAAGTTGCCGCGCCACCTGTAAGTTAGTGGTGCCCCCATCGATCAGGATTACCTGGTTGTCCTGCAGCAAGCGTGCGGCCACGGCCGCCAGCGCCTGTTTGGTCACCACTGCCTGGCCTTCACGCTCGGCAAAGCTGCCGCCGGCAGAAAGCGCACGGGGCAGTGCGCCGCCATGTACACGCTGCAGTTTGCCGTTCGCCGCCAGATCGCGCAGATCGCGCCGCAGTGTATCTTCAGAAATCTCAAGTGTGCGGCTCAGCTCTTGCGTCAGCACCTTACCTTCGCGCCGCAGTTGTTCGAGGATATAGTATTGCCGTTCTGCCCGCAGCATGTGCCCATCTCTCCCTATATTGCACGGTTTCCGTTTTTGATCTGCACGTTCGTGCTGGTATTATACTACTTATTGGCGGCAAATTGCGGCAAATTGCAGCAACTTTATCTTCAGCGCATATCCTACAGAAATTATGGCGACCTTAGAGCAAGCCTCAAAAGCAGCAGTTGCCCCTCCTCGCACTGCACGTGTGGCAGTGACGGCCATCTTTTTTATCAACGGCGCGTTGATCGCCAACTGGTTTGCCCGTATTCCCGATGTCAAACAGCAGCTTGGACTCAGTGAGGGCACGCTGAGTCTGGCGCTGCTGTGCATGGCTCTTGGCGCTCTAATCGCGCAGCCGACGGCGGGCGTGATTATTGGCCGGTTCGGCAGTCGCGTAGTTACTTCCGTCATGGCGCTGGCATTTTGCGTGGCGTTTATCCTGCCCGGCTTCGCCAACAGTCTGCCGCTTTTGATGCTGGCTCTGTTTTTTGTGGGCGCCGGCAACGGTGCATTGGATGTGGCAATGAACGCCCAGGCGGCGCTGGTCGAGCTTAGGTTTGGCCGATCAATCATGAATTCGTTCCATGCCTTTTGGAGCGTTGGCGGCCTGAGCGGAGCCGCCATCGGTGGGCTGGCCGCCGCAGGGGGGGCGCCCGTCGCCACCCATTTTTTGATTGCAGCGGCAGCGGCAGCCGTCTTAATGCTTGTCGCCATGCGCGGCTTGCTGCCGGATGGCCCTGCGCCGGCCAGCCATGAACCGGCGTTCGCCTTGCCGACCCGCGCCTTACTGCCAATGGGGATCGTCGCCCTCTGCGCCCTGATCTGCGAGGGCGCGATTGGTGACTGGGGTGCGATTTACCTGCGTGAATGGATGGGCACATCTGCGGGTGTTGCGGCGGCAGGCTATTCCGTCTTCGCCCTGATGATGGCGGGGGGGCGTTTTACCGGCGACTGGCTCACCACGCGCTTTGGCTCAGGGCAGATCGTGCGCGCCGGTGGCGGGCTGGTGGTTGTGGGTATCGGCCTCGTTTTGCTTGGCGCCATGCCCTGGATGGCCATCCTCGGTTATGGCCTGGTGGGAGCAGGCGTCTCCTGCATCTTCCCCCTGATCTTGAGCGCCGCTGCCCGCACGCCGGGTGTTGCGCGTGGCACAGGCATCGCCGCAATGGCGACCGCAGGCTACACCGGCTTTCTGATTGGCCCGCCGCTGATCGGCAGCCTGGCCGAGCTTATCACCTTGCGCGGCGCAATCGGGGTGCTGGGGCTGTTTGGCGTGCTGATCGTGCTGCTCGGCCCCTCCGTACGTGGACGCAAATTGGATGAAGCGATGAATGGGTAAAGTTCCTCATCGCTTTCGCGCACACCACCGGTCTGGGCTATAATGAAGCCGCTTCTTGATGCCCTGCATGTCTGAAAGATGGCGCACCTTGACCGATACAGCGTGGCAACCCGATTTGTACAACCCTATTGCCGGTCGCGTGCGCGAGTTCGGCCCCACGGTTTTTGCCGAGTTTACGGCGCTGGCGAACCAGTGTGGGGCGGTCAATCTGGGGCAAGGCTTTCCCAATTTTGCTGCGCCCGACTTTGTTAAGGCTGCCGCACAGGCCGCCATCGCTGCCGATCTCAACCAGTATGCGCGCAGCGCCGGCCATCCACGCCTGGTGCAGGCATTGGCCGCTCTTTACAGCCCGCTTTTTGGGCGCAGCCTTGACCCGTTGAATGAGATCGTTGTGACGGTAGGCGCGACCGAAGGGATTTTCGCCACGATCCAGGCGCTGGTGGAGCCGGGCGATGAGGTCATCCTGATCGAACCCTTTTACGACAGCTATCCCGCCGCTGTCAGCATGGCCGGCGGGCGCTGCATCTATGTGCCGCTGCGCGCGCCCCAGGCAGCAACCAGCGCGGCAGAGTGGGTGCTCGACGAAGCCGAACTGGCTGCCGCCTTCAGCCCCTATACTAAGCTGTTGATCCTCAACACACCGCTCAATCCGCTGGGCAAGGTGTTTACACTTGCCGAACTGCAGCAGATTGCCGATCTGGCGATCCGGCACAACATCACAATCCTAAGTGACGAAGTCTACGAATGGATGATCTACGCGGCTGACGGGGCGGCTGACGAGCGCGACGTGGAGCACGTGCGCATCGCCACCCTGCCCGGTATGTGGGAGCGCACAGTGACGCTGGGCAGCGCAGGCAAAACCTTTTCCGTCACCGGTTGGAAGATCGGCTGGGCCATTGCGCCGCCGCTGCTGGCCCAGGCAATCCTGATGGCGCACCAGTGGATTCCTTTTGCCGTCGCCACGCCGCTGCAGGAAGCGGTCGCCGTAGCGCTGGAAGAGGCAGGGACACTGAATTACTTTGCCTGGCTGCGCAGCATGTATGGGGCCAAACGCGACCGCCTGCTGCAGGCGCTGCAAGCCGCCGGCCTGACGCCGATGAAACCCGACGGCTCGTACTTTATCGTTGTCGACACCAGCACATTGCCGGTTCCTGTACAAAACGGTGTGCGTCGCGATGTGGCCGTCTGCCGCTGGTTGACGCAGGAGATCGGCGTGGCGGCGATTCCGCCCAGCCCATTCTACAGCGAGCCGCACCGCCACCTGACCGATCAACTGGCCCGGTTTACCTTCTGCAAGACAGATGATATGCTGGAAGAAGCAGCGCGCAGGCTGCAAGCCATCGGTGCGGCTGCCTCCCGCCCGTCAAATATCTAAAGCCGTTCAGAAACGAAACGAAACAAACTATGAAACTTTCCGTTATTCAAGGCGACATTGCCCAACAAAATGCTGATTGCATCGTCGTCAATCTATTTGAAGGGGTAAGCGAACCGGAGGGTGCAGCGGACGCCGTCGACCAGGCGCTGGGCGGAGCGATTCGCCGCCTGCTGCGCAGCGGCGACTTCAGCGGCAAGAGCGGAAGCACGAGTCTGCTGTACAGCGCCGGTGCGCTGCCGGCGGAACGGGTGCTGCTGGTCGGGCTGGGCCAGGCAGCCAAGTTTGATTTGCAGGCGGCGCGCAAGGCGTCAGGGGCGGCGAGCAAGGCATTGGCCAAACATAGCGGCATCAAACACGCCGCGACCCTCGTGCCTGGGGCTGACGGTCTGGATTTGCAGGACTGCACCCAAGCGCTGGTGGAAGGCATGCTGCTGGCTGCTTACCAGCCGCCGAACTACAAGCGAGAAGCGCCGGAGCGAAACCTGCAAGCCATCACCATCGTAGAAAATGACGCGGCCAATCTGGCGCGCTGCCAGGAAGGCGTGCGCCGCGGCGAGGCAATTGCCGCCGGCGTCATCACAGCGCGCGACCTGTCCAACGAACCGCCCAATATTCTCTTTCCACTCGAATTTGCCCGCCGCGCCGGCGTGATGGCTGCGCATTCCGGCATGCAGTTGACGGTTTTGGGCGAGGAGGAGATGGGCAAACTCAATATGAATATCCTGCTGGCTGTCAGCCGCGGCAGCGCCCACGAAGCGCAGTTGATTATTCTCGAACATGCGCCTGCCGGAACGCAGGACGATGCGCCGCTGGTGCTGGTGGGCAAAGGGATCACCTTTGACACGGGCGGCATCAGCATCAAGCCGTCGGAACGCATGGAAGAGATGAAGCACGATATGAGCGGAGCGGCAGCCGTCACCGGCGCCATGGATGCCATTGCGCGTCTGGGCGTGCAGCGACGCGTGATCGGGGTGGCGGCCTGCGTGGAAAACATGCCTGACGGCAATGCTTTCCGCCCCGGCGACATTCTGGTCGGCATGACGGGTAAGAGCGCGGAGATTCTCAGCACGGATGCGGAAGGGCGGCTGATTTTGGCTGATGCAGTCGCCTATGTGGCTCGTTTTCAGCCCAAGGCTGTCGTTGATCTGGCGACGCTGACAGGCGCCATTGGGGTGGCCCTCGGCCAACAGGCTGCAGGTCTATTCAGCAACCAAGATTATCTGGAGGCAGCGCTGTTGGCGGCGTCAAAACGCAGCAGCGAACGGCTGTGGCCGATGCCGATGTGGGAGGAATACAGCGAGACGATCAAAGGCGACATGGCTGAGGTCAAAAATAGCGGCGGCCGCAGCAGCGGTGTGTCGAGCAGTGCCAAATTTATCGAACATTTTACCGAAGACTATCCGTGGGCGCACCTGGATATCGCTAACGTTGCGTGGACGACCAGTGAGAAAGATGCGCTGACGCCGAAAGGAGCAACCGGCTTCGGCGTGCGTCTGCTGGTCGATCTGGCGGAAAGTTACTGACAGGCTCCGGTGACATGTCCGGTGAGCGATCAACGAGCGGAGAAACAGGCTTATGGAGAACGCAGCGCAATTGAGCGTGTGGCCGATGCTGCTGGCCATGGCGGCGACCGCCTTTGGCATTGAGCGGCTGATTGAATTGATGTGGAATGCTGTCGAGTGGATCACGCTCAGCACACGTCGCGAACGCCCGACGGATCTGAAGAGGGCTGCTTATCTGCAATTCAAGAGCGGCGTGAGCGTGCTGTTGAGCGCCATTCTCGGTGTTGTACTGGCAAATCTCTTAAATCTGCACTTTTTTGCGGCATTGGAGCAGTTAGCGCCAAGCTTCACGATCAATGTACCCGCCAACTGGGATGTCGTCGTGACTGGCCTTATTCTGGGGGTGGCTGCCAAGCCGATCCACGATCTGATCGAACTGCTGGCAGAGATAAAGAACTTTATGAGCAATGCCGCCATGCGCCAGCGCGAGGCAGCCGGCGCGGCCATGGCGGATGGCGTCCTCAAGCTGGCACAAAGTGAAGCCGAGTCGATGATCGAAGTCCCCGGCCTCGGTCGCACGCCGCTCAGCGGCGACTATGGCGCCAAAGCCGAAGGCGCTGAGGCGGAAGCGCAGTCGCCCACCGACAAGTACATCGAGATGCTGCACAACCGCACACTGCCGTAACCCACATACGAGCTACGGCAGTAGACGCAGGATAATCCGATAGTCAGCAGCGCTTGACTGCGATGAAACTTGCGCCGGATAAGGGGTGACGGCCAGCAACTGGACTTCATAACCGGCGATAGAAGCCGTAGGTTGCGCCTGCTGCGCCGGCACTGCGCGCATGGCGCCCCCACTGCTGTCTGTAGAGCCCCCCAGCAGCAGCGTCTGCGCCGGATGCCCGTTCGCCTCAGCCTCCACCGCCACCACAACCATCCCTGACCAAAAACAGTTCACCTCGGTAGGGCAGCGGCTGTCGTCCACCACCCGCTCAAATGTAAGCGACAGGCTGCCGTCTACCAAGACGACTTGTTCGCCAAAGTCCAGTGTGACTTCCTGGCCAGTGTCGGGCGGCTGCGGCGTTGTGGAGATGCTGGCAAATAGAAAAAACCAGATCAAGACCCACCAAAGCGTCTGCACAGTTCAGTCCTCCCAACCAATTAAACTAATTCAACGCACTACTTGCTGTTGAGACGTTGCCAGGGCGGCTGCAAGTTCCATTGTGCTGTCGCTCGAATTCACAACAACTTTTTAGCTGCGACGCAACCAGTCCAGCCACAACATCTCCTTTTGCCGGAATCTGCGCAATTCATGTATGATGGCCCAGACCCTTTTACGTTGTTGAAATTACTTACGTTTGTACGGGCTGCACGGGAGCCGGCCATGCAGGTATGAGTGAATTGTTTTTGGGCAGTAATCATTCCAGCGAGCAAAGTACGGGCGCACAGACGAGCGGCGAGCAAAACCCGCTGGTCGTCTTTATGCCTTCCGGCCGCCGCGGCCGCTTCGCCCCAGGCACGACGGTGCTGCAGGCAGCGCGCGATCTGGGGCTGGGCATCGAAAGCATCTGCGGCGGACGGCTGACCTGCGGCAAATGCAAGGTGCGTGTGGAAGAGGGCGAATTTGCCAAGCATGGCATGAAATCACGCGCCGGCCACCTCACCCCCGCCTCCGAAGCCGAAGAACTGTTGCTGCACACCATGCACGCCGACGACTGCCGCCTCTCATGCACGGCACAGATCACGGATGATCTGCTGATCTTCGTGCCCGAAGAGAGCCGTGCTCATAAGCAGGTAATCCGCAAAGCAGCCACCGACCGCATCATCGATGTTGATCCCGCCATTCGCCAGGTCTATGTGCAGGTGGACAAGGCCGACCTAGGAGAGCATCGCGGCGACTGGCGCCGTGTGCAGGATGCACTCGAACGGGAATGGGGGCTGACCAATCTGGCCATCGATCTGCTGGCGCTGCGCCGGCTGCAGTTGGCGCTGCGCCAGGGCAACTGGGGCGTCACGCTGATCATTTGGAATGAGCGTGAGGTGCTTGACATTAAGCCTGGCTATGTCGAAGGCATTTACGGGCTGGCAGTCGATGTCGGCAGCACCACCGTGGCCGCCTATCTATGCGATCTGCGTACGGGTGCGGTGCTGGCCACCGAATCCACTATGAACCCGCAGATTTCATTTGGCGAAGACCTGATGAGCCGCGTCTCCTATGCCATGATGAATGAGGACGGCACGGAGAAGATGCACGACGCCATCATCAAAACGCTCAACAAGTTAGCGGCGCAGGCCGCCTATGCCGCTGGGTTGCGGGGGCGCGATATTCATGAATGCGTGGCGGTGGGCAACACAACCATGATTCACCTGCTGCTGGGCATCGACCCGCGCGAGCTGGGCGGCGCACCCTTTGCCCTCGCCAACCGCGACGCCATGGATATCAAGGCGCGCGACCTTGGTCTCAAGCTGCACCCCGCCGCCTATCTGCATGTGCTGCCATCCGAAGCCGGCCATGTGGGCGCGGATAACGTCGGTGTGCTGATTGCTGAAGAGCCGCACCGCCAGCCGGAGATCGAGCTGATTGTAGACATCGGCACCAATGCTGAGATCGTGCTGGGCAATGATAAATGGCTGCTCAGCGCCTCCAGCCCCACCGGGCCGGCCTTTGAAGGGGCGCAGATTTCGGCGGGGATGCGTGCGGCGCCGGGAGCCATCGAACGCGTGCGGGTTGACCGGGAGAGCGGGCGCGCCAATTTCCGTGTAATCGGCGAAACGCGCTGGTCGGACGAGTGGGATTTCTCAGAAAACACGGCGGCTTACGAACAGCCGCAGCATCTGGCGTCGGGCATCTGCGGTTCCGGCATTATCGAAGCGATCGCCGAGTTATTTTTGGCGGGCATTCTACTGCCGGATGGACGTTTTAATTCAGCGCATAAGACCGACCGGCTGGTGTGGGAGGGACGACGCGGCGCCTACCTGCTGGCGCTGCCCGAACAGACTATAAGCGGCAAAGCCATCTATGTGACGCAGGATGACGTGCGCAATATTCAACTGGCCAAAGCCGCGCTCTATGCGGGGGCCAAAATACTGATGAAACGGGCGGGCATCGAGCGTGTTGAGCGCATCGTACTGGCGGGCGCATTTGGCAGCTTCATTGATCCTCTCTATGCGCTGGTGCTGGGGCTGATTCCTGACTGCGACCCGCAAAAGGTCGTGGCGGTGGGCAATGCCGCCGGTGACGGCGCACGGATCGCGCTGCTCAACCGCAGCAAGCGGCGCGAGGCGCAGGAACTGGCTGTACGCGTCCACTATATCGAGACAGCCGTCGCGCCCGACTTTCAAGATGAATTTGTGGATGCCATCCACATTCCCCATGCCAGCGACGCCTATCCACATCTGGCAGCCATCCTGCCGCCGCCGTTGGAGAGCACGCCGGTAGATACAGCGCGCCCGCGGCGCCGAATGCGGCAAAGTCGAAGCTAGGTTCTATTCTTTGTGAGGATGCCATGAGCGAAGCAGAAGAAATCGTCCTGTCCGAATTGACGCTGGAAGATCTGTATGAGTTGATGAAAGAAGATCTCTATGACGGGTTGGCTGCCGAGATTGTAGAGGAAGTGAATGAAGCGTTGAGCCGCGGCCAGACGCCCTATGAAGTGTTGACCTACGGACTGGTGGGCGGTATGGAAATCGTGGGCAACGACTTCCGTGATGGCATACTCTTTGTGCCCGAAGTACTGATGGCCGCCAAGGCCATGAAAGCGGGTATGTTTATCCTGCGCCCACTGCTGGCAGAGACCGGCGCGCAGAAGATCGGCAGCATGGTGATCGGCACGATCAAGGGCGATATCCACGACATCGGCAAAAATTTGGTTGCCATGATGATGGAAGGCGCGGGGTTTGAAGTGTTTGATCTAGGCATCAACAATTCGGCTGAGGCCTATTTGGAAGCCATTGCGCAGCACAATCCGGATATTCTGGGCATGAGCGCGCTTTTGACTACAACTATGCCCTATATGAAGGTGGTTATCGACACCCTCAAGGAAAAGGGCATCCGCCAAGACCTCATCGTGCTTGTCGGCGGCGCGCCGCTCAACGAGGCGTTCGCCGAAGCCATCGAGGCCGACGCTTACTGCCGCGATGCGGCGGTAGCGGTGGAGACGGCCAAAAAGTTTATGCAGATTCGCAAAGGCGTGCAGATTTAGGCTGCCGCGGAAACAGGATTGTACAACAACCTGTAGTACAATTATTGATAATTGTCCACAAAGCGGCCACTGCGCACACAAAAAAGGTGCAGTAGTATGAATGTATTAATGGATTATGTTGAGCAAGCTGGTGTCCTCGTTCTCGATGGTGCGATGGGCACGCAGCTTTTTGCGCGCGGCCTGGCCTCCGGCGGCAGCCCGGAAGAGTGGAATCTGACCCAACCGGAACGGGTGCAGGACGTGCACCGCGCCTATGTCGAGGCCGGTTCGCAGATCATCTTGACCAATTCTTTTGGCGGCACCCGCTACCGGCTCAAGCTGCATAATTTGCAGGAGCGAGTGGTGGAACTGAATCGCGCGGCAGCGCAGAACGCTTGCGCCGCGGCGGCTGCGTCTGACCACCGTGTGCTGGTCGCCGGCTCAATGGGGCCGACGGGTGAACTACTG
Source organism: Caldilineales bacterium (assembly GCA_038205395.1). Taxonomy (GTDB): domain Bacteria; phylum Chloroflexota; class Anaerolineae; order Caldilineales; family Caldilineaceae; genus Fredericiella. Next base: position 13,118 of record JBBRBX010000105.1, read on the forward strand.
ATCCCTATGGGCACGATGAGCTATGAAGAGTGCCGGGCGGCATTTGCAGAGCAGGCACGAGGCCTGGTCGAAGGTGGCGTCGACATTCTGTGGATTGAGACCATGAGTGATCTCAACGAAGTAAAAGCTGCGATTGAAGGCGCACGCGAGGCTTCCGCCGAGATTCCGATTTGCGCCACGATGAGCTTTGACACCCATGGCCGCTCGATGATGGGCGTAACGGGAGAACAATTGGCGCAGGAATTGGCCGGCCTGGGGCTGACAGCCATCGGCGCCAACTGCGGCAACAACCTGCCCGACACGGAAGCGGCGCTGGCTGCCATGCATACCGCTGCGCCGGACATGGTCTTAATCGCCAAGGCTAACGCCGGCATGCCGCGCTTTGAGGGAAGCAAATTGGCCTACGACGGCACCCCGCAAGTAATGGGCGCTTATGCCGACCGTGTCCATCGTAACGGGGTGCAGTTGATTGGCGGCTGCTGCGGCAGCGGCCCGGAACACATCCACATGATGCGTCAGGTGCTGAGCGGGGAAGTGCCTGTGCCGCAGGTCAGCATTGCCGCGCCGGCTGAGGCCGCAGCCACACCGGCCCCAGTGCGCAATCGCGAGCGCCGGCTGCGGCGGGGGTAAAAGGAGAGAGCTAATGATCGAATTTTTGCGCCGGCGTCCCCAATGGTTGGAAAAGGCCTACCAACTCACCGAACGTGCGGCATGGACACTTGACCCGCTGATCCGCAAGATTGGCTACCAGCGTGTCGAGCGCCTGATCAAGCCGTCTGAAGATCTCGCCAAGGAGATCATGTTCGGCTGCCAGCACTGCGGCCAGTGCGTGCTGCACTCCACCGGCATGACCTGCCCTATGAACTGTCCCAAAAACTTGCGCAACGGTCCGTGCGGTGGCGTGCGCCCCAACGGCCATTGTGAGGTCAAAGCCGAAATGCGCTGTGTGTGGGTCGTCGCCTTTGAGACGGCGCAGTCCATGCCTATCTATGGCCACGAACTGCATGAAATCCAGCCGCCAGTCAACCGGCAACTGCACGAGTCCTCCGCCTGGATCAACATGCTGACAAAGGTGGACAAGCAGCTCCCCTCCGGCTGGATCCCAGCAGAAGAAGTCAACTAAATTTTGCCTCGCCACCATTTTTGAGGATACCGTGTCCGCTGAACCTATTGTGGGGCCAAACCATAACCACAATCACACCCAAAACGACGAGCACGCTGTGCCGGCGCGCAGCCGTCTTGAACGTGTATTGCGTTCGGGCCGTTTTGCAGTGACGGCCGAACTAAACCCGCCCGACAGCGCAGACCCGCAGGAGGTTTACGATGCCGCAGTTGTGCTCTCCAGTGTCTGCGACGGCATCAACGCAGTGGATGCTTCAGGGGCCAACTGTCATATGTCAAGTGTAGCGATCTGCGCTTTGCTGACGCGCGCGGGGTACGAACCGGTCTTTCAGGTATCATGCCGCGACCGCAACCGCATTGCCATCCAAGGTGATCTGCTGGGTGCAGCGGCGATGGGCGTGCGCAACGTCCTGTGCATCACAGGCGATGATGTGACGGCCGGCGACCAGCCGCAGGCCAAGCGGGTCTTTGACTTGGACAGCATCCAACTGCTGCACACAGCGCGCATGATGCGCGACTATGGTGTGTTTTTGAGCGGGCGTAAGCTGACAGTGCCGCCGCCGCTTTTTCTGGGCGCAGCGGAGAATCCCTTCGCACCGCCTTATGACTGGCGGCCTCAGCGGCTGGCCAAAAAGATAGCGGCGGGCGCCGAGTTTGTGCAGACGCAGTACTGCTACGACCTGCCGCTCATGCGCACCTTTATGCAGCGCGCCTGCGATCTGGGTCTGCAAGAGAAAGCCCATATTCTGGTGGGCGTCGGTCCCCTGCGCTCGGCGGGGGCGGCCGAGTTTATGCGCAGCAAAGTGCCCGGCGTCTATATTCCCGACGATATTGTTGCGCGGCTGAAAGGCGTAGCCAAAAACAAACAACGCACAGAGGGCAAGCGCATTTGTATTGAAATCATCCAACAGGTGCGCGAGCTGCCAGGCGTGGCGGGTCTGCATGTGATGGCCTATCGTCAGGAAGAGTTGGTGGCGGAGATTATTGAAGAGGCAGGGCTGCTGCCGCGCCCCTTCCGCACCGACGTTCCCCATACCACGCGCGAGCGGCGCATACCGCGCCGCCCACACCCGCATTGATTTTTGCGGCTGCCCAGTGCGGCAGCCTGTCCAGGCTGAGCCGGGACGACAATTGTATAAAACGAGCCTATTGATGAGGAGCAAACCAGTATGACCGTAACCGTAATCAGTTCACGCACACAAGAAGTGCGCATTGGCCCCGATCTGCCTTTCGTGATCATCGGTGAGCGCATCAACCCGACCGGGCGCAAGCTGCTGGCAACCGAAATGGCTGCCGGTGACTTCTCGCGCGTGATCAAGGATGCGCTTGCCCAGGTGGCGGCCGGCGCACACATGCTGGATGTCAACGCAGGCATTCCGCTGGCCGACGAACCGGCCATTCTGGCCCATGCCATCAAAATCGTGCAGAACACGGTCGACGTGCCGCTCTCCCTTGACTCGTCCATTGTGGCAGCCTTGCAGAGTGGTCTGGAAGCCTACCAGGGCAAAGCGCTAGTCAATTCGGTTACGGGCGAAGACGAACGCTTGGAGGCAGTGCTGCCGCTGATCAAAAAATACGACGCCGCAGTGATTGCCATTTCCAACGACGAAACAGGCATCTCTGAAGATCCGGAAGTACGTCTGGCTGTGGCGCGTAAAATTATCCAGCGGGCACAGGATCACGGCATTGCCAAAGAAAACATACTGATCGACCCGCTGGTCATGCCGATTGGCGCCATGCGCTATGCCGGACGCCAGGTATTTGAAATTGTGCGCCGCTGCCGCGATGAATTAGGCGTCAACACCTGCTGTGGAGCCTCCAATGTATCCTTTGGTCTGCCCAATCGCGGGCCGCTAAGCGGTACGTTCTTGGCCATGGCCATCGGTGCAGGTCTCACCTCGGCCATCACAAACCCCATTGAGGAGCACATCAAGACTGCCATTTTGGCGGCGGACGTAATGACAGGCAACGACGAGAACTGTCTCAACTGGATCATGGCCAGCCGGCAGTCAGCGAAGGACGCGGCGGCGGCTGATGGCAGTGCGCCGGCGACGGAAGCGCGTCGCGAGCGCAGGGTGCGGCGGTAATTGAATGGGGTAGTCCACTGGTGACGACGGGACTGATCATTTGCGGTGCGCTGGCACGCGAAGTGCTGGTGCTGATCGAACGGCATGGCTGGGATGCAGAGGTGGCGGCAGTGCCGGCCACTTTGCATCTATGGCCTGAACGGATTGCGCCTGCGGTAGAAAAGCGCATCCATGAACTGCGCTTGCAGTATGATCGGCTGCTCTGTGTCTACGGCGACTGCGGAACCGGTGGTGCACTGGATCTCACGCTGGAGCGGCTGGGGATTGAACGCATCGCCGGCCCCCACTGCTACGAATGGTATGGCGGCGATACCTTCAATCAGATCATGGATGAAGAACCAGGCACTTATTTCCTGACCGACTTTATGGTGCGCCAGTTTCGCACCGTGATCCTCAAAGGCTTAGGGCTGGATCGCTTTCCGCAGCTCAAGCCGGACTATTTCGGCAATTATAAGCGGCTTGTCTACTTTGTGCAGAAGCCGGAGCCCGAGATGATTGAACAGGCAAAAGCGGTAGCCACCTATCTCGGTCTTCCCCTTGAAATTCGCGCCACCGGCTATCATCTGCTTGAGCAGCGGCTGGTAGAAAAGCTGGGTTCCAATCACAAATAAAATATATTCTGCTTTCCCAACCACAAGGACGTGTGTATATGCCTCACAAGCTGATTGATCTGAAGACGCCGGTGCCCAGCGACTTAGTCGTGGCACAGGCAGCCACCCCTGAACCGATTGTCGATATTGCCGCCGCGGCGGGAATTTTGCCGGAAGAACTAGAGCTGCACGGCAAATACAAAGCCAAAATATCGCTCGCTGTGCGCGACCGGCTTAAAGATCAACCCAACGGCAAATATATCGTCGTGACCGCCATTACCCCGACGCCTCTGGGGGAGGGCAAGACGACTACGACAGTTGGCCTCAGCCAGGCATTGGGTGCCTTCCTAGACAAGAAGGTGTTTACCTGCATTCGCCAGCCCAGCCAAGGCCCCACCTTTGGCATCAAAGGCGGGGCAGCCGGCGGCGGCTACAGCCAGATTATCCCCATGGAGGAGTTCAATCTCCATCTGACCGGTGATATTCACGCCATCACAGCGGCCAACAATCTGCTGGCGGCAGCCATCGACGCGCGCATGTTCCACGAGAGCGACATGGAGGATGCCACGCTGTATAAGCGACTCGTGCCGGGAACGGGGGCAAAGCGCAAATTTACGGGTACGATGCTGCGCCGGCTCAAAAAATTGGGGATCGATAAAACCAACCCCGATGAGCTGACGCCGGAAGAAGTCAGCCGGTTTGTGCGGCTGGATATCGACCCCGCCACCATCACCTGGCGGCGCGTGCTCGACACCAACGACCGTATGCTGCGCCAGATCACAATTGGCCAGGGACCGCAGGAAAAGGGCCGCGAGCGTGTCACCGGCTTTGATATTACCGTCGCCAGCGAGATTATGGCTATCCTAGCGCTGATGACCGGTCTCAACGATATGCGCGAGCGGCTGGGACGTATGGTGGTTGCCCTCAACAAGCAGGGTGAACCGGTGACGGCCGAGGACATCGGCTGCGCCGGCGCGCTGGCGGTGCTGATGAAGGATGCCATCACGCCGACATTGATGCAGACGTTGGAAGGCACACCGGCGCTGGTTCATGCCGGGCCGTTTGCCAACATTGCGCACGGCAATTCATCCATTGTGGCCGACCAGATCGCGCTCAAATTGGTGGGTGAGGACGGCTATGTATTGACCGAAGCCGGCTTTGGCGCCGACATCGGTATGGAAAAATTCTTTGACATTAAATGCCGTTATAGCGGTCTTGTGCCGGACTGCGTCATCGTGGTGGCGACCGTGCGTGCGCTCAAGATGCATGGCGGCGGCCCCAAGGTGGTGGCGGGCAAGGTGCTTGACGCTGCCTACACCCAGGAGAACTTGGAACTGCTGGAAGCAGGCTGCAGCAACCTGATGCTGCACGTGCGCAATGCGCGCCGTTTTGGCGTGCCGGTCGTGGTGGCCGTCAACCGCTTCCACACCGACACGGATGCAGAGGTCGAGTTGATCCGGCGCAAGGCACAGGAAGCAGGTGCTTACGACGCCGTCTCCTCCAACCACTGGGCCGAAGGCGGCAAGGGATCGGTGGAACTCGGCAAGGCTATAATCGAAGCGTGCAAGCAGCCCGCAGACTTTACTTTCCTCTATCCACTCGAACTGAGCATTAAAGAAAAAATTGAAGCAATTGCCACCAAGATTTATGGTGCAGCAGGCGTTGAGTATTCGCCGCAAGCGCAGGCGCAGATTGAGTCTTATACGCGCAATGGCTTTGACAAGCTGCCGATCTGCATGGCCAAGACGCATCTGAGTGTGTCCCACGACCCCGAACTGAAGGGGGCGCCGACCGGCTTCACGGTGCCAGTGCGCGAAATTCGCGCCAGCGTGGGTG
>JBBRBX010000106.1:0-18357 GCA_038205395.1 Caldilineales bacterium
GGCAACGCGGAGGCCCCCTTGCGCCTCTGCCTGGAAGCCTTTGCTGCGCAGCATGCCCCGCTGCACTTTATCGTCAACACTATTTTGGCGCACGATGGTTCCTTGTATGGCTGCGTGGCGGGAGCCGCTGTCGCCGCCCAGCGTGCAGGCGTGCAGTATGCGCGCCAGGTGTATGGTGTGCCGGCGGCGCGGCGCTATCCAATTGTAGTGGCGGCATGTGCGCCATATGAACAGGATCTGTGGCAGAGCATCAAAGGCGCGTGGGCCGGTGATCTGCTGACGGACGACGGGGGATATTTAATCCTCGTGACAGACGCGCCGGAAGGCAACAGTTCCTATCCACTTGTGCCCCGTTACGCCGGAATGGATCCAACTCTATTGCGTTCGGAGATTCTTTCTGGTATTGTCGAAGATGCCATGCAAGCGGCCACCGGCGTATTGTGGGGGTCGCTGCGCCGGCGGGTTCGTCTATCGCTGGTCTCCGCAGGCTTAAGCGCCCAGACGGCGGAAGCCATGCGGATAGACTATTACGCTCGTGTGGAGGATGCCGCAGCGGCGGCGCTGGCAGGATTGCCCGCTGCCGCCCGCGTGGGGGCTGTGGCAGTTGTGCCGCAGGCCGGCGTGGTTTTGCCCATGCCGGGATAGGCAACCAAAAAAATGAACAAATTGCTGGCAGCAACGAAGCTGCCGTCCGTGCCCGAGATGCTGCACGATTATCACCTCTGCTGTCTCAGCCGCCAACTGTCACTCACAGCGCGCCGCGAAGTGCACGGCGGCCGCGCCAAGTTCGGCATCTTTGGCGGCGGTAAGGAGGTCGCCCAAGTTGCCCTCGCCCATGCCTTCCGGCGCGGCGACTGGCGTGCCGGCTACTACCGCGGTCAGACGCTGATGCTGGCATTGGGGCTGCTGACCCCGGCCACGTATTTTGCCCAACTCTATGGCCATACCGATGTCAATGCCGACCCCAATTCGGGCGGGCGCGCCATGCTCGGCCATTACGGCAGCCGCATCTTGGATGGTGACGGGCAATTTCTGCCTCAGTCCGACCGCTACAATTCATCCGCCGACCTCTCACCAACCGCCGGACAGATGCCGCGCCTGGTGGGGCTGGCGCTCGCCTCGCGCTTTTACCGTGAATTGCCTGATCTGCAAGCCATGACAGATTTTTCCACGCACGGCGACGAGGTGGCCTTTGGCGCCATCGGCAACGCCAGTTGCGCCGAGGGGCTGTTTTGGGAATCGATCAATGCCATCGGCGTGCTGCGAGCGCCGGCAGTGGTGTCGATCTGGGATGATGGCTACGGCATTTCGGTGCCCAATGAATACCAGGTGACGGGCGGCGACCTGTCGGCGCTGCTGGCGGGCTTTTGCCGCCCCAGCCCGCCAGAACCCGGCTTCGACCTTTACACTGCACCCGGCTGGGATTATCCTCGCTTGCTGGAGGTCTATCAGCGAGCGGCCGAGCAGGCGCGGCGCAACCACGTGCCGGCTATCGTGCATGTCACCGAAATGACACAGCCGCAGGGCCATTCGACCTCCGGCAGCCATGAACGCTATAAGCCGCCGGAACGGCTGGCCTTTGAACGCGACTATGACCCAATCCGGCGCATGCGCAGTGGGCTGCTGCAAGAAGCTGTGGCGACGCCGGCTGAACTGGATGCCATCGAGCACGCCGCACAGGCGGAAGCCGTGCGCGAGCGTGATGCCGCCTGGCAGCGTTACAGCGCCGGCCCCCAACGGCAAGCCCAAGAACTGGCGGCTTTGCTGGACGCCGCCCAAGCTGCAACCACCCCCAATCCGGAGTTAGCCGCCCTGCATGCGGAACTGGACGCTGACGACGCGCCCACGCGCAAGCTGCTGCTGGAAACGGTCCATGCCGCTCTGATCCATCTGCATCGCGCGCCGGTGTCCGTGCGCGCTCCGCTGGTGGCGTGGCAGGAGGCGCTGCGGGCGCGCCATTTTGCCCGCTATGCCCCCCATGTATACAGCGAAGGCGCAGACTCGCCGCTGCAGGTGAAGGCGGTTTCGCCCATCTTTGCACCGGATGCCGCCACAAGCCCCGGCTACGAACTGCTGCAAGCCAACTTTGATGCCCTCCTCAATCGCGATGCGCGTGTCTGTATCTTCGGCGAAGATGTGGGAAAGTTGGGAGATGTCAATCGCGGCGTAGCAGGTCTGCAAGAGAAATATGGCCCGCTGCGCGTGGCGGACACCGGTATTCGCGAGGCTACAATTGTCGGCCAGGCTATTGGGCTGGCGCTGCGCGGGCTGCGCCCTATCGCTGAGATTCAATATCTCGACTACATTCTGTATGCGCTGCCCACGCTGGCGGATGATCTGGCCTGTCTGCGCTGGCGCACCGCCGGCGGCCACAAAGCCCCCGTCATCCTGCGCACGCGCGGCCATCGCTTGGAAGGCATCTGGCACGCCGGATCGCCGCTGGCTGCGCTGATCGACTTGCTGCGCGGCATTCACTTGCTTGTGCCGCGCAATATGCTCCAAGCTGCCGGTTTTTACAACACGCTGCTGCGCGGCGACGACCCCGCCATCGTGATCGAGGTGCTGAACGGCTACCGGCTGCGCGAGCGGCTGCCCAGCAACCCCGGTGACTACTGCATCCCTTTGGGTATGCCGGAAATACTGCGCAGCGGGTCAGATGTGACGCTTGTCACCTACGGCGCCTGCTGCCGCATCGTTCTGACGGCAGCTGAACAGTTGAGCAGCGTAGGAATCGAGGTGGAAGTCATCGATCTACAGTCGCTGCTGCCCTTTGACTTGCCGCAGATGATCGCAGCGTCGCTGCACAAGACCAGCCGCCTGGTTGTGGTGGATGAAGACATGCCCGGCGGCGCATCCGCCTATATTTTGCAGCAGGTGCTGGAGGTGCAGAATGGCTACCTGCTACTCGACAGTCCGCCGCGCACGATCACGGCGCAGCCACACCGTCCAGCCTACGGCACCGATGGCGACTACTTCAGCAAGCCGAATGTGGAAGAGGTCTTTACCGGCGTCTATCGCCTGCTGCATGAGGCGGAGCCGGCCCGTTATCCACTTTTCTTTGCCGCAGACGAGTAAGCGGAGCGGGAGGAAAGAGGTAAAAAGCGAGAAGAAAAAAGCAAGGGCCGCCTTATGCGGCCCTTGCCGGTTGCACTTACTACATCAACTTCATCAACGCTCGCGCCGCCGCATCGGTGGTCGTGCTTTCCGCTGCCGGCCCGTTGAGCGCCTTAATGACCTCCGCCGTGGCCTGCTGCACTTTATAGCTTTTGGTGTCGTGGAAGACACGGTAGGCGCCGCGCCGCAGCCACATACTGTCGTGCTGGTCGAGCAACGCCTTAAGCAAAGGCTTTAGCGCGGCTTCGCCACAGGCAATCAGCGCAGTCGAGGCGGCCCAGCGCACACCGTCGGCGTTGTCCTCCAACAGCTTGATCAGATGATCAACCACGTTGGGGTTGGGCGCCTCGCTCAACTGGCGAATTGCCTGCTCGCGCTCCAAGGCAGGCCGGCCGCTGTCCACCGCTACCGCCAGCGCCTGTTCAAAAGAAAGATCGTTCATAAGGATCGTGCTCCTAACAAATACAAAACCATCTCAAAAATAATGAACGACGCATTATAAATAATGGACGTATGGATGCAGTATACCAGCCGCCGGCATGTGCAGCAATTCGTGTGCAGACACATGGTTTCAGGAGAGCTGCCGGAGATTTGCCGGAAAGCTGCCGGCGCTATTCATCATCCTCCTCAAATTCATCGTCGTCCACATCTCCATCTGCCGCGGCCTCATCGATTTCTTCATCGCCCTCAATCAGGCGCAGAAGCGCTTGGATCAGCAGCGCATGCTCGGCTTGATGCATGCGTGCCGCAAGCGTGTTTTCATTGTCAGTGGGGTAGATAGGCACTTCCACCGTGGCGATGATCGGCCCGCTGTCCACCGCTTCATCCGGCACAAGATGCACCATGCAGCCGGTCTGCTTGATTGCACCCGCCTGGTAGGCAGCCAGCGCCTCGGCAATGGCGTGCGCACCGGGGAACTGGCCTGGCAGGGCAGGGTGCAGGTTGAGCACTCGGTAGGGGAAATGGCGCAAAAAATCGTTGCTCAAAATGTGCATCCAGCCCGCCAGCACGATCCAATCCGGCTGATAACGGCTTACCTGCGCAGCCAAATCGGCGTCATAGTCCAGACGGCTGCGGCCTGCTGCGCGATACGACGCCAGCGAATGATAGAGTGTCGGAATATTCGCTTTGGCGGCCCGCTCCAGCCCATAGGCCGCCTTGACATTGGATGCCACCAACACAATTTCCGCCGGCAGCACACGCAGGCGGATCGAATCAATGATTGCCTGCAGATTGCTGCCGTTGCCCGAAATCAGAACCGCCAGCCGCGCTATCATAATTGCTCCATATAGGGTTTATTTTGCCCATTTGTTGACATCAATTTTCCAGCCCAATAATTTCCACCGCTGGTGCGTCCGTCTGTCGTTCCCCTAAGCGGCCAATCACCACAGCCTCCGGCAGCAGATCGAGCACAGCCTCGGCTTGAGACGCCTGCAACACCAGCACCATCCCGATCCCCATGTTGAAGACCCGATATGCTTCCGCGTGCGCCATACCGCTCCAGCTCAGCAGCTTTGCAAACAGGGGCGGCGTCTGCCAACTCTGAGACACAACGCGCGCAGCCAAATGGGGCGGCAGCACGCGCGGCATATTTTCGATGAAGCCGCCGCCCGTGATATGCGCCAGCCCCTTGAGGGTCAAGCCGGCCGTCTGCAGCGATTCCACTGCAGGCAGATAACAACGATGCGGCGCCAACAGCGCGTCAGCCAGCGTCTGCCCATCCGTCAGCACCTGCTGCAAATCCTGCCCAGCAATCGCACGGCGGATCAGCGAATAGCCATTGGTGTGCGGGCCGCTGCTGGGCAGGCCAACCAGCACATCCCCCGCCTGCATACTCTCCGGGCGCGGCAGCAGCGTCGTGCGATCCGCCAGCCCCACCACCGCGCCGGCCACATCGAACGCTCCCTCGGCATACACACCCGGCATCTCAGCCGTCTCACCGCCGAGCAGCGCACAGCCCAGCGCACGGCAGGCAGCCGCCATCCCCGCCACCGTCTCCACCACTGCTGACGGATCCAGCCGTCCCGCCGCCACATAGTCTAAAAAAAAGAGCGGGCGAGCATTCTGCACCAGAATGTCGTTGACGCAGTGATTCACCAGATCATGGCCAATTCCCTGCCATCGCCCCAATTGGGCCGCCAGCGCCACTTTGGTGCCGACGCCGTCGATCGAGGCGACCAGAACCGGCTGCGCCGGCAGATCGCGCAGCGCAAACAGCCCGCCAAAGCCCCCCACATCCGCCAGCACAGCGGGCGTAAACGTCGAGCGCACCGCTGCGCGCATCAACGCCACTGCCTGGTTCCCTGCGTCGATATCCACCCCCGCCGCACGATAAGCCGACTCCATCCCCTGCACCCCCGTCCGCCAGTTCTGATTCAAAGTTGCCAGCGGAACGCATAGTTCCGTTCCGCCGCGATTTTAGCGCTAGCTTATTGTTATGCTGCATAGTCTAGCAGGTTTTGGCGCTCTGTCTATCATGACGAGATATGGGGAGCGGGCTTCCGGGAAGTAGCTGACCACTTCCCGGAAGCCCGTGCGAGAGAGGAATGGGTGCGGCGCACGTCTGGGGGCGTGCGCCGTACTTGTAGGGGAGGTGTTACTTGCTGACGGCGGGCATATAGATACTGTTTGCCACCACCAGCAGAATACTGTCGTTGACAACCAGCGATTCATTACCGGCAGCATCCTTGAACTGGGCGTAGACGATGCACGTCTGGCCATCGGCGCACACCAGCGTCCAGGGCAGCGTAGACTGCAGCGGCTGCCAGGGTATGCCGTCCATCTTCTCGCTGTTGGACACACGCATCTGAATGTTGCCGCTGACCAGATTGTACTCCTGTGACAACTGGTCGGTCATATGGGCAGCGGAACCCTGGGCGGCGCCCTCCAGCGGGACATCCGTAGCGCTGATGTTGAGCAGCACCGCTTTGCTGCTGGTCTTCGGCGCTCCGTTTTCGATCAGCATCGTACCTGACGGCATATCGGGATCCGCCTTGGGCGTCACCATGATCGGCTCGCTCAGATCGCCTACGGCGCTGTTGCCGCTGCCGTCATCGCCGATGCCTTGCAGGATGACGTAGTACGGCGTGTCGTTCTTCACATTCCTGATGTCGAGCTCACCCGGCTTGGGAATGCCCTGGCCGGCATCAATCGGCTTGCCCAGATCGTTGAGGTCTTGCGTGACATAGACCAGCACCGTGCTGTAAACCTGCGTCGGCGTCCAGCCCACCAGGATATGCTCATTGAGCGGGCGGACATTGATGTGGCCGAATGGCTTCACCTTGTCATCGCTGGGATTCAGCGGGTTGCGGCCATAGCGCACCTCCGACCCATCACTCTCGCCGCCCTTGTCCGTGTCAGCCCGGCAAGGCAGGGTGCCGTAGATCAACTCTTGGCCGTTGTTCAGACCGTCGTGATCAAGGTCGCCACTGCGGTCGTCCACTTCCAGGTTGAGCTTGCAGCGCCGCTCCCAGTCATCGGGCAGGCAGTCTTTGTCGGCGTCATTGGGGCCACCACACTCCTGCTGTGGTTTCGGCCCTTTGATCCAGAAGCCGCCGTTCCATTCCCGCAGCAGGTTGACGGATGGGTTGGCTGGATCTTTGAAGATGGCCAGAATGCGCACGCCGTAGCCGCCACCAAAGGCAGTCTGTCCAAAGTTCACCCCATAGATGCCGTCGCCGGCGGCGCCGTCATTAGAATTGCCGTCGTCCAGCAGTGTGCGGGTTTGCGTGCCATTCGGCCCTTCGATAAAGGCTAACATGTTCACAGCAGGCAGCACACCGTTCTTGTCCAGCAGTAGACCCACGATGTTCACCACATCGCCTGCCGTCGCCTGTCCGCTGCTAAGCCCCAACAGGCGTCCTTGCAACTGGATGGTGGACTGCACCGACACATTCATCATGAAGTCATAGGGGGCGCCATTGTTTGTTGCTTCGGGCGCCTGCGTCTGCTCCGCTTGCGTTGCTCCCTCCTGCGTTGCTCCCTCCTGCGTTGCTTCTGCCGCCAGCGTGATGCAGTTGACCGGATAGTAGTAGGTGCGGAAGCGCCACTGCCCTTCAGCCGGATTGTTGATGACCAGGACATCGTCGTAGCGATTGTTACGAATGTCCCAATCGGCCGGCGTATAGCCTTTCAGCCGCGGGCTGATTGGGAACCAGCGCTCCTGCTGCGGGTCCATGCCCGGCATCAACACCTCTACTTTGCGCACATCGGAGACGGAGACGCTGCAGTTCTCATCGTCGGGCTGTTTGCCGGCGACGACCAGGCGCAGTTGATTGACGCTCTTGTCGACGTTGGCCGTCAGCTCTTTGCGGGCGTTGGGGTTGTCCCAGGCCGGCACGCCGGTGTAGTTGGCGTTGAAGATGCGTGCAGCGCCCTGCGCCTCCGTGTCGAAGTAATCATAGGCATTGGCCAGACCCAACTGGCCGGGCAGATAAGGGGCAGCCAGTGCTTCGGCGATATCACTCGACACACCGATAGCGCTGATGGCTGCTGCCTGCATTGCCGCATCACCGCTATCTATGCTTGCTGCGGCCAGACCGGAGCCGATGCCATTGGTCGACACAGGCCGGTAGATGCCGCCAGTGTCGGCTGCGATCGTAGCCATCAAATCGCCGGGCGCATCGGGGCCAAAGGCAATGGTGTTGACCACGACACCTGCGTTCTTGATCTCATTCTTAACGTCAGCGTACAGCGGCTTGACATTCTCTTGCCCATCCGACAGCAGGAAGATGTGATTCGGGTTGGTGTTGGCGGGTGCGGCCACTAGGGCATCTTTGGCTGCGCGCAGTGCACCGCCCACAGGCGTCCATTCGCGAGCGCTGATGTTGTTGATCTGCGTGCGGGCGAGGCCGATCAGTGTGGCAAGGTTGCCGGCGTCTGCATCGGAGCGGGGCAGCAGTGTGCGCACGTCGAGCGGGCAGTTGCCGTCGCCGCCCGGCATTCCACAGCCAGCCGGTGAATCGATAGCCGACCAATCCTGCACCAGGATGCGGTCGCCGACACGCAGCAGATCCGCCACCACCTGGCCGGCCTTCTTGGCGTTGACCAGGCGTGCGCCTTCGCCGATAGCGTCTTCCGTGTTCATGGAACCGCTGGCGTCATAGCTGAGGGCGATATTGGTGTTGCCGGGCGCTACATACAGCAGCGCGTCCAGTTCAGTGTCGTTGATCGCACCCAGGTTGATGCGGAAATCGACAAAGGTCGTGCCCACAGGCTTGACCGGCGGCAGCAGCACCGCCCAGTATTCGTCGCCCACTTCCTGGAAGGAGCCGGCGACGACGGTCACAGCCCCACCTTCGGCATCGAAGGTGAAGGCCGACTGCGGCAGGCCGCGCACGTTGTTGTCGCCGTCTTTGACCGTCCAGCGGGCCAGGAAGCCGATGGGGCTGCCGGGGTCGCCCACCAAGGCAAAGTTGGTCTGCAGCGGCTCTTCAATCTGGATCGTGGGTGTCACGCAGGTGAAGCGCACGGTGTAGCTGTAGTTGCTGGCAAAGCTGTTGACGGACGCCACAATGCTGTTGTTGGCGCCGGCGGCGGCAAAGGTGCGCACATAGTCTTCGCCGATGGCTGCCGAGCGCAGCACCGAGGGGGGTGCAGTCGTCTTGGCGGCCATCAGGTTGATGCCCAGTTGTGCACCTGCCGCACCGTCGACCTCAGCCTGCAAATAGAGGCAGCCGGTTTGCGGCGTCACCTGGTAGTAGTTAGCTGCCCAGTCGTCGGGGGTGGATTCCGTCCAGCTTTGGGTGCCGCCGGCCATGCTGACGTTCTGCGTGGCGGGGGCCAAGTTGCCATAGGGCGAACCATCATCGTCCGTGTAGACCAGCTCGGGCTGCGTGAGCGGGTCGGCCCAATCCTTGGCCCAGTTGGCGGCGAAGAAGTCGAGGAAGAAGCGCTTCTCGCTCATGCCGGGCTTGAGTGACGGGATCAACGTGTTGAGCACATACAGTGAATCGGCAGCATCACAGGCCGAATAGTGGTTGTACATAGCGTCGATGTGATGCCACGGGTCTGTGGGGGAACCGACCGTACCCAACTGCTCGATGAAATACTTGAGGAAGATATTGCCATAGCTCTTGTCGTACATGGAGGTGCTGGGGGCATAGGTGCTGCCCGCATAACCCTGCACATCCAGCACCGGATCGACGGTGTCGGCGCCCAGATCGGCGTAGCCTTCTACAAACTCGGCGTCGTCGGGATAGTTGGGGCGCAGATAGTCATAGCAGCCATCGTCATACGAGTACTGCAGATAGTGCTGCGCCTCATGATAGACCGTCCACTGGCCGCCGCCGCCGCGCACCATCGGCGAATCGATTCCGATCCGGCAGTTGCCGGAACTGCCCCAATAGGCGATGCCGGACCAGCCGATGCCGTCCTCCATCTGCACATTGAGCCGGCTGCAGCCGTTGTCATAGAGGTGGTGGCCCGAATCGGTGAAGTAGCGCACCCAGGCGTCTTCAAACCAGGCGGCCACCTGCTGCGCCTGGGCGTCAGTGGAAATCCAGTGCTGGAGGGTGTAGGTTGTGCCGTCTACTGTGCGTGTCGTGTTGCTCACCACCTTGGTGTACCACACACGCACAGTTTTGTTGACGCCGCCGACGGCGAAGGTGCGGTCGACGCACTCGTCCAGCAGCAGGCCGTCGATGGTGGGGCCGCCGGCGCAGGCCGCGGCCACGCCCGCAGGCGCCACCACGGGCAGGTCGCCGGGTTCAGGATGCACCGTGCCGTCGTCGTGTGCGGAGACGGCAAGTGCACCGCCCAGCAAAAGCAGCAAAGCAATGGCCCAGGCCACAGCCAAACGCCGGCCAAGCCCAAATTGATAGGCTGACATGTTGTGTTTCTCCTTCTCAGTGAAACAAACTTAGTGTAAGAAACGCAGTGTAAGAACTGCAAGAATCAGGTAGTGCCGGACAACAAAAGCCAAGATCAAGCAAAGGCAAAGCAGAATTCAATTGGGGTTGCCGCGCTGTGCAACGAAAGCGAAGAGACCGCAGTGCAGGGGCAAAAATTTGTAATCACATGGCTTGCTCCTTTCTTCGTGCGAGTTACATTCGGGCAGGTGGGGGAAAGGCTGCCGAAGCTGGATGAACTGGCTACAGCATAAAGGAAGCGAGGCGAGGGCACAGTGCGCGCGGCAACGCAGACGCTGTGCGTTTGATCACGCGCCTGTGCTGCGGGTCAGCTATGAGTTAGAAGTGAGCGGTGCGGGTACAGAATTACGGCTGCAGCGGCGCAGTCCAAGCAGCTAGGGCTTGATAGGGGTGGGCTGCTGGCCCAGCCAGACCTGCCACTGCTGCTCAACTGCGCTCAGATCCTTACCAAACGCGGAGCGCACCAGTGCATCGGCGCTGCCGGTTGTAAAAACTGCTTGCAGAAAGGGTGCGATGCTCTCACGGCCGTAGGTGGCGATGGCAAAGCGCACAAAGAGATTCTGTTCGGCGCGCCGGCTGCCTGTCGCATCGTCTGTCGTCGGATCGAGCAAGCTGCTGAGCGAGATTGGTGTCGCGCCCAGTTTCGCCACATAGTGGGAGGTATAATCACGCCGCACCGCCTGTTCCGCCTCCCACTGCACGGCCGTATGTGCCAGAGCCAGGCGGCCGGCTTCTTGCGCCTGCTCGCCGAACGTTTTGTTGATGAGGGCGTGGCCCAGCATGTCGGCTAGATAGCCCAACAAAAATTCTTCGGGCGACTGCGCGCTGCCCAACGAGAAACCCGGTGAAAGCGGGGACGGCACGGTCAGCAACAGTGGGTCAAGGGAGAATGGCGGCTGGGCAGCGGTGGCAACAGGCGTCACCTGCACCTGAAACTGCTCATCCGCTGCCACAGCCGCACCAAAGTCGGCAGCCATCTGCGGCAGAATCAACGCGATGCGCGGGGCCACAGCACGGATGTATGGCTCGTCAAAGGCGCGGTAGATAAATCGCATATTGGCAGCCGTAAGCGTGCGCTCTTTGCCCCATGCCGGCAAGCTGGGAGAGGTCAACTGCCAGTCACCGGCCGGCGACCAGCGCAAGGTGCGTGTGGTGTAGAACTGGGTCGCGCCGCCATCTTCCGTCGCGCTGGTCTCGATCACGGCAGCCAGCGCCCAGTTGCCATAGCGGGCAATGCGTGTGATAGCGATGTCATCCAGCGGAGAGGCAAACGAATTGCGCTGCTGCTGCAGCCAGCTCGCGCCGGCAGCGCGGTGCACGAGCGCCTGAAACGCCGGCCACTCCCCGCTTTTCCTTGCCTCCGCCTCGCGTGCGACCGCGCGCTCCAGCGCCGCCCGCGTCCCAGCCCGTATATCCACCGCCGGCGCCTGCCAATGCCTGTGCACGGCAGCGTTCACGGTGTGCTGGAGCAGGCGGCCATTACAGGCGGACAAGAACAGCGTCAACATGATGGCGACAAACAACGTGCGCATGGTCATCTTCCTGCCTCCTTGTCAACTCCGGGCTTTGTCAGAGAAAGGGTCTGCGGTTCCTTCCGCTAAAACGAAAAAGGAGTTATGTGTCGTTCCACGAGGGCGGTGGCTCAACCGCCTGTTGGCCAGGCTGGGATTATATGCCGACAGCGCCGGCAGGAGCAGGCAAAAGAGTAAGCAGAAGTGAAAAGATGACCAGCATGGATAAACTGCGCCCAAAGCGCTTGCGCCGTTGCAAGGTTGCGGACTCGTTTGGCTCCTCATGGGGTGAGAAGAAGAACTTGTCAGGCTGGCGTCAGTATACCACAGAAAGAGCGAAATTGATCCAGCCGATTTACCTACGCAATCGGCAGGCGCAAACAGGTGAGGTTGGCTTGCAGCGGCAGCAGTGCCACGCAAATGACGTGGCCAGACCGCACGAGGGCGTGCTCACTGGACGAGCGGGCGGCGTGCTCAGCGCACGATCACGCTGCCCCCCGCCGCGCCCAGCAGCGCCTCGACTTCGGCGGGGGTGGTGATTACGGCGTCGCCATGCTGGGCCAGCGCCAGTGCCGCCAGCACCACGCCGGTGCGCAGCCCGCGCGCCAGGTCTCCGTCCAGCCAGCCGTGCAGCACGCCGGCGGCCAGCGCATCGCCCGCCCCCAGCCGGTCAATGATGGTCACCGGCACGGCGTCCACCTGCTGCACCAGCCCATCTTGCCAGGCCAGCACACCGGCGCTGCCCACACTCATCACAACCAGCGGCGCGCCTGTCTGCTCGGCAAGCCGGCGCAAGGCCGCAGCCGGGTCGGCGGGGCAGCCAAAGAGTCGCTGCGCATCGCCGTGCCCGCAGAAGAGCAGGTCGGCCTGGCGCAGCAGCGGCAGCAGAACGGCGGCGGCGGTCTCCGCCGCCCACAACTTCTGCCGGTAGTTGACATCAAAGCTCACCGCCACCCCCGCCTGCTTCGCACGCGCCACCGCCTCGGCAGTGACCGCCTGGCAGCCCGGTGACAGCGCCGGCGTGATCCCGGTCAGGTGCAGCACGCGCGTGGCCAGCAGCGTCTCCCAATCCACCAGCTGTGGCGTAAGCTGCGTGGCGCACGAGCCGGCGCGGTCATAGATCACCTGGATCGGGCGCGGTGGGCTGGAGAACTCGACATAGTAGGTTCCCATGCGCCCTTCGGCGCACCAGTGCACGCCGCGCAAGTCCACCCCCGCCATGCGCAGGTGGTTGGCTGCCAGCCGCCCCAGCGCATTGGCCGGCAGCCCGCCCAGCCAGGCCGTGCGCCGCGCAAGCCGCGCTAGCAGCGCGGCCAGGTTGGCCTCAGCCCCACCCGGCCGCACATCCAACTGCGCCGCCGTCTCCAGCCGGCTGCCTGCAGGCGTGCTGAAGCGCAGCATAATCTCGCCCAGCGTAGTGACATCAAATTGGGGGGAAAGCGGCGGGGGAGGGCTGGATGGTTGCAAATCAGTCTGCGTCACTGCACATACCTCCCGCAGGCAGCGCTGCACCCGCGTCCATCTGCTGCAAAAAGGTTTCAAACTCATGGCGCATGACCGCATCCGGCAGCGTGGCCGGCTCGCGCAGGGCAGCGCTGGCCAGTACGCCCTGGTGCAGCAGCGCCTGCTTGGCGCACCAGACCGAGAGGTCCACCGACTGCATCGACCAACTGAGAAAGGGCGTCAGTTCGTCAAACAGCCGTCTTGCCGCGCCATAGTCGCCCGCCCGCCGACTCGATGACAATCGCCGCCACGCGCTGCTGTTCAGTCTCCGCCAGCTTGTAGCCTTCGGAAACAATCGCGGACGCCGCCAGCCCATGCACGCCGCCCGCCACCAGATGCTCCACTTCGGCAGCCAGCCCGGCCGCGTCGATGGCCCCCTCTTGCGTAAAGGGCGTGACGACGACCGGGATGCAGCCATGCAGCCTGGCCATCGCTCAGGCTCCGGCATGGTTGAGCAGCGCCAGTTCGTCACGGCTCAGCACTAGTTCGAGCGCCGCCAGATTCTCCGTCATCTGCGCCTCCGACCCCGCCGCCATGACCGGTATGATCGGTGGCTCCCCCTGCAGCAGCCAGGCTAGAATCACCTGGTTGGGGCTTGCGCTGTGCGCAGCGGCCACCGTGTGCAGCGCCGCCAGCCGAGCGTCGGCATCCGGGCCAAGATATTCGGGGCCGATGGAACGGTCGGAGCGGGTGTAGGCGCCGCTCAGCAGCGACGAATAGGCCAGCAGGGTGACCGGGTTGCTGCGGCAGTAGTCAAGCAGGTCGGTGTTGGCCGCGATCTGCGGGTCAAAATCAGCGCCGGGTTTGGGGCGCAGATAGGTGTAACGCTGCTGGATGCAGCAGTAGTCCGGCCAGCCGTTGGCTGCGCTCAGCGCATGTACCTGCGCCAGCCGCCAGGCCAAAAAGTTGGAGGCGCCGATAAAGCGCACCTTGCCCGCCCGCACCAGCCTGTCAAAAGCGCCCATCGTCTCTTCCAGCGGCGTGCTGCGGTCGTCTACATGCGAGTAGTACAGGTCAATTGTCTCAACCCCCAGCCGGCGCAGACTTTTGTTGCACTCTTCCTCGATCTGCGCTGCGCGCAGCCCGTGCGTGACATCGCCATAAGGAAAGCCTACCTTGCTGGCGATAAACATCTGCGCGCGGTTGCCGCGCGCCCGCAGCCATTCGCCCAGCAGCGTCTCGCTCTCGCCGCCTTGAAAGCCTTCCACCCAGTGTGAGTAGATGTTGGCCGTGTCGAGAAATGCACCGCCTGCCGCCACATACTGATCCAGCAGGCGATACGAGCTGGCCTTGTCGTTGCGCGTGCCGAAATACATCGCCCCCAAACAGAAAACGCTCACCTCGACGCCGCTGCTGCCGAGAGGAATTGTACGCATGGTCAACTGCCTTTCTTGAGATTGTCTTGCCGTGGATTACTTTGTTTGGTACCCGTTGCGGGGGCAGTTTCCGGCAGAGGCGGGTGCGGCGTCAACACCAGAATCGGAATCCGCCGCCCGCCGCTGCGCGTCTTGTATGCCGCATACCCTGCGTACAGATTAACGGACTGCCGCCAATAGCGGTCGTACTCTTCACCCTCGGCGGCGCGCGCCGCATAATCGGCTGTTTGCCCATTCATGGTAATCGTCGCCTGCGGATATTTGATCAGGTTATGATACCAGGCCGGATGGTGCGCCTGGCCGAAATTGGAGGCGACCAGCACCAGCTTCTCGCCGTCGGGTATGCCGACCAGCGGCACGCTGCGCATCTGTCCACTTTTGGCCCCAATCGTGGTCAGCGTCACCAGCGGCAGGCCGGCCAGCAGCCCTACCGCCGTGGTGCGCCCGCCCGACAGCCGCAGCACAAGCCTATCCGCATTGTGCGCCGTGGGGATCAGCAGCCGCGCACCCCACGTTGTAGCCGCCACCCGCTGCACTGCTTTTTGCAGCCAGTTTGTCTTGCCAGCCATCTCTTCCGCCTGCCCTTGACTACATCAATCACAACTTATTACACGTTGTTACGCACAGCTACGGCTTGCCGAACAGCGCCTTGCGTTTGTGCCAATCTTCCTTGTACAGGTTGAAGTGAATCCGCTGCTCAGGGTGCGCGGCGATTACATCTTCGTCCATCACTACGCCCAGCCCCGGCCCGCTCGGCAAGGCAAAGTAACCATCCACCACCGCAGGCAAGCCCGGCGCCGACGCCAACACATACGGCTCGTCAAAATCGTTGAAGTTCTCTTGAATCTTAAAATTAGGCGTGCAGGCCGCTAAATGAAGCGCAGCGGCTGTGGCCACTGGCCCGCCCACGTTGTGCGGCGCAATCAGCACATAGTAGGTGTCCGCCCACGCCGCCAGCTTTTTGGTGTTGAGGATGCCGCCAAAGTGGGCAATATCGGGCTGGATGATGTCGGCGGCGTGCAGTTCAAACAACTCGCGATATTCGTGCATGGTGTGCAGCCGCTCACCGGTTGCCACCGGCACGCCCAGCGGGCGCACGGCGTCCGTCACCTTTTGCAGCGCCAACATATTGGCGGGCGGCACCGGCTCCTCCACCCAACTCGGCTGGTACGGGGCCAGCGCCGCGCTCATTTCGATGGCGGTGACTGGGTTGAAGCGCCCATGCATCTCGATCAGAATTTCCACATCCGGCCCCACGGCATCGCGCACCGCCTCGACCAGGCCGATGGTCTTCACCTTTTCGGCCCGCTCCATCTCATAAAAACCAGCCCCAAACGGATCGAACTTGAGTGCACGGTAGCCCTTCGCCAAGGCGCGCTGGGCCGCAGCGTAAAACTCCTGCGGCGTGCGCTCGACCGTGTACCAGCCGTTGGCATAGGCTTTGATGCTTTCGCGCACCGCACCGCCCATCAGCCGGTAGACAGGCTGGTTGACAGCCTTGCCGATAATGTCCCAGCAGGCCATTTCGAGCACAGCCAGCCCGGTCATGGCGATCTCACCGGCCTTGCCATAGTCTTCAATCGTCAGCCGGCGCACCAGCCGCTCGACGTCAAAGGGGTCAAGCCCCAGCACAAAGCGGTCGGTGACATCGCGCAGATAGCCGGTGAGTGAATCCACCTTGTTGATCGGACGGCTCTCGCCCACGCCAACCAATCCCTCGTCGGTCTCCACTTTGACATAGACGAGGTTGCGCCACTGTGTGCCCAGCACAAATGGGGTGACAGCGGTAATTTTCATTCAGAATGCCTTTCCACTTCAGATGTACTGATGCGTGAAATCGGATCGCCCTGCCGCTTGTGACGACGAGTGCAATCTCTGTACTATAACCGGCTTCGCCCGCAGCAAACAAAGCACAGGGGCAGCCGCTTGCGCCCTTGTGCAATATTTATGTCAATGCATCACAGGTGATACCGTGCGGCCTCGCGCGGATACATCTGCCGGATTGGGGCAGTTGGCACAGCGGTTGCCGCCGGTCAGTGCAGCAGAAGGGGTGGCGCAGACAGCCGATCACGCCTTAGCCCAGCCGCTTGCCCACCACAGTCTGTATCACCACCGACAGGACCACGATCAGCCCATAGATCAACTGGGTGAAAAAGCCCGACAGGCCGATAGCAACGATGCCGGCGTTGATTGCGCCAATGATAAATGAGGCCACAAAGGTACCGTAGATCGTGCCCGTGCCGCCAAAGACGGACGTGCCGCCCAGAAAAACGGACGAGAGTGTGTTGAGAAGGTATCCTTCCCCCAACGTCGGCCAGTAGTAGCTGACTTCTAAACTGGCGATCAGCCCGGCAAAGGCCGCAGCCAATCCAGTCAAGCCAAAGACAAGGATTTTGCGTTGGCCGACATTGATGCCCATCAGCCGTGCGCTTTCCTGGTTGTCTCCTATCAGATATACATGCGCACCAAAACGGCTGCGGTTGAGCAGCAGCCAGACAGCCACGGCGATGAGCACCGTCCAGATCATCTGCATTGGGATCAACCCAAACAGCCGTCCCACAAACAGTTCGTAGAAGGCGGTGTCACGCGTGGGCAGCAGCGAAGTGCCGCGGCCGTCGGTCAGCACCTGCACCACGCCGCGCCAGAAGAACTGCGTGCCGATAGTCACCACCAGCGAGGGCACACCAAAACGCACCGTGATCCAGCCGTTGAGCATCCCCGCCGACAGCCCGCCCACCAAGCAGAGAAAGAGCGCCAGCCACAGGTTGCCCGTGGTGACAAGCCCAAAGGAAAAAAGCAGTACGCCAAACGACATCAGCGATGGAAAAGAGAGATCCATCTCGCCGGTGATGATGACCATCGTCAACGGCAGCGCCACGATCGCAAAGAAAGGCGTCGTGGACATAAACGCTTGATAAATATTGTAGGAGAAAAAGGTTTCGGGCGAACCAATGGCAAAAATGGCCCAGATCAGCAGCATGACAATCGTGATGCCGATCTGCAGCGTATGCGTGCGCAGAAAACCGGCCCAACCGGCGCGCGAGGAAGAGCGCGGCGCAGAGGCAGCTTTGACGGTCATGCTCTTCCTCCCTGATTGTGCGCCAGCTTGCCTGTGCGCGCCACGGTGTACAGCCGCTCGATCAATTCGTCCAGCGTGCAGTCGGATTTATTGAACTCGCCGGCAATCATGCCGCGGTCCAGCACGACGATACGGTCCACCACCGGGTAAACATGAAAAATATTGTGGTCAATAAATATACAGGACTTGCCCGCCTGGGGGATGGAAGCAATAAACTCCAGCACCTTTTTTGTTTCCGACAGCGACAACGCCATCGTCGGCTCATCCAAGATGATCAGTTCGGCTTCAAAATAAAGCGCCCGCGTGATGGCGATGCCCTGGCGTTCGCCGCCGGACATCGTTCGCACGGGGGTTTCAGGATTGACGGCCTGCGAGGTGAAGCCCATATGCTCGCTCATCAGCCGCTTCGTCTCGCGGCGCATCTTCGCCACATCCAACAGGCCGAACCGGTTGGACAGTTCACGGCCCATAAAGATGTTGCGCCACACGCTTTGCAGATCGGCCAGCGCCTTCTCCTGATAGACAGTCTCGACGCCCAGCTCGCGTGCCTGCTGCACACTCAGCTTATCGACCCGCTTGCCATGAAAATAGAGTTCGCCCCCTGGGTCGGGCTGGTGATAGCCGGTAATGATCTTCACCAGCGTCGACTTGCCGGCGCCATTGTCGCCCAGCAGTCCGACCACCTCGCCCGGACGCACTTCAAAGTTGATATTGTGCAGGGACTTGACTTCCCCAAAGGATTTGGAAACGTTGACCAGCTTGATCGTCGGTTCGGGCATAGTGGCTCTCCGGTGACTCTCCGATAGCTCTTGCCAGGCAGGGGTGGGGCCCCCCCCCCACACCGATGGCACCCCACCAGCGGCGGAACCCATATTATATTAAACAAAACCACCCACGAACAACAC
>JBBRBX010000107.1:0-17511 GCA_038205395.1 Caldilineales bacterium
CATGATGGTCTCCTTTCTGGCGGGGGATGGTTTGGTTACTTTGATCTTACCAGAAGGAGACCATTTCTGCTGGACGCTCGCAGCGACCCCAATCTTATGTTTTGTGCCAGGTCGTCGGCCTGCTGCCGCCATCCAGCCCCAGAGCGCCGCTGCGCCTGACACCAATCTTATGTTATGTCCAACCCTCCTTGTCACGAATGGACCTTGCCATGCAGTTGACCGGAAAGCAAGTACAACAGATTCAAGACGCCTTGCTCGACGGGTATCGGACCAAGGATGAGTTGGCCATGATGGTGTTCGTCAGGCTGGAGCAAAACCTGGAAGCCATCACCGTTGGCGCCAATCTACGTGTGATCATCTTCAATCTCGTGAGTTGGGCCGCACAGACTGACCGGGTCGACGACCTTATTCAAGGTGCGAGCGACTACAATCCCGACAACGAGGTATTGCAGCAGATCGCAAAGGAATGGCGCGCCACGATGTCGAGTCAGGCAGCCGTCCAGCCAGCCGCAGCTGCCACTTCCAGTCCCCCAACCGGACGCGTATCCGTCGACCTGTTCCTCAGCTACAGTCGGAAAGACCTCGCCAGCATGCGCAGCGTACGCGATAGCCTGCGTGAGGCGGAATTGTCGGTGTGGACGGATGAAGGGTTGGAACCGGGCACACCCGGTTGGCAGGCAGCCATCGCGGACGCTATTGGCCAGGCGCAGGCAATGGTGGTGTTGCTATCGCCCGATGCAAAAGACTCTGCCTGGGTTGGCAATGAAGTCACGTACGCTCAGCTTATGGGCAAGCGTGTCTTTACTGCGTTGGTAGCTGGTGAGGCGCTATGCGCGGTACCGATCAATTTGGTCGGCGTGCAGTGGGTCGATGGTAGGCAAGACCTGCGCCGGGCAGTCGCTCAAGAACTACGACCGGCGATTTTGCGCTACTTGCACAGACCTCAGATGATCCTGCCGCCGATTGAGTTTGATTGGGTGGTCATCCCGGCCGGTGAATTCCTGATGGGAAGCGACAAAAGCAAGGACAAGCAGGCAGACGACGACGAGACGCGGCAGCACAAGCTATATCTGCCGGAATTTCGGATCGCACGTGTGCCGGTTACGGTAGCGCAGTTCGCAATGTTTGTTGAAGCCACGTCATATACCACTACTGCCGAGGAGCGCGGTTCGGCATGGGCTTGGAACGGGTCAGAATGGGAGGAGGTGAAAGGGGCGAATTGGGCGCATCCACGTGGGCCGGACAGCAATGTGAAGCAGAAGGCTGACCATCCCGTAACATGTGTCTCGTGGCATGACGCAAAGGCCTTCAGCACTTGGGCCGCCGTTCGTTTGCCTACCGAAGCCGAGTGGGAGAAGGCGGCGCGCGGCACAGATGGGCGAATCTGGCCGTGGGGCAACCAGAAACCCAACAAAGAGCTGTGTAATTTCAACATGGACGTGGGAGACACGACCGTGGTGGGTAGCTATCCGAAAGGAGCAAGTCCTTATGGGGTACTGGATGCAGCAGGGAATGTATGGGAGTGGACGAGCAGCCTGTGGGGTGATGATGTCAGCAAACCTACGTACGGCTATCCATACAAGCCAGATGACGGGCGCGAGAATCTAGGCGCTCCGGACAGCGTGCGGCGCACGTTGCGCGGCGGCGCTTGGAGCAGCGGCGGCAACCTTGTGCGCTGCGCCTACCGGGACGACGCCCTTCCGAACCTCAGGTTCGACAGTGTTGGTTTCCGTGTTTTGTCCCCCGGCGGTTGATACGATGGGCTCTGGCGACTCTGGCCTCTGGTGAAGCTCTGTCACTCTGTTCTCTCTGGCTGGGGGGCGTGGGGGAGCGCAGCCCCCCACATCCAATGCCGCCGTCAGGCGGGCGAATTTTCACGCTAAATAAGGACGGTCATGGTCACACAAGTCACGGGCACATACGCCGACATCTACGCCTGGGAGAACTTGTACGCGGCCTATCGCAAGGCGGCCAAGGGAAAACGGGGTCACAGTGCCGCCGCGCGCTTCGAGTACCGGCTGGAAGACAACCTGATCCGCCTCCAGGATGAACTGGTCCAAGAAACCTATTGGCCCGGCCCATACAACAACTTCACCATCCATGAACCAAAGCGTCGTCTCATCAGCGCAGCGCCGTTCCGTGACCGCGTCGTGCATCACGCTCTGTGCCGGGTAATCGAACCTGCCTTTGAACGCAGCTTCATCGACCACTCGTATGCCAACCGCGTCGGCAAAGGCACCCATCGCGCGCTGGATACGTGTCAACAATGGGCGAAAGATTACCCGTACGTACTTCAGTGCGACGTGCGCCAGTTCTTTCCCTCCATCGACCTGCGTCTGCTGCGTACCATCCTGAACCGGCGTATCCAGGATGGCGGAATCAGGCGGTTGATTTGTCTCATCCTCGACAGTGGGGTCGGCGTATTCGACGAGGAATACGAAATGGTTTATTTCCGTGGCGACGATTTGTTTGCCGTGAACCGGCCGCGAGGACTGCCGATTGGCAACCTGACCAGCCAATTTTGGGCTAACTGCTACCTGAACGCATTCGACCATTTTGTGACCCGCACGCTTGGCTGTCATGCGTACTTACGGTATGTAGATGATTTCGCCCTATTCGGTTCCGACAAACATGAGTTGTGGGCATGGCGCAGCGCCGTGATCGAGCGGCTGGCGGCGCTGCGTCTCACGATTCATGAAGATCAAGCACAGGTAAAGCCTGTCAAGCAGGGAATCCCCTTCCTCGGCTTCCAGATCTTCCCAACCCACCGCCTTCTAAAGCGGCGCAAAGGCATTGCCTACCGCAACAAACTCCGCCTGTTGATGCGTGGATACCGCGCAGGCAAGGTGCAACGTGACCGGATCGATTGTTCAGTGCGCGGCTGGATCAATCATGTTCGCTACGGCGACACGTGGGGACTCCGCGCTGCCATGCTGAAAGCGGTGCGTCTGTGAGCACAGATCAAGTCGAACTACCCATCTTCACCAAGACCTACGATTTTCTAGCCTGGCTTGTACCGGCGACGAATCACTTTCCACGCGCCCAGCGCCATACAGTCACGCAGAGGCTGTTAGACGCAGCTTTGGATTTTCTCGAATGTTTAGTGGACGCCAACAGTTTGCGTGGAGCGGCGCGTTTCACCGGCCTGCAGGCTGCGGACGCAGCGCTCGACAAGGTACGGCTCTATTTGCGCCTGGCTCACCATTGGCGCTGGATCAATGCAGGTCAGTACGAGCACGTCAGCCGCATGGTTGCCGAACTGGGGCGCCTGCTGGGCGGCTGGCAGAAATTGACGAGG
This sequence comes from Caldilineales bacterium, assembly GCA_038205395.1. Lineage (GTDB taxonomy): Bacteria > Chloroflexota > Anaerolineae > Caldilineales > Caldilineaceae > Fredericiella. The sequence goes on from JBBRBX010000107.1 coordinate 3,299, forward strand.
CAGCAACCGGCATAGTCACGCGATTCTTTGTGTGGCATAGCCGGTGAATGCAGGGGCTGGCTGAGACGTTGCGCGGCGGGTCGTTCAACAACAATGACAACAACGTCCGCTGTGCGATCCGGAACAGGAATACACCTGACAACATGAACAACAATAACGGTTTCCGTGTTTTGTCCCACGGCTTTCAGCTTGCCAGCTTTCCACAGGCAAGTCCGGCATACTGCGGCGGCCACGGCTTCTGCAGCGAGGGCCGAAAGCCGGTGCAGCCAGTTCCCGTCCGAGCTTGACCCGATAGGCCGGACAAATATAGAAGGGGTCTGCTCCCTGCTCATGACCGGTCTACGGCGGGGCTGGAGCAGACCCGCCATCCCGAAGCGGCGTAGGTGACAAGGATATGGGCGACAAGCACAAGCTGTCAGGCACGCAGTATTCAGACCTTCAGGAGGCCATTCTTAGCGGCTACCCCGGAGCGGACGCACTGCGCGCGATGGTCAAGATCAGTCTGGAGGAGAAACTCGACCAGATTGCGGGGGGCAGCAACCTGAAGGACGTGGTTTTCAATCTCACCGGATGGGCCGAACGCAACAACCGCGTGGCCGATCTCCTGGCTGGGGCATTCAATGACAACCCCGACAATGCAAAGATTCGCGCGCTTGCCAGACGGGCGGTAGATTGGGCGTGCTGCGTTGAACGCGGCTTCATTCTCGACGGCGAGAGAGCGTATGTCTATGCGCCACCTGAGATTGAACAGGCGTACCTGGCTGCCTTGCTCGAAGCCCTTGGCGATTGGGCGCAGAGATACACGCCGCTGTCGGGGACTGTCGAAGTCGCAAAGCAAACGGCTGATCGCAAACCGGCGCTGTCCATTTTCAAGATGCATCCTGCCTTGGAGAGATACGAGGAACTTGGCGCAGCCCACCCCGAGCACGCCGAGCCAAAGCCGGTCGAGGACTTGCGTCAGGCCGTGACGGAGGTACGGCGTCTGGTCGTCCTGGGTGAGCCGGGGGCCGGGAAGACGGCGACGCTCTGGCGACTGGTCTACGATTACGCAGACGAGGTGCAGAACGACCCGACAGCACCGATTCCCCTCTTAGCTCCGCTTGGCAGCTACACCGGTCCGGAACCGGTATTCGACTATCTGGCGCAAACTATCGGCGAGGATATGCGCCCATACCTGCTTGCTTACCTGCACCGGGGGCGCGTACTGCTGCTCTTGGACGGTCTCAATGAGATGCCCAGGCAGGATTATGCTGAGCGTGTGAGCAGTATCCAGGCCTTGCTGAACCGCTACCCACGCACACCCGCGGTCGTAACCTGTCGCACCCTAGATTACAAAGACGAGCCGAAACTTGAGAAGCTGCGTATCAAGGCGCTAGACGTTGATCGCCAGCGCGCGTATTTGCACAACTATCTCGGGGTGGAAGATGGTGAGCGCATGTTCTGGCAGTTGATGGGCGACGACTACTCCAATCTGTGGGTCACATGGCAAGACGCCGGAGGAACGTGGGATGAATTCTGGCGCGGCGAGAAGATGCCCGACAGCGTATACAGTCGGACCTCACCCTATCAAGACTCGCGGTGGGCGTCGCTGCGCGCGGGGACACTACCGCCGCTGCTGGCATTGGGCGCAAATCCGCTGATGCTTTTCATGCTCTACCGGACGTATCAGCGTGGATCCGGTGAACTGCCGAAGAATCGCGGACAGCTATTTGCCGATTTCGTGGAAAGCCTGTTGGAGGGGGAACACGAGCGATGCGGCGATGAAGCATGGCCGGGCGCAGATGTGCTGCGCGCCGGGCTTACGGAGTTGGCCTATGCCATGCAGGTGGCAGGCGAGCGTGGAACCGCAGTTAGTTGGGATTGGGCCGTACAGCAATTGCCAAAAAACGATTGTGGGCCGGGGCAGATATTCAAGCCCTGTGCGGGTGCGACGCTGCTCGACGTTTCTGGTGGCCAAGTACGCTTCTTCCACCAGTTGATCCAGGAGTACTTTGCAGCGTTGGCGTGGGATGCACGAATCGGGCAAGGAGAGGACTTGAGCCGGTATTGGCCTAGTGGTTGGTTGACGCCGACCGGCTGGGAAGAGACCGCAGTCTTGCTGGCGGGCATTCGCGCGGACATGACGTTGTTTGTCGAGCAGCTGCTGCCGGTCAACCCGCCGCTGGCGGCGCGCTGCATTGCCGAGAGCGGCGGAGAACGTCCAGGGCTTGAGACAGTCAATGGTGTGCAGACGACGCTGGTCGAGATTGCCGTGAGCCGGACTGCGCCGGTAATGGAACGCAACGCTGCAGGAGATGCGCTGAACTACGTGGGCGATCCACGCCCAGGAGTGGGCGTGCGCGTAGACGGCTTGCCCGCTATCGTTTGGTGCAAGGTGACAGCGGGTGAGTTTGTGATGGGCGAGAGTCCCTCATTCCCTGTCAAGGTGGATGAGTTCTCAATCGGCAAATACCCCATCACGAACATACAGTATCAGGCATTTATAGACGATGGTGGTTACACGGACAAGTCGAGGGGTAATTGGACGCAGGCTGGCTGGGAGTGGAAGACGGCGGGCGGCATCAGTGGTCCACGGCGATTTGGCGGTGACTTCGATCTGGCCAATCATCCAGTTGTGGGTGTGTCGTGGTACGAAGCAGTGGCGTTCTGCAACTGGCTAACCGTGAAGTTGGGAAAGCCGATCATGCTGGCGAATGAGGCGCAGTGGGAGAAGGCGGCGCGGGGAACCGACGGCAGACGATATCCGTGGGGAACGGACATCACGCCCGACCGTGCGAACTATGTCTACACGGGGATTGGATCAACCAGCGCGGTGGGGATTTTCCCGAAGGGTGAAAGCCCATATGGACTGCTGGATGCGTTGGGCAATGTGTGGGAATGGACAGGGAGCCAATATCAGAATTACCCATACGCTGATGACGATGGGCGAGAACAGGTGGAAGGCGGCGCGGATCGCACGTTGCGCGGCGGGTCGTTCAGCGACGATGACAACTTCGTCCGCTGTGCGATCCGGCGCTGGAGTACTCCTGGCCACTTGAACCTCAATCTCGGTTTCCGTGTTTTGTCCCCCGGCAGTTGATACGTTGGGCTCTGGCGACTCTGGCCTCTGGCAGACTCTGTCTCTCTGTCCTCTCTGGCTGGGGTCTGGGGGCGCAGCGCCCCAGATCTGATACCGCCGTGAGGCGGTCGAAATTTCTGTTGAGATTTGACCATCTATGAAGCAGCGACTATCTGATATCATTGCCAGTGACGCCCAAGTCAATGTCTCCCGAATCGGTTCTCGAACACCAAAGCGCTGGCAGGCCGTCGCGAGCTGGAAGCGTGTTAGCGTGCCCACTGTGAGTCTCTGCTCGATTGCGACGAAAGGCCAAAACAAGGAGCACTTTCATGGATATTCGTCTTAACGGCAGCCAGTTCAAGGAATTGAGCGAAGCCCTAATCGAAGCTTTTCCTGCGTACGATGACCTGGAACGGATGCTGCGCTTTCAGCTGGACAAAAGGCTTGCCGCCATTTCGCTTGGCCGCAATATGAAGGCAGTAGTGTTCGACGTAATCAGTGACGCGCAGGCACGCGGCTGGACAGCCAAGCTTATCGCGGCCGCTCGCGCCGACAATCCCGACAACGACCGCATCCAAGCGTTCGCTCAACGGTTCGGCCTGGCCTCGTCCGACATACCAAAAGCAGAACTGGAACGTATCGTTGCTCGTTCCAGCGGGTTTCTGGATGTTGCAACCTGGACAAGCAAGCTGATCGAGATGGAAGCAAGAGTGTGCCGAATAGAGGTGCCGGTTGGGCGAGGAAGTGTCGTCTACGGAACAGGCTTCCTGGTCGGTGCTTCCACTGTCCTTACCAACTACCACGTGGTCGAACCGGCTATCCTGGGCGCAGAGGGCAAAACTACGGTCAAGGGCCTGGCGTCGCAGCCAAACAGCATCATCCTCCGCTTTGGGTACAAGCGTACGAGTGACGGAACAGAGATTGCGCCCGGCATCGAATATAAGCTTGACCGTGATCTGGATAAGTGGCTGATCGACTGCAGCAAACCAAGCGACCTGGACACACAACGTCAACCTGGTGACCAGCTGCCCGCTCCAGACGAGCTTGACTATGCTTTGCTGCGGGTTGCGGACGAGCCGGGGAATCAACTGGTCAATAGCAAGGCCTTGCCCGGGCCGAATGACCAGCTGGCGCCGACGCGCGGCTGGATCAAGATCCCGTCGCAAATGCCTGACATTGCCACCGACAGTTCCATTCTAATCATGCAGCACCCATCCGGCGCGCCGCTCAAACTGGCTATCGGCACCGACGCCTACGAGGGTATGAACGGAAACTGTACGCGCCTGCGCTATACTGTCAGCACATTGGGCGGATCTTCCGGCTCGCCCGTGTTCAACATTAATTGGGAACTGATTGCGCTCCACCATTTGGGTGATCCGAACTTCGCCGAGGACGCAAAGTTCAACCAAGGTATTCCGGTAACGGCGATTCGTACGCTCTTGGAACAGCGCGGCAAGGCGGCGGTACTGGACGAAACCCCCACCTGATTACTTGCTGCATGAGGTGTTCAGACTGCTATTGGCACAGCTATTGAGCCGAACATGGAGGCTGAGTATGGACTTCGATATTACGCAACTACCTGTCTGCTCTTCGTTTTTCATGACTGTGGAGGAAGCACAGGAGGCTGTTGGCTACTCTGACAAGCTCTACTGGGAGCCGGGTTCCGTACTGAAGGTCCATTTCATGAATGGCACCCACGCGCTCGCTGTGCGTGTGGCCGAATGCGCCAACGAATGGGCGCGCTATGCAAACCTGGCATTCGAATTCTACTATGCCCCAAATTCACCACCCACAGAGATCGTCAACGGCGCACCACAGCGAACGACCGACATCGCAATTCAGTTTTGGGACAATGGCGGCGGCCAATCTCAGATTGGCACTTTGTCGCGCGAGGTTAGCCGCAAAGGCGTTGCGTCGATGTATCTTCCTTGGTCGGGAGATCGGGGTGTGGTGTTGCATGAGTTTGGCCATGCGTTGGGGCTTATGCACGAACATCTGAATCCCCTTGCCCCAATCCAGTGGAACCGGGATGCGGTATACGAATACTATCGGAGAATCGCAGACTGGGATAGAGCCATGGTGGACAGCAATGTGCTTGCGGTGCTGAAGCTGGATCAGAGCAATTACACGCTGTTCGACAGGGAGTCGATCATGATCTACGAAATTCCGCCGGAGCTGACACTGAATGGCTTCCGTGTAAACGGGAACAGCGTACTATCTGCCACAGACAAGAAGTTCATTGCTGAGAAGTATCCGAGGTAGGTGGCTAACTAAGACCGCTGCCGCAACACCGATTCTCTGGCGACGGCAGTATTCATGCAGCATACTGGATTGACTGACTGCTATGTCCCTCACCGGCCCTCAACTGCAACAGATTCACGCCGCGATTGTTGGCGCCTACAGTAACAGCCGCGAGGCATTCAAGTTTGCCGTCAAGACGTGCCTGGATGTGGACTTTGACGCGTACGCGCTTGAGGGTGGCTTTAGCGACCAGGTGTCGTCTTTTCTCTTGTGGGCCAATGAGCACGGCAAGGCGTGGCACGTGCTGCGCTGCGCATGGGAGAACAACCAGGGCAACGACAGGTTGGCCGCGCTGTGGCGCGAAGCGCAATCCTGGAAAGAAGCGCAAGACGATTCGCTGCTGCCTTATGAACCTGATGTGTCGGTGTTCGACGATGCCGCTGCCCGGTTTCCCAGCTCGTCTGCTGCGCCAAGCTGTTCCTCCGCCCAAGCCACCAGTTCATCTTCTAAAAAGCGATAGTCCGGGTGCACCTGGAGATGGGCATCGTCGTCGCTTTCAGCCAGTACAAACGCCACCAGTTCGCCGGCGCTGTTCTCCCACAATTGGGTGGGGCGGCTGAGCAGCGGGTTGGCTGCCGGATCGGCGCTGTAGTAGCGCTTGCCCTCCAGCCGGCGTATATCCCAGTTAAAACCGACCGGCGTGATCGGAACCGTCTCGATCAGCAGTTGGCGCATGCGCTGGAAGTCCCCCTCTCCCTGCATGGGGCGAGATAATATATGCTTCTGCATAGCGTTGGTCATGGCATAACTTTCTTTCGGATGGAATCTCGGCATATTGTGCGTATACCGGCGCGTATGGGATAAAGTACGCAGACTGCACACAGATAGCCTCAGTGCAACCTTTAACATTGTTTATCGGTTGTGGTAGAGTTGACCAACGCCATCCTTGCTTGCCGCCGCAAAATGCAAACAGGAGAGACCTAATGTTCAAATTGCGCTTACTCAGCTTGGTGACGGCAGCACTGTCTGTCGCGCTGTGGGCCGCCTTGTCGCCGGCTGGAGCAAGTCAAGTTACCGCTGCCGGCGCCGCCGCCACCGAGGCTGTCACAGCCACCGTCACAGCCACCGTCACAGCTGCCGTTACCGCCACACCCACCGTCACTGTCTCCGTCACCGCGACGGCAGCAGTGACGCCGAGCGCCAAAACGACACCCACACCTGCCGCCGGCGCAACCATTACACGCTCGATTTCCATGACGGACAGCCAAGTAATGACCAGCACAGCCGCCGGCGATGATGTAGGCCGCCAGGCGCTGACCATTCACTTTGACGATTTTGACGCTGCCGCCGAGTTGACCTACCCGCGCGACGGTGAGGGGCCATTCCCCACAATCATCCTGATCGCCGGTTCGGGGCCGGAAGACATGGATGCCTCAATCTGTTCCTTTGGTGCAGCGGAGCCGCTGTCGCAGAATTTTGCTTTGCTGGCTGAGGAACTGCCCAAGCAGGGCATTGCCGTGCTGCGCTACAACAAGCACTATGTCACCGGCCCCTGCCAGGCTGATTTTATCCAGTATTACACCAACGTAGATTTGCCGCTTTTGCTGCAGGACGCCGGACTGGTTCTGGCCACGGCACAGGCCAATGAACTGGTGGACCCCAATCAAATCTATCTCTACGGCTGGAGCGAGGGCAGTACGGTTGCCAGCGCGCTGACCATCAGCAACAGCGACGCCGTGGCCGGGCTGGTGCTCCAGGCGCCGGTCGCGCTGCCCTGGTACGACACTTTCCTCTACCAGTTCGCCGCTGTGCAACTGCCCTATTTGCGCGAACTGGCCCCGGACGGTGCGGTGACGCCGCAGACGCTGCTCGACCTGGTGCAGGGCGATGGCGGGCTGGTGGCGCTTGGCGGGCTGTCCTATGTGGCCGACTCGGCAGTGATGGCGCAGAACAAGCTGGCGCTCAACCCGTTCTTTGACAAGGATAAGAATGGCGAGATTGCGATTGACAGCGAACTGCTGCCCAATCTGCGCGCCTACTTGGATCAACTCTTTGCGACTGGTGGCCCCTTCGCCATTTACACATCAGAGCGGGGGCTGCCGGTGGTCAGCGAGCAGGCTGCGCAGTTGAAGCAGCCTGTCCTGGTTTTACAAGGTGAAAATGACGCCAACGTGCCGGACTTTGGCGCGCACCTGTTAGACGTGCTGCTGGTGGGCAATCCGAACCACACGCTGCTGCTCTATCCTGGCCTGGGCCACAGCCTGGGTGAGGCCGAGAATGTTATCGCCGACAACTTTGGCCCGATGGCGCAGGAGCCGATTCAAGATTTAATTGATTGGCTGGGGCAGCAAACCGAACAGTAGCTGCGCTGCCTGCACGCAGAGCCGCACGCGGCGTACTCTCTACACAGCAACCGTATAGGGAGCTGGTATCGCTAAACGGTTTTCAGATATTCACGTACCAGCAGCGCAGCCGTGGCTCCCTCGCCGGCTGCGCTGGCTACCTGCTTGGTGCTGCCCTGGCGCACATCGCCGGCGGCGAAAATGCCGGGCACACTCGTCTCCAAAGCTGCCGGCTCACGCTTGGCAAAACCCTGTGGACGGTTGCCATCATGCACCAGGTCATGACCGGTGATGATAAAGCCCCACTGGTTGAGCCGGATGGCCGTGCCGTGCAGGATGGCGGTGTTGGGATCGAGGCCGATAAAAATAAAAGCGCCGTCCACTGCCAGCTCGCTATCTGCGCCGCTGCGTCTGTCGTGTATGCGCAGCGATTTTAGTTGCGACTTAGCGCCGTGAAATTCCTGAACTTCCACGCCAAAACGCACCTCAACCTTGGGGTCGCCCAAAATGCTGTCCTGGATTACCTTGCTGGCGTTAAATTGGTCGCCGCGCACCAGCACCGTCACTTTGTCGGCGTACTTGGTCAGCAGCAGGCTCTCTTCCGCAGCGCTGTTGCCGCCGCCGACGACTGCCACCTGTTTGCCTTTGTAAAAGGGGCCGTCGCAGGTGGCGCAGAAGTGAACGCCGGCGCCGATATAGTCGCTCTCGCCCGGCACGCCCAGCCGCCGGTAGCGGCTGCCGGTGGCGAAGAGAAGCGACTGCCCGCTGTACTCGTCCCCGCTGGCAGTCTGGATGCAGTGGTAATTGTCGTGCGAGTGAAAGCCGGCCACATCCTGCGCCTGCAGCAATTGCACGCCAAAGCGCTCTGCCTGCCGGCGCAGACGCTGCGCAAACTCACTGCCCAAAATGCCGTCGGGAAAGCCGGGCATATTGTCCAGCTTCTCGGTGGCAGCCGCTTGCCCGCCCAGCGCGGCACGCTCTATCACCAGCGTATCGATGCCCTCGCGCGCCGTGTAGAAGGCGGCGGTCAGACCGGCTGGGCCACCGCCGACAATAATCAGCGGATAGTGCTTGCGCTCCAGGGTGGTTTGCAGCCCTAGTTTGGCCGCCAATTGCGCATTGCTTGGCTCCACCAGGTGGGAGCCGTCGCCAAAAACGATGGTGGGAATGATGCGCTTGCCGCCGTTTGTCTCGACCACCAACCGTTCGGCATCGGGGTCTTGCTCAATATCCACCCATTCATAAGGGATTTGATGCTCGCCCAAAAACTGTTTGGCGCGTTGGCAGTCCGGACACCAGTAAGCGCCGTAGACAGTGATGGAGTCGGTGATGGAGTCGGTGATGGAGTCGGTGGATGAAGGCATAGCAGTTTTTTCCTACGCTGCGATTGAAGTGAGTGTGCAAAGTAAACTTTGGTTTGCGGCAGTATAGCTTGGATTGTAAAACCAGCGAATATGGGTTTGGTGTAGTTGCCGCAGATATGTCGTCGCCGTGTGCTATAATGAGTCCGACAAGGCTGTGCATGAATGTCATTTTTGAATGGGATCGCAGCAAAGCAAGGGTAAATCAGACAAAGCATAGAGTCAGTTTTGATGAAGCAAAAACTGCTTTTCTTGATCGTAGGGCTCTGACCGAATGGGACAAAGATCATTCCAACGCGGAAGATCGGCTGATAAGCATCGGTATGTCGAGCGCAGGACGGTTGTTAGTGATTGTTCATACAGAAACATATGAAGCGCCCGATACACTGATAGTGAGGCTTATAAGTTCACGCAGAGCGACTACTGTTGAACGCAGGAGATATGAGCAGCGGTAGGAGTAATCAGTTGGCAAAAACAAACAAACAAGACGATATGCCTTCTAACTCAGCCAACCGCAAGGGCGAACGCGGCAGATACTATGATGCCCTGCAGAAAGGGCACAGCGTGCGCATTCATGAAGAAGACGGGACTACCACTGTACAGTACTATCAGCTTGTGGAAGGCGTAGTGCTGCTCGATCCTGACGTGCGCGAGTATTTTCCCGACGCCAAATCAGTCAATGCTGCGCTGCGTTCGCTGATTGCTCTGATACCGTCGCACCCTGCCAACCACAAGGACAGCAGCGCCGAAGCGGATGCCGCCGTATAGCCTCGTTTGTGAAACCTACAAATTATCCAGCCTGCAATTGCGCGGTGATTTGCGCAGCGTAGGCAGCACTGGCTTCGTCGTCCGTAATCAGTTCGATAGCCTGGCCGCTGCCGGCGCCTAAACCCAGTTCCAGCGCGCGGGCCAACTGTTCCTGGGCAAAGATCGGCCCTGCACTCACCTCCGGCGTTGTGCCCAGCAAACGCAGGATGGCCACGCCTATGGCATCGACAGCCACACGGTCGCTGCCCGCCAGCATCACATCAGCCGCCACCTTGTCGCCGCGGTCGGGGCCGCCGCTGCGCAGCGCCTCGACGCCGTCCAGCACGATCAGGCTGGGCGCGTAGGCGGCGTTGATCTCGGCGATCATGCGCCGCTGGTCGGGCGACGAATGCAGTTCCCCCATGTAGTTGTAACCTTCGCCGGGCACGCTCTTGGCAGCCAGGCCGACGCTGTTTTTGAGCGATAGCGTGAAGTGGCCGCCAAAGCGGTGGGTCTTGAGACAGCAGGCCTGGACGACGACATCAGCCTCCAGCATAGGCTTGGGCAGGGCAAAGCCGCGCTGCCAGTGGCTGCCGGGCGGGGCAAAGTGCTGCCAGCCGTCCGCATCCAGTTCGTCCAGCACCAGGGGATCAAAGCCCAGTTCTTCGGCCAGATCGAACACCCCCATCTGCTGCAGCACCTGGCGGGTATCGCCCATGCCGCTGCGCTCGCCCAGCGTGATGCGGCTGGGCTGTTTGGCCTGCAGCGCCTCGACCAGGGTGCGCAATACATCCGGGTGCGTCGAACCGGGAGCAGGATCGGCGCTGTTAAAGTTGGGCTTGAGAAAAATATGCTTGCCCCCCACATCCGGCACACCAAATAGCGTCAGCGCCCGGCGCACGCCGTCGCTGCGGCTGCTGCTCTTGACCAGCGCCACGCGCGCCGTGATGGGCAACGTGGCCGGCAGCGTGGCAGCAGCGGCCTGCGCCACAGGTGTGGGCGTGTTCAACACGACAGGCTCTGCCACAGGTTCCGCCCCCGGTTGCGCCTTTGCCGGCTGGGGGGTGGAGACGGCGAGCGGGCTGAGGGGAAGCCGGCAGCCGGCCAATAGGGCAGCACCGGCCACGGCGCCTGCCGCGCCGGCGCCGCGCAGAAAATCGCGGCGCTTGAGCACAAGCGGTTGTTGGTTTGGTTGCGACATAGAATCCTCCTACTGCCAGAACGGCTTGCCATCTCTGCGGGTTCCGTGGCTGGGCGCAACGGGAAAGTAGCCGCCAGATCCGGAGCCAATAATGATGGCGCTGAGCAGGAAAAAGGCAACAGGCAGGCATTATTGCCTAGGGGCAAGGACGCAAGGCGGCGCTTTTTACAGGATGTGCTTGGGGGTACCGTATATGCAAACGGATTTTTATTTGCTGATATTGAATTGGTATAGAGATTTTGTATAGGAAAACTGTTATGCGTCGCTTGCTTTCCCTTGTTTTGCTTTTGTTCGGTATGCTGCTTTTGTTCGCCGGCTGTGCCGGATCAGGTGAGGCTGCGTTGGCGCCTGCAAGCGACTTGCCTGCTTTCCTGGCCACGGCGGCGCCGCGCGTGCGCGATGCGTATCGCTTTGCTATCGCCAATCCCGATGCCTTGAAGACTGTTCCCTGCTACTGCGGCTGTGGCAAGATGGGCCACACCAGCAATCTTACCTGTTTTATCCAGGAGGGCAGCGCAGGAGCGACGCCGCTGTTTGATGAACATGCTGCCGGCTGCGGTATTTGTGTAGACATTGCCCAGGATGTCAAGCGCTTGACGGCGGAAGGCAAACAGCCTGGCGTCATTCGTCAGTACATTGATGCCACCTACAGCAGCTTTGGGCCTGCCACGGATACGCCGCTGCCGCAGGGTTGATGACGACCGGCTTGTGTCGAAGTGGACAGCAGTGGCTTTGAGAAACGGTTTACAGAGATGATCTTGCGTTGGGCGCAGTGGGCTGAGGCGTTTTTTGCCAGGCATTGGCTTGCGCTGCTGTTGAGCAGCTTGCTTCTGTTTACCGTCGCACCCTTTCTCGCTCCGGTGGCAATGGCTGCGGGCTGGACAGGGGCCGGCGGTGCGCTCTACTGGTTTTACAGTTTCTTCTGTCATCAACTGCCGCAGCGCAGTTGGTTTTTGTTTGGCCCCAAGCTGACCTACACGCTAGCCGAACTGCAGCAGTTTGACCCTGCGGCTTCGGCTTGGGCGCTGCGCAGTTTTGTGGGTTCACCGGAACTGGGTTGGAAAGTGGCCTGGAGCGATCGAATGATCAGCTTCTACACCATGACACCCGTCTTTGGTCTTGTCTATGCCTTGCTGCGCACGTTGGGGCTGCGTACCCGCCCACTGCCGGTGCTCGTTATGGCCCTGCTGCTGCTGCCGCTGGCGCTTGATGGCGGCACGCATGCTGTAAACGACCTGCTCACAGGCATGGCGGACAGTGGCTTTCGTGATACGAACGGGTGGCTCCAATCACTTACCAACAACGCCTTGCCTGGGTTCTACGCAGGCGATCAATTCGGTTCTTTCAACTGGTGGGCGCGCCTGATCACCGGCTTGCTGGCGGCTGCGGGCGTGGCCTTTTACACACTTCCTTCGCTGGATCAGTTCATGGCGGAAACCTTTCGCGCAAGCGCCAAGAGTAGGACCGCAACGCTTCTGTAGAAGACTGGCACAAACGCCTCTACCCATAGCCTGTGCAGCAGGCAAATATGCCTGTTGGCTGTGCGGGCACTATTGCTCGCCGGCTATCGGACAGTTGACTGTTCCGTCACGTTGGCGCGGAAGATATACTGCTGTGAGAGTTTGTTTTGCTGGAAGTCAATATCGTTTTCTGCCTATAAGGAAAGTCGAATGAGCAATAAATTCAAACCCGTGGAAAAACCACTCCAACCGCCCAAGCCTTCGCGCCGGCCCCTGCTTTGGGCAGTCGCCGGCAGTGTAGCTGTGCTGGCCATTGTCGCCGCCGTTTTTTGGGCGCTGCAAGCGCGCCCGGCTGATGTCACGTATACACCTGAAGTGACAAGCGGCCCCAACGCTGCCATTGACCAGACACAGTTTGACTATGGCGATGTGAAGCTTGGCACGACGATTGAAACTACCTTTCGCGTCAAAAATACCGGCAGCGCCCAGCTTGCTTTCCGGGGTGAGCCGCGTGTGGAAGTTCTGGAGGGGTGTTGACCACCGCGCGCTGTCGTCGGTCGGACGGCACTCAATCCTGGGGAAGAAACAACCGTTGCGCTGCAGTTTATGATGCATGAAGGCATGGAAGGCCAGCATGATTTCCGTGTGCACGTACTTACCAATGATCCGGCAAAGCCGGAGCAAGAAGTCACAATCCGTTCCAATTGGGTGCCATAGCCGGCAACGCCGCACGATGGCACACGCAACAGCAACAAGTCACAGGTGACACTATGGATGCGCAAGAAACCACAGCGGTGCAGTTGCCGCAAGCCGCAGACTTAGAGAATGACGAAGAAGATGCCAAAGGGTGGCCGGCTGGTGAAGAGGGCGACTCTTTGCTGCGCGAGGGCAGTGGAGGAATCATATTGGCTGCACTCGTAACTACGCTTTTGGCTCTGCTGAGTGGGTTGGGCATGGGCTATATCGTGTGGGGCGGCCACAGCGAGATTATCGGCGTAATGCCGGTAGCCCAGGTGCTTACACTTGACACTCCTACAGCCGGAGCACAAGCAATCGCACCTGCTGCGGTTCAGCAAGTGGCTCCGATCCAAGGTCCCGCCCTTCCTCCCGTGCAGTATATTGCCAAGCTGCCTTCCAGCTACACACTCCCAATTCGCTATGGTATGTTGGGGCCAAAGCTGGTCGAGGCAGGCGTGATCGATCTGCCGGCATTCAGTCGTCTATATGAGGAAGCAGGCAACCCGCTGTCAAAGGAACAGAAGGCTATTGTCGACGTCGGCAGCGAGGCACAAGTTGAGATCAGCCAGGCCAACGCTCACTTCCTGCTCAATTTTTTTTGGGCGGTAGGTCTAGCCAATCGCAATCCGCTTCTGCTGGAAGGGCCAATGCAGGCAGATGGCCCTGACCGGATCGACCAGTTTGCTTCTACTGGCGGCTGGACCTTGGCTTCCAAACCTATCAAGACGCTGGTTGCCAGCCTGCCTTTGATTGATTTGACAGGAAGTCAGCAGCAGCGGCTGCAAGTGGTAGCCGAGAATGTCTACCGACCATGCTGCGGCAACAGCACAGCCTTCCCCGACTGCAACCACGGCATGGCCATGCTGGGGGTTCTGGAGTTGATGGCCGCCAATGATGCAAGTGAAGATGAAATGTTTGCAGTTGCTTATAGACAAAGTAAGTAAATGTGGCACAATAGGTGCATGAATAAGCGAAAGTTTGAGCTTAGCCCGGAACAGACAAACGAATTACAAGGTGCGTATCAGCAGTGCAGTGACGGAGCACTGAGAATCCGTTATCAGGCAG
>JBBRBX010000108.1:0-17036 GCA_038205395.1 Caldilineales bacterium
CAACATGTCGGCCACGTCTGCCGGGCTGCGAATCTGCAGCCGATCTTGCGGGAGGGCCAGCAGCAGGCGGCGGCCGATTTCGAGCGCGGCCTTGACCTGAGTGGCCTTGGCCTGCCCCACGCCGTGGACAGCGCACAATTCCTCAAAGTTGGCCTGGGCAATGCCGGGCAGCCCGCCGAAGCGCACCAGCAGCTTTTCGGCCACGTGGATCACACTCTCACCGGTCACGCCGACGCGCAGCAGGATCGCCAGCAGTTCGGCATTGGAGAGCGCGGCAGGCCCAGCCATCAGCATCCGCTCGCGCGGGCGCATGTCCAGCGGCAGGTCGCGCAGCATGGGCATATAGATGGGATTGGTTTCCTTGACGGTTGGGGACATGCTTACAACTCCTGTCGAGCGAACGGCGGCCGCGCGATCTGCGCCTGCCGACAGCGTAGCACAGATCACGCTTGCCAATCTCCAGCAAACCTCTTGAATCTTGTACCGTTGCGAGAGTTCCGCCTGCTTACGCCGTGCGCGCGTCGGCGGGCAGGGTCAGGGTGAACACCGCGCCGCCGGCGCGGCGGTTGGCGGCTGTAATCTGGCCGCCGAGGAGATGGGTCAGTTCATGCGCCAGCGCCAGCCCCAGCCCTACGCCGCCGTTCCCGCGCTGGCGCGACGGGTCGGCGCGGTGGAACGGCTGGAAGATGAGGGGCAGCTGCTCCGGGTCGATGCCTCGCCCCGAATCGCTTACCTCAATGTGGATGCCGCCGGTCTGCGGCGTCAGCGTGATGTCGATGGTCCCCTGATCGGTGTAGGCGATGGCGTTTTCCAAAAGATTGAGCAATATTTGCGTCAGCGTGTCGGCGTCGGTGACGATGGTGGCGCTGGGCGGCGCGTGCAGCTGCAGGCTGACCTGTTTGCTCTCCAACTGGGGGGCCAGGGCTTCCGTCAGCGTGTGCAGCAGCGCCGCTACATCCGTCGCGGCAAAGGTCAACATCTGCTGCCCGCTCTCGGCGCGCGCCAGGCTCAACATGCGCCCGATCAGCCGCTGCATCCGCTCCGCTTCGCTCTCGATGCGCAGCAGCGCCTCTTGATAGCTTTCGGCTGCGCGAGGACGGTTCAGCGCCAGCTCCGCCTGCCCCAAAATGGCCGTCACCGGGGTGCGCAGTTCGTGTGAGGCGTCGGCGGTGAAGCGGCGCTGGCGCGCAAAGGCCGCCGCCAGCCGTTCCAGCGTGGCGTTGAACGCCAACGCCAGCGCCTGCACTTCGTCCTTGGTCCGGGGGATCGGCAGGCGATGGCCCGCCAGTGAGTCGGCGCTGATGGCGGCGGCGCTGCGCGTCATGTCGGTGAGCGGCTGCAGCGCCTTGCGCGTGGCGAAAAGGCCGGCCAGCGCGACGGCGGCCAGCGCCAGCGGCAGCGCAATCAGCAGGCTGTTGCGAATCTGGCCGGCCATCTCCAAGACTTCTTCCGGCACACTCCCGGTCTGGACATAGCCCACGGGCGGCCCCGCGTGCTGGGGAGAAGATGCATAGATGGGACGGGTGTACACCCGCAGCAGATCGCCGCGCCGGCTGCGCTGGTTGGATATTTGCCCGCGTTCCCCGGCGGACAAAATAGCGCGTGCAGGTGCAAACTCCTGGAAGTCGCCGTCGCCATCGACGAGCGCACCCTGTGGGTCCAACAGCCGCACAAAGCCGGTGGGGCCTAAACTGGCCGCAAGACGACCGTCCTTTTCCCGCAGCCGCGGGCCGCCATCCATCATCACCACATGCGCCAGTGTTCGCTCCCCCGTGCGCGCCAGCTCCAGGTCGAGCTGCTCAAAGAGATGACCCAACAGTTGGCCGGCAAGCACAGCGACGAGCACGACAAATGTGAGCAGAAAGACCAGGACGTTGACGAGAATCAGCCGGTTGCGCAGTGTCCACATGGCTCAGCCGTCCGCTGACAGTTTGTAGCCTGCCCCGCGCACGGTGCGGATCAGGGGGAGGACGCCGCCGTTGTCGATTTTGCGGCGCAGATAGCCGACATACACGTCCACGATGTTGGACAGGTTGTAGAAATCGTAGCCCCAGACCTGCTCCCCTATCTGGGTGCGGCTGAGCACCTGATTCGGATGCAGCAGCATAAATTCCAGCAGCGAGAACTCCTTTGCCGTCAGTTCGATCTCCTGCCGGCCGCGTTTCACAACATGGGTGAGCCGGTTGAGCGTCAGATCGGCAATCTGCAGTTCGTTGGGTGCGCCGGGGCGCTCATAGCTGCGGGTGTGGGCGCGGATACGGGCCAGCAACTCCCGGTAGGCAAAAGGTTTGACTAAATAGTCGTCGGCGCCGCTGTCGAGTCCGGAGACGCGATCGTCCACCGCATCGAGCGCCGTGAGCATCAAAATGGGGGCGCTGAAACCGCCTTGGCGCAAGCTGCGCGCCACCTGGCGGCCATCCATCTTGGGCAGGAGCACATCGAGCAAGATCAGATCATAGGCATTGCTCTGGGCATAGCTCAACGCCAATTCGCCGTCGGCGACGACATCGACCAGATAGCCTTCTTCGGTCAGACCTTGTTTGATAAAAGCCGAGACGTTCTGTTCGTCTTCGACGACGAGAATCCGCATGGGACAAACCTGCTCCTGCCGTACTTTGCTCTGCCGGGTTGTATCCGGACGACACCTATCCGGATTATAACAGCCTTGTCGCTTTCATCAACCCTGGTATGGATTGGCAGAGGCAGCGGCGGGCTGCCGCTCGCGGGCCGCCGATTTCTGCCTGGCGCGGCGGCTGCCGGCAATGCGCAGCACAGTCATCGCCGCCACCGTGACCAGGCTCAGGCTGTAGAGCCACCACAGCGGCGTGCTGTCTGTGCCGGCAAGCACGCCGTGCGCTGTGACCACTGCAAACACGGCATAGCTTGTATAGTGCAGCAGGCGGAAATTTTTTTGGCCCAGGTGGCTGCGTGCGTAGAAGCTCAAAGTGAGCAGGAGCATCCCATAGAATCCCACAATGCCTAACCCCACTGGGATGGGCCGGTAGTCGGCAAGGAAAGGCGTAAAAATCTGCGCCAGATCGATCTTGATATAGTTGTCGCCGAGCAAAATGAGGCCATGCAGCCCGGCCAAACCCAGGCCGAGCCAGTTCAGATAGCTGTGCAGCCCCAGCGCCAGCAGCGGCGACACGCGCGCACGAAAGAGGCTGCCGCTCTGGATCAACCCCCACAGGACGCCGAGCGTCACCAGCCCATAGGCGACGACGCCGCTGCTGCGGGAGATAAACCAGTAGCTCTTGGCTGCCGTCTCAGGCAGAGAGTAGCCGGCCACCAGGAGGCCGGCGCAGCCCAATAGGCTCAGCACAAGCACAAGCGCCAGTGTGGCGAACACGCCGCGCGGTTTAGGCTGGGATTCGGAATCGCTCTGTGAAGTTACTAGACGATACATAGGCTTTCTTCTCAAACTCGCCGCTCATCAGGTGGCGTCCATCTTCGGTTACGAGAATTGCGGAGATGCCGGGGATTTGGTGTAAGTAGGCAAGCCCGGCGGTCTCCCCCAGAATCAGCGCCGTCTTGGCATAGATTTCGGCGTCGGGCAGGCGCGGGGCCACAACGGTGGCGCTCAAAATCGTTGTTTCTGCCGGTGCGCCCGTGCTCGGGTCGATCAGATGGTGGGCAGGCCTGCCTGCGTGCCGCCACTGGCGGTGTGCGCGGCTGGAGGTCGCCACCGCTTCGTTGCGCAGCCCCAGTACGGCGATCTCTTGTTCGGGAAGCTGGGGGTCGGCCACGCTGACAACCCACGACTGGGCCGGCGGCGCACCTACAGCGGCGATATCGCCGCCCGCATCCACCAGACAAGCGCCCCACATGCCCAAACGCTGGGCCGCCTGCTGGACAGCCCAGCCTTTGGCAATGCCGCCCAGGTCCAGGCGCAGCCCCGACGGCAGGATGATCTGCTGCTGGGGGCCAAGCTGGATGGCCTCTGCCGTCACCTGTGCCGCCGCCTGGGTCGCAAATTCATCCCCAGCCCCGCCGCCGGCTGCTGCGGCGCTGTGCTCCGCCGCCTGCTCCGCTTGGATGGCGGCGAAGGGGCGGTCGTAGCCGGCGGCCAGCAGCGCATTCAAAATGGTGGGGTCAAAGATGCCGCCTGTGCGGCGGCGCCAGACCAGCGCACTTTCGACCAGAGCATACAGCAGGCGTGAGGCGACAAATGGCCGGCCTGCCGCCCGGTTCAACCGCGACAGTTCGCTGTCGGGCCGGAAACGGCTCAACCGCGCTTCGGTCTGGGCAAAGAAGCGTTCAGCGGCGAGCAGCGCCCCGCGCGCACGCTGCTCATTGTCATTCCACACCCACATCGCCACCTCCGTACCCATCGCGCGAAAGTGATGGCTGAACTCAGCGACCTCAGCGCCACCTCTGTGCCTCTGCGTTTCCTCCCTGCTCATGTCGCGCAAGTGACGGCCGCCCTGGCGCAAACCTTGCCCATGCTTCATGAGTGGCGGGAGCGGGCGACGCTGTTCACCGCTTCGGGCTGATACTGCGGCGACAGACCCTGCTCGATCAGCGGCACATCTGTCCCCCACACATACCAGAGAACCCCCTGGTTATCGCGCACGACGGCAACCTGATCGCCCGTGTTGGTCTGCACCCACTGCACAATGTCCAGCTTGATTGTCGTGGCTGGGGTGGAAGCAGGCAGAGCCGTTGCCGTCGCTGTTGCGCTGGGCGCCGGCGTGGATGTAGACGTCGCCACCGGCGTGGATGTGATCTGGGCCAGCAGCGCAGACGTCGCTGCCAGTGTTGTTGCCGGTGTTGCTGTGGCGGGCAAGGGCCTCACCGTTGGCGGTACGGTCACAGTGGCGAGAGCGGCTTGCGTCACCGTGGACGTTGCGACGTTGGCCACGGCGAAGGCGGCAGGCGCAGCCTGTGCACTCTGCGCAGCGTCGACCGCTTCCGCGCGGGCCAACACTCCCCATCCGGCCAGCGTCAAGCTGACGGCGCCGAGGGTGGTTGTCCACTTTACCAGCGCCAGTGTCGTTTTGGGGTCGTGGCGGCCGGCTGATTGTGGTTTCTGTGGCTGCGTCATGGTTTTAGTTGCCTCCGATGGACGCCAGGCTGGACGCCGCCGACGATAACATTGCGAAGGGCGCCGGCTGGGCGGCGGTCCGGCTGTTCTCTCCCGCCGTCCCTGCATTCAAGATGGCGTAGTTGAAAGCGCCGGCTGTCGTCAGGCCGGCGGCAGCGATCGCCACCGCTACAAAAGCCCACATGGCTGCCTGCGCTTTCCATTTAGCTGCCGTCATTTTTCGCATAATCAGGTCACTCTTTTCTATAAGACCGGAGAAGCAAGCGCTGCGCCGGGTCACGTACTTTTACGCATACTACTGGTATCAGCTTAGCGCGTGGGCATGAGAAGGCTTTGAGAAAAGTCTAAGAATTTTCTCACGTGGCGATTTTCCTTTTTTTCTCTTTCTCCATGCAAATTGAATTGACAGGCGACTGCATACCAAGCATACTGGCGGCTTATGAGCTTTGTTGCCTGGATGGCCGTGACCGGTGCGCTGCTGCTGCTTTTGGCGCTGTCGTTGACCTATATCAAACGTCTGCCGATCTCCACCGCGTTGATCTATTTGGTGATCGGTCTGGCCATCAGCCCGCTGGGGTTGGGCTGGCTGGCAATCGATCTGCGCCAGTACGGCGGTTGGCTTGAGCATGTGACCGAGATTGCGGTGATCATATCGCTTTTTGTGGGCGGGCTGCGGCTGCGGCTGCCTTTCCGCGACCCGGCATGGCGCGCGCCGCTGCACCTGGCCACGCTGGTCATGTTGGCGTCCATTGCCGGGGTGGCGCTTTTTGCCCATTTTGTCTTGGGGTTGGAGCCGGCCGTGGCCATGCTGCTCGGCGCGCTGATTGCCCCTACGGATCCCGTGTTGGCCAACGCCGTGGCTGTAGACAGGGCAGCCGACCACGACCGGATGCGCTATGGTCTCTCCGGCGAAGCCGGCCTCAATGATGGCGCCGCTTTTCCGTTTGTCGTCTTTGCCTTGCTTTGGCTGGAACAGGGCGCTGTGGGCGGCTGGGTGGGGGAATGGGCGCTCCACCGCCTGCTGTGGGCCATTCCAGCCGCGCTAATCTTTGGCTTTGTGCTGGCGCGTGGGGTGGGCTGGCTGGCGATCAAGCTGCGCAGCCGGGGCCACAGCAGCGCAGCGCCGGGTGATTTTCTGGCGCTGGCCTTGATCGCGCTGGCCTACACCGGTGCAGAGTTTATGGGGGCGTGGGGCTTTCTGGCGGTCTTTGCGGCTGGGTTAGGCCTGCGCCGGGCAGAGCTGCAGGTGGTCACTGATGACCCACACCCCGATACGGAGAACGGCAGGCGGATGGCCAACGGCGAAGCGGCCGGCGACGGCCAGTCGCATCCGCCTGCGGAAGATTTGGTGGCCGCCAAGACGGAAGAAGAAGAGTTGAAGGAGCCGGCTGTGGCTGCCGGCACGGTGGTCTCCGAGGTGCTTTCCTTTGGTGATACGGTCGAGCGGCTAGTCGAAGTGCTGTTGGTGGTGCTGGTGGGCGCGGCCTTAGCCACCCATTGGGACTGGCGCGCCGTGCCGCTGGCGTTAGCGCTCTTTTTCGTGATTCGCCCCCTGAGCACGCGCCTGCTGTTGATGGGGACGCCGACCACCAATGTGCAGCGCTGGCTGATGGGCTGGTTCGGCGTGCGCGGCATCGGCAGCCTTTACTATATGAGCTATGCACTGAATGAGGGGGTGACGGGGCAGGCGGCGACCGACAGCGTGGGGCTGACGGTCTCCGTGGTGGCCCTCAGCGTCCTGCTGCATGGAGTGACGACCCAGCCGCTGATTGCCCGTTACCAACGAATGTTGGGGCCGGACGTCGATTCCACTACCTGAGCCTCTGGCTGAGCCTCTGGCTGAGCCACCTATCTGAGCCACCTATCTGAGCCACCTGTCTACAGCGCGGGAGCGGCAGGCGTCAGCCCTGCGCGCCCGCCGCTCTGCGCCAGTCGTGCGGCAGCAGTTCTTGAATGGTCATCACCAGCCCGGCGCCGACCATCACCTGCGTGGTGAGATTGTCGTCGTGCAGTTGGCTGATAAACTCGCGGCAGCGGCCGCAGGGCGGCATGATCTGCCCATCCCAGCCGACCGCAATCATCTTGAGCACGCGGCTGCCCCCAGCAGTCACCAGGGCCGCGGCCGCGGCATGTTCGGCGCAGAAGCCCATTGAGCAGGCGGTGTCGATGCAGACACCCGTATACACGACGCCGGTTTCGTCCAGCAGGGCGGCGCCCACGCCGCCGGCTTCGGCGGACTGTGAGAGCTTGCGCGGGTTGAGGACGGCTTTGGCCTGCTCGTAAAGCGCATCAAAGGTTACGGACATCGCATCCTGCAAGGTTGTGTTCTCTGCTGTATTCACTGTCGTTTTCCCTTTCCAATCGCTATAGATTGCCGGTTTGCCCGTTGGCGCCGCCAAAACGGCGCTGTGACTGCCGGCGCGCCTTGGCGGCTTCCACCTCCCGGTCGCGCGGCGGGGCGCTGGTGCTCAGCGAACCCAGCAGTTCCTGCACCGTCTGGGTAATATCCGCCACCGCACGATCAAACGCGGCCTGGTTGGCCTGTGAGGGTTTGTTGAAGCCGCTGATCTTGCGCACAAATTGCAAGGCGGCTGCATGCACCTCCTCGTCTGTCGCCGGCGGGTCAAAATGGTAGAGCGGCTTGATGTTGCGGCACATACGTTTGCTCCTGGTTTGCTCCTGAATTATGCGGCGGCGGCGCGGCAGGCGTCCGCCAGCGCTTCTAAAAAGAGGCGGCAGGCGTAAGGGTCGGGGGGCGGCGGGCGTACACCGGCGCGGGCGGCCATGGCCACGGCCAGCCGCCGCAGCAGATCGCCGCCGGCGCTGCCTTGCGCGTGGCGCGCCAGCACTTCGCGCATGAGTTGGTACTCATCATCCGTCACCTGCGCCAGGTTGGGAAAGCGGGCCAGTATCTCCGCCGGTACAGCCGCACGCTCCGCCGGTGTGGCTGTGGGCGCAGCGGTGAGATCCGCCGCGCCGAGATCGGCCAGCTTGACCGGCTGCTGCTGCCGGATGACCAGGGTATTGGCGGCGAAGTCGCCCAGGCGGCGGGCGCGGCGGTTGCTCAACATCACCACAAAGCCGGTGGCATAAGCAAAGGGCAGGAAGTCAACGATGCGGATAATGTTGCGGATGGCAATCTCGCCAAAGGTCGCCGGTGCGCCGCTGACCTGCACGACTTGCGTGCCTGCCAGCCGCTTGCCCGGCGTCTGGCCGTTCCACATCCATTCAAAGGCCAGGTAGTAGCCCCAGATCAGCCCAAAGTTGACCAATGTGTAGATCGCAATCACCAGGCCGAAGAACCAATCCGGCGCCGGTTCGCTGTCGAGCGCGCTGGGCGGCGCGTTGTCCCCCAGCCAGGCCAGCAGCACGGCCACGACGATGTTGAGCAGCAGCAGCGCCAGCACGAGCAGCGTGGTGTCGATGAGCGCACCGATAAAGCGGCTGCCGATGCCGGCAACCGCATAGCCAAAGGTTACATTCTCCGGCGTGTCGATGGTATACTCTTCGCGCAGCAGCTTTGGCAGGGTATCGTCTTGCAATTTATCGTCTTGCACCAGGCGCCCGTCTCGGTCAATCATTCCGGTTAATCGTTTCCGTCAATCATCTCACGCAACTATCGCAGCCATTATTATGCATATCGACTTCTTCGTGCAGCAGCGCCGCCCCGCCTGGCAGCGGATGGAGAGCCTGCTCGCCGTCCTGCGCCGTTCGCCGCAGGCGCTGTCGGCGCAAGAACTGGAAGAGTTTGGCCGTCTCTACCGCGCCGTCACGTCCGATCTGGCCCTAGCACAGCGGGATTACCCGCAGCAGCCGGTGGCGCGCTATCTCAACCAGTTGGTTGGCGCCGCCCACGCTGCGCTCTATCGCGGCGAACCGCTGCGCTGGCGGCAGCTCCGTGATCTCTACGCCGTCCGCTTTCCCCAATTATACCGCAAGCTGCTGCCCTACACCGCCGTGGCCTTTCTCTTGTTCTTGCTGCCCGCGCTGGTCGCCTTCTGGGCGGTGTGGGTGGAGCCGGCGCGTATCTATCTTTTTGAAGGGCCGGAGATTGCCGAACTGGTGCAGCAGGTGGAGCAGGGCAAGCTGTGGACGGATATTGCCCCTGCTGTGCGTTCGGCGGCTTCTTCGCTGATCCTGACCAACAACATCCAGGTCATGTTTCTGACCTTTGCCGGCGGCATGACGGCTGGACTATACACTGGTTGGATTTTGATCAGCAACGGCCTGCACCTGGGGGCTATTTTCGGCCTGCTGCAGGTGCATGGGCTGGCCGGCGGATTGGGGCAGTTTGTGCTGGCGCACGGCTTTATCGAGTTGAGTGTGATCTTCCTGGCCGGCGGCTGCGGCTTGTATATCGGCGACGGGCTGCTGCGCCCCGGCCTCTACAGCCGCCAAGCGGTGCTGGGCCAGCGCACCCGCCTGGCCGGTGAGGCGATCCTGGCCTGTATCCCGCTGTTGGTGCTGGCCGGGCTGATCGAAGGCTTTGTCAGCCCCAGCGGGCTGCCCTGGTGGATCAAGGGCGCAGTCGGCGTGGGCACCGGCGTGGGGCTGTATTGGTATTGGCTGGCGCCGGGCAGGACGCCGGCGCCGAATGGCGCCGATCAAGGAAAGATGCAGAGGGACGCGGGTGAAGACTTACTTTTATGACCGTTCGGCCTATCGCCTGTCGGAGCAGGCTGTGCCCAGTTGTTTTGTGCGGCTGGACGAACTATTCGACGCCCGCTTTGCCACCTTTGAAGAGGCGGACGCCCATCCTTGTGTGGTGATGGCCGAAAGCCTCTGCGCGCGCATGGCCGATATAGAGATGTATGCTTTTTTGATGGAAGATGCGCGCCGCCGCCATTCCGTGGACGCCAAGGGCGACGACAAAACCTCTATCCTTACCCGCTCGTTTCTGGTCGGCTATTTGGGGGCCGGGCGGGCGCTGCTGGATGTGGCGGCGGGCGCGTTGACTTCTCTCTACGCGCTGCCGCTGTCGCTGGGGGAAGCCAACTTCGGCAACGGTGACTTCTGGCATCAACTCGTCGCCAACGCGCCCAACGTGCACCGTCGCTATCACGGCCTGCGGCTGTTTGTGACTGAATTCTGGCGCTGGAGCAGCGAGACGGCGCACCGCATTCCGTCGCTTGGTTCGGCGCAGCACCATTTTGGCCGCTACGCCCCGCGCGAGCAGCGTCTGCAAGTGCTCGACGAGTCGGTGGGGCTGGCTTCACTGGGGGCCATTCCGCACACTGCCCACTGGGTGGACCCGCTGCGTCTGCATGACCGCTGGAAGCCGCAGTTCTTGATCCTGTGCGAAAAGGTTTGTGTGGACTTGGAAAAGGGGATCGGATCGGCCAGCGGCTTTTAGCGTGCTTGTAGAATGCCCTCTTCCAGCCGTTCCAGACAGACCTGTGTGATGCGGTTGTGCAGATTCTCGCCCGCCGGCGCCAGCGTCTGGACGCGCAGATAGTTGTCGGTCAGCCCTGTCCAGCGCAGCAGCAGCGCGCCGGGGACAGCTTCACCCTGGCCTTCCCACAAGACAGGGCGCACGTCGCCCAAAAAACGCTGCCGCTCCCGCTCGCCGTCAGCCGCCACGGCTGTCTGCAACTGCCGGGCGCGCGCTTTCTTGGCGGCAGGCGCAAGCTGGTCGCTAAAACCGGCGGCGGCGGTGCCTGCGCGTGGGCTGTAGGGGAAGATATGCGCGTGGGCGAAGCGGCATTCCTGCACAAATGCCAGCCCCTCAGCGAAATCAGCCTCGCTCTCGCCGGGGAAACCGGCGATCAGGTCGGTGGTGACGGTGAGGCCGGCGATGGCGGCGCGCGCCTCGGCCAGCAGTTGGCGATAGGAAGCCACCGTGCAGCGTCGCGCCATGGCGCGCAGCTGGCGGTCACTGCCCGCCTGCAAAGGTAGGTGCAGATGCGGGCAAAGTCGCCCCGACCAGCGCGCCCACAGATCGAAGAAGCCGGGGGCCAGTTCCCACGGTTCGAGGCTGCTCAAGCGCAGGCGGGCGATGCCGGTGTGCGTCAAAATTGCCGCCACCAGCGTCTTCAGGTCGCCCGCTTCTGCTGCGGACGCATCGCGCCCATACGCGCCCAGATGCACACCGGTCAGCACGGCCTCCTGCACCCCCTGCTCGTCCAGCGCGGCAATCTCCTCCACTACGGCGGCCAGCGGGCGGCTGCGGCTCTCGCCGCGCAGGCTGGTCACGATGCAGAAGGTGCAGCGGTTGTTGCAGCCGTCCTGCACCTTGACAAACGCACGCGTGCGTAGGGCCGGGGCGGATGCCGGCTGCTCCACTTGTGCGGCGGGGAGCGGGAAGTCGAAGGGAACGGCGTCGGGCGCCAGCCGCAGGAGCGTGGGCGTATCGGCAAACTCGGCGCTCCAGGGCTGGAGCAGAAGGGGGAGCAGCTCTTTGCGGCTGTTGTCCGCCACCATCTCCACGCCGGGCAGGGCGGCGGCGGACGGGTCGAGCGTGGCGTAGCAGCCGGTGAGGGCGATGCGCGCGGCGGGCGCCGCCCGGTGCAGCGCGCCGATGCGCTTACGGCTGTCGCGCACGGCCCCGCTGGTGACGGCGCACGAGTTGAAAATGATCACCTGCGCCTGGCCCGCTTCCTCTACGACAGTGTGCCCTGCCGCCGCCAGGCGGTGGGCCAGGCTTTCCATTTCGCTGTAGTTTAACCGGCAGCCGATCTGGTCAAGATAAATTTGCATACGGTTCCTTTTTCGCCGCGCCGGCGTGTTTATTCAGCGGCGCTGCGCAGCTGCTCGCTCAACTGCGCCAGTTCAGCAATGATGGTCATGCGCTCGGCGGGGGAAAGTTGGTGGTGCTTGGAGGCAAGCTGGGCGGCCTGGCGCAGCAGTTTGACGGCGGTGGCCAGTTCTTCCGGCACAGCCTTGTTGTGGCGGCGCAGCAGGTTATAGGCGCGTTCCAGGTCGCCGGCGATGCGCGCCTGGTGAACGGCCGGCTCGATCTGTCCCAACTTCTCCCAGGCGGCGGAGGCGGTGGCTGGGTCGCCGTTATAGGCCGCAATCAAGGCCGCAAACTTCATCAGCGCTTCTTCGCTCGCGTCTGCACTAGCCCCTTCATTATCTCCTGTTTTCCAGTTGGGGCCGCGCTCCATCTCGATGCGATTCTCCAAATCCCACAGCCGTTCGTCCAGCGGCGGGTAATCGACCAGGGTGGCATAGCTTTGAGCCGCCAGCGCCCACTCGTAATAGAGGCTGTTATGCCCATTCAAGCGTTCAAACGCCTCCTCCAGCCAGTGCTCGACATAGACAAAAGCGGAAATGTCGAGGTTGAGCGGGGCCAGGGTCTGGAGATACTGGTCGATATAGCGAATCAGGCGCGCAAGCTGGTCGCGCGACAGGCTGCTGTTGTGCGGCAGGTGGCGGTAACGCTCCGCCGGGACCACGGCCATCTGCGCCCCGGCCAGGTCATGCTGGCGCTGCAGCGCCTGGCCCAGATGCGCAAAGAGGCCGGCCAACTGTTCACCCGCCTCGGCGCCTTCCGCCAGCAGTTGAATCCCCCACTGCCAGCCGTGCGCCACTGCAGCCTCGTCAAGCTGCGCCTGCATCTCCGGGTCCTGCATGATGTCGAGCAGCTCCGAGCCAGTGAGGGCGATGCGATAGGCCAGCGCATAGTCGTTCTGGTCGGCGGCGGCCTGGGCCGTGGCGACCAGGCTGTCGGCCTTGCGCCGGATGGCGGCGCGCACAATACGTAGTTGTTCGTCCACATCGTCCAGCAGCTGCGGGTCGCCGTGGGCATCGGCCAGGTCATAGCCCTGGCGGTTGAGCACATAGGCATCGCGCAGACGGTCGTGCGCCAGTTGGTCGGCGGCCTGCGCCAGATAGATGCGGATGTACTGTTCTTGGGCTTCGCGCAGGAGCGCATGGTCGTCGATCTGCTGGGCGAACTCGTAGGCCCGGCGGTTGCGGCGGCGCGCCTGCTCCCAGCGGCTGCGCTCCAGCAGGTCATCAGCCTCGTCGAGATAGCCTTCGATCGCCTCAATCTCGGACATTTCCTCACTCCGCAGCAGTTCCAGCAGGCTGTCCCAGCCGATGGTGTAGTGGCCGGGGAGTTGGCCGACGCCCAGTTCGGCCAGCACCGGCGCATCCGCCGCCTCCAGCAGCACCAGCTTGTCGGTGGAGCGGCTGAGGGCGACGCGCATCTCGTCAAACTGGCGGCGCGCTTCCAGCCGGGGCAGGTTGCTCTGCTCGTTTTCGCTGCTGCGCACGGCATTTTGGTAGAGGCGGTCGAGACCATGCACCAGCACCGTCCCGCGCTCCAATCCTTTGATCTCGCGCGCCAGAAAGACCACCTCGTTGACCTTGTTATCCGGTGCGCTGCTGTGTCCGCCGTCGCTGTGTTCGCCGATAGCCAGCTTCTCACTGAGATCGATCAAGGCGCGCCCCGGCAGTTCGGCCAGCAGTTCGGCCAGCTCGCCCCAGCCGGGTGCGGCGGGCGCGGCGCGCAAGGTCGGCGGCAGCGGGCAGAGCAGGATACGGCCGTTTTCGTCTTCGGGTGCGGCCACGGCGCCGGCGGCGCCCAGTTCATGGCCGGCGTCGTCGACAAAGGTCTGGCGGTTGGCGGAGGGGCGCAGCGGTTTGGGCAGAAAGCTGTAGAAACTCCAGGCGTTGTCGATCAGGCGCGCCAGGTTGTGCGGCGAACGGCGCTGGTGGCGGAACTCAAATTCAAGCGGGTTAGCGCCCAGCAGGTCGCGCAGCAGGTCTTTGCTCTCGCCCCAGTCAAAGCCGCTGGGCTGGACGATCTGTGACTCATCCCCCGCTATGGCGACAACGAGCGGTGCATCGGGCCGCCGCTGCAGCCGCGCACGCGCCAGTTGGCCCAGCAGCAGCGTCTGCAGCAGGGTAAGGTCCTGCACCTCATCCACAATCAGGGCGTCGAGGTTGCGCAGCCAGGCGGGCAGTTTGCTCCCGGTCTGGAGCGCCGGCAGGGCACGCGCGGCCAGCCGCTGGTCGGCAAAGAAGCGGTCGCCCACCCGTTCGGCGATGCGTACCGCCTGTTCGGCCAGCGCCGGTTCCAGGTCGCGCGCTTTGGCGTAAGCGGCGGCGTTGAATGCACCGGACGGGAAAAAGGCGCCGGCGCTGCGTCCCTCCGGCAGCGTATAGCCCGGCGGCAGGCTGCGCCCGTACAGATACGCGCGCAGTTCGGTGTAGAGCGTCTCCGGGTAGCGGCGCCATTCGCCCAGCGATGAGGGCTGCTGCAGCTCCAGAAAGCGCAGAAAGTCGTCCAGGTCGCCAAAGGGGTCGATCTGCGGGACGGGTGCACCGAGCAGGTCGGCGAGCGTCTCGTTCAAGGTGCGCACACGCACCGACTGCTCAAAGCCGGGGCCTTGGGCGGCCAGGAACTCGCGCGCGGCCCGTTTGAGGCGGCTGGTATAGGTGACGTAGAGAATGTTTTGCATCCCCACGTGGCCGGCCAGGTCTCGCACCAGATAAAAGAGCGAGATCGTCTTGCCGCTGCCGGGCAGTCCCTTGATGGTGGCGAGCGAGAGGTTGTCGCGCAGCAACCGTTCGCCGACCGAGCGCTGCTCGTCATAGCGCGGGTCCAGGCTGTTCAGTTGGACTTCTTCAAAGTCATCCAGGCTGCGCAGTTCGATGGGGTCGTCGGTTTGGTCATGGTGGCGGATGGAATGGACCAGGATGGTGTGGCCCGCCTCGCCGCCAGGGCCGGCGCTTTCCGCCAGGCTGCTTTCGCTGAGCGGGATCCACCAGAGATAGTAATGGTAGCCCTGCACGGGGGTGCGCCGCCAGCGGGCATTGTAGCCGCTGGTGCTCTTGACGTTGGGCGTGCGCCCGCGTGTGCCCAGCAGCACCTGCGACCAGATCGCTTTGTGCCGGATTGTCGCAGGCAGCCGGTCGGCGCTGCGGTCATATTGGCGGTGCTTGAGCAGTTGATAACCGGCCATGGGGTAATTGTACCCGAAAGTCACGCCGGCGTGTAGTTCGCCCGCGCGCTATCGTGTCGTCTACAGGAGCGCAGGCGCCCCAGTTGTGGGTCACACCCCCCTGGCGTTGTAGAAGCTCAGCCCCTCCGCCACCGCCCGCCCCGCCTCATGGTACTGGCCGGTGAACCGTTTGGCCGTGAGGTCGCTGAAGGCGCTGCTTTCCTTTGGCTGCTTCTAACGCTACCCGAAACTTGAAGTCGGCACTGAATCGCCTGCGTTGCTTACTCATCTCTCTTATCCTCCACGTACTCTTAAACCTCTGCTCTTACACCTTAGCACGTGGTCCAGTTTTCGGGTTCTCCGGCAGATTTCGTGCAATTGGCCACTTCCATTTGACCTGTAGTCATGAGGAAGACTGACTTCTGTTCAGCGCGACACAAAGTCCGCCGTGGCGATGACCGTCTCGGCCAGGCTCATGCACTGCGCACTGCATTCCGTAAAATCGACATCCGGCCTTATCAGCCCAAAGAAAAGAGAAAGCGCATCCGCAGTCTGTGTCGAGTACTGCAGCGCACGCGGGTTGTTCGTCGCCGCCACGCTCCACAAGTAGGGGCCAACCATCCGGTGGGCGATGTCCGGCGAACCGATAGGGCCAATAGTCAACAGCACCGTACACGAAACGACTGCGCTGCTCTCCAGCGTGTCACTGCTGCCTGCGACGCCGGCCACAAAAGTCCAAAGCGCAGGATCATAGCGCACGGTAAAGTCCGGATACGCCGACCCGTAACCGTTTTGACCGGTGTAGCTGCTCAGGTCTGCAGCGGGTGCAGCCAGCGGGGAAGGCTCCTGGCCGGCTGCAGCAGGATACATCTCTGCGTAAGCCTTTTGGTCGCGGCAGACAATGTCACATGCCGGTGTCGGCTGCGGGCGGAGCAGTGCGATGGCCTCCTTGATCTGCTGCTCCGCACCGGAAAACTGTGCTCTCGCCCGGATCGCAGCCAACTGCGCCGGGTCAAACCGCAGCGACGCAACCAGTTGGAAAAACTGCTCCTTGACCTGGGGGTCAGCATTGCTGTTCATAAACAAAAAGACCAGCTCGCCTTTGGCGACCCAGACGACCTCATTGTGGATCACGCGGTTCTCCAGCACGCTGTACGCCACCTGGTCGCCGGCATCGGCAAAGGGCAGACCTGCCGTGTCCACTGCGGTGACGGTGGTCTCATCCGCCAGCGGATTGGTTGTGGCGCCGAGCTGGTTGCGCAGTTCCACCCAGGTGTCCAAATCTGTGCCTGGCGACAGGGTGAACACGTCCAGCGCAATCGTTACTTCACTGACCGAGGCGCCCTCCTTGTCCGGCACGTACAAGGAGACGGTATGTCCCAGCGTGCGCATGTACTCAATATTTGGGTTGTAGGTGTAGCCTTCCGGCACGCCTTCCGGCACGCCTTCGGCAGGCGGGGTGGCCGGCTTGTCAAAGTCCGGGATGCGCAGCGTCCAGGCGGCGGGATAGCGGAAGCTGATCCCCCACGCCGGATGTGTGTACTCGACCCATCCGGCGCCCGGCCCGGCAGACGCCTGCGGCTGGGCTGCAGCCTCCTGCCCGCTCACGACCAACGGGCTGCAGCCGGCCAGCGCCAGCAGCAGCAGCAGCAGCCCCAACAACCAACGAGGGTTTCTCATCCGAGACGCTCCTTTTTCATTCGGCACAGTACACAAATCGATACGCAAGGCGAGCGGTCTGCACACGCCGGCAGCCGGTTGGACTGCCGCTTTCGTGCCTACTATTTCAGCGTCGCCAATGAGGGAAATGTTCCGCGCGGTGCAGGCAAAATTGTCACGCTGCAAGCGTGACCTACGGGAGCGCACAAGCGGCAGCATTGTAGGTCACGCTTGCAGCGTGACGCTTCCGAGCCTCCTCCACAACGCTTGCCTGCACCCGTTCCGCAAGGCCGATCGGCCGTTCAGCAATTCTCAAATTGAGTGAACAGGACAGAGGAGATGGCAATGGGGAGTTATGGGCTGGGTGAAAGAACTGCGGAATGATCGGTGAGGTCGTGTCTGGACAGCCGGCAAAGGGGTGACATGTAGCGGTTTATAGG